>JBDTOJ010000001.1:0-8016 GCA_039933295.1 Chloroflexota bacterium
GAGCAGGCGAAGGGCGTCGTGATCGCCTACGACCGCCGCTTCGCGTCGGAGCACTTCGCGGTGGCCGCGGCCGAGGTCCTGCTCGCGCATGACATTCCGGTTGCGTACTCATCCACGGCCGTGCCCACCCAGATGAGTTCCTACGAGGTCGTCGAACGCGGCGCGTCTGCCGGTATCGTGATCACCGCCAGTCACAACCCGTGGACCGACAACGGGTTCAAGGTCAAGTCGCCGACCGGCTCCGCGGCTGGCCCCGAGATGCTCAAGATCATCGAGGCCGGCATCGCATCAAACGGCGGCGTCGTCCTGCCGAGGCGGCCGATCGCCGATGCCGAGGCCGCCGGCCTGTTCGAGCGATTCGACCCATATGAAGGCTACGAGCGGTACGTCCGCCGAACCGTGGACATCGACGCGCTCAAGGCCGCCGATGTAAGCGTGCTTGTGGAGCCGATGTGGGGCGCTGGGGCTGGCTGGACCAGCCGGCTCCTCGACGGCGGCCGGATCCGGGTCAATGAGATTCACCAGGAACGGAACCCGTATTTCGGCGGCGTGAACCCGGAACCGATCCGGCCGAACGTCGACGAAGCGCTCGCCATGCTTGCCGGCGGCGGCTACGACGTCGGCCTGATGCTCGACGGTGATGCTGACCGGGCCGGTGCGGCTGATGAGCAGGGCACGTTCATCCATCAGCTCGAGGTGACGGGCCTCCTCATGTACTACCTCGCCGAGCACCGTGGCCTGCGGGAGCCGGTCGCGATCTCGGTCAACAACACCTCGATGGTCGCCCGGCTCGGGGCGCACTTCGGCATCGAGGTCTACGAGACGCCGGTCGGGTTCAAGTACATCGGGCCCAAGATGATCGAGACGGGCGCGATGATGGGCGCCGAGGAGAGCGGCGGGTTCGGGTTCGGCATGCATCTTCCGGAACGGGATGGCATCTACGCCGATCTCCTGCTCCTCGACCTCTTCCTGCGCGAGCGGGAGCGGGGCCAGTGGCCGGTATCGAAGATGCTTCGGCAGTTCCACGAACTGGCTGGGCCGTCGTTCTATCGCCGGATCGACGTCCATTTCGATCGGGCCGAGTACGACGCGGTCAAGAAGCACGTCCTCGTCGGGTTGCGTGATGAACCACCATCTGAACTTGCCGGCCTGGCCGTCACGAACACCCAGTTGCTCAGCACGAATGACGGCATGAAGTTCTTCGTGGCCGACGGCAGCTGGCTGCTGATCCGAGCGTCCGGAACGGAGCCGTTGCTCCGGATCTACACCGAATCGACATCCGAGGATCTGCGGGAAGCCATGCTCGTCTCCGGCGAGCGCCTGGTACGGGGGAACTGAGCATGGGCGATGTGAACGCCGGCGCTGGAGCGGCCGCGCGCCGGGTGGACAAGCCCTGGGGGCATGAGCTCATCTGGGCACACACCGATCGGTACGTCGGCAAGATCCTGGTCATCGAGGCCGGCAAGCGGCTGTCCTACCAGTACCACGAGATCAAGGACGAGTCGATCCGCGTCCTCTCGGGTCGCCTTCGGCTGACCCTCGAGAACGATCAGGGCATCGACGAGGAATTCGAGCTCGGCCCAGGTGATGACGCCCACGTGGCGACCGGCCGGCGCCACCGGTATGCCGCGATTGAACGTTGCGAGCTGATGGAGGTTTCGACGCCGGAGCTGGAGGACGTCATCCGCCTGTCGGATGACTTCGGGCGCGAGGGGACCTCGGCACCCTGACGGATTCCGCGGTGCCCAACCGGGTTCTCAGGGTGTAGGCTGTCCCTGCGACCGTCTCGCCTGGTCGATGGTGCAAGGACCGGACGGCGGCTCGCCAAGCAGCCCCTGCGGGGGCCGGAGGGTCTGGCACGATGCACAGCTCCTTGATCGGCAAGGTCGAGAAGGCCAATCGTTACGCCCGGGAACTCGATCGTATTTCTCTCGATCGAGTCTCGCTCACGTTCCGCGGCGACAACGACACGCACCAGGTCGCACTCGACGCCGGCCAGTGGCATTGCACCTGCCACTATTTCCAGAGTTGGGGAGCCTGTGTCCACCTACTCGCCCTGCAAAAGGTCTTTGGCGTGATGCTGCCCGATGAGGCTCAGGTATCCATCTTCGGACCGACGGCGGTGCCCACGGCCTGACACTGGGAGGCCGGCCAGGGGCCGCCTCCACCATGACGAACTGACGACCCGCCCGGGAATCCCGAGCGGGTCGTTGCCTTGTGGCCCGGCAACCACGTGGTGCGGCCGTCCACGTGGTGCGGCAGTCCTCGGTGTTGGCCGGACGGCCAGTCAGCGCACCGTGACGGCCCAGTAGGTCATGCCATCGCCGCGCCCATCGGCCCGGAAGATGCGAGCCGCAAGAACCCATTGCCCCGGCGGTAACGGCCCCACGTTGACCGACGATCCATCCGCCGAGCGGTCGGCCACTGGAACGGCGTGCAGATGGGTTCCGTTCGTATCGGCCGCGGCTGCGAAGAGCGTTGACACGTCCCCGATGGCAGCGCTGTCCGCGAACCGGACCTGGAGCGTATCGGTCGAGCCGATCTCAACGGACGGGATCGTCGAGAACGGAAGCCACGGCGCGTCGCCGCCGGCACCGTCCATGGCATAGCTGCCGAGCTCACCCAGGACGGCGCCCTGGGCAGTCACGATCTCGGCGAGCGGGCGGAGCACCGGCTTGGAAGGCACGTCCGTCAGTGCGGCAGTCGCCGGCGCCGGGGTGTTCCTCGGCATCTCTCCGGTCGTGCCCTGGGCTCCAGATGCCGAAGTGCAGCCCATGAGTCCGACCAGGGCGAGAAGCGTCACGCCGGCAGTCGGTCCAGCGAAGGCGAGGTTCAGGTCCCGGGTCATTCGACGACCCGGCTGGGACAGCCAGTTCCGCTGCATCCGTTGACCGTCACCTTGATCACGCCCGAGATGGACTTGAGGGCACCATCACCCGTGGCTGGGACAAAGGCGGCCGACCATTCATAGGTCGCCGTCGGTGAGACCGTGAGCACGTACGTTCCCTCCGTTGTTCCGCTCGGCGTCATGGCCCCGATGTTCGTCCAGGTGGTGGAGCCCGCGACCCGTCGCTGGAGGACCACCGAGCGGGCGCTGATGGGATCGCTCTTGAGCGCCCGATTGGCCGACGCGCTGGTCGTCTTCAGCGTGGCCGTGAACTTGACCGCGGTCCCGACCCAGACACTCGTGGACGATGCGCCGAGGGTCGTGGCCGTGGCTATCGCGAGGCAGGACGAGAAGGGGGCACTCGCCGTCTGCCGGTCGTATTCCAGTTGGAGGCGCGCCACGTCGCATGGGGCGAAGCGGTGCACCAACCAGCCGGTGTCCGGCCGTGTCCGACTGAGGGTCTGGACGACGGCGTCGAGGTAGTCCGAGTTGTTGCTGCTGTTCACGTGGTGATTGAGATCCTCGATGTGTCCGAACTCATCGAGGGCAATGGTCTCCGCATCGAAACAGCCTTTGGCGATGGTGGCGAGGCCCTCGCACCAGCGAAGCGTTCCCCAATCGAAGACGTAGTTCTGGGCGCGGAACCACATCCTGAAGCTCGTGGGCGCCCCGGACCGATCGGCACAGGCAATGCCGGCTGACGAGCAGCCCGTCGGTTCGCCGTAGGCAATCGTGCTCGAGGAACCGGTCGACACCCGGGCGAAGGTCGCGGCCCGTGAAGCCCGGGTGAGACTGGCGTCGGCGGCCGCGTTGTCGATGGCCGTGGCCATCCATGCCGGCGGCGCCTGATTCGACCGCCACTGGTAGGTGAGCGCCTGATCCTGCGCCCAGAGGGCACCACCGAGCAGGGGATCGGGCCCATGTGCGGTGGCGCTTCCCGCGGCGATCGCCGTCAGCAGCGTACCCAGGAGAAACGAGCGGTAGATGTTGCTGCGGATGTGCCTGATCACGGTCGGTTCCCCTTCACGAGGATGGGTGACGCGGCGATGTCAACGAACGTCGGCGGTCCGCCGGGCCGGATCAACCCGATCGCGCCGGATGGCATTTCTATACCGGTGGTTTCGGTGCCGTCCTGCAGGAAGACGCCCAGTTCCAGTTGCCCCAGGGCCAGGCTCTGGCCGCTGGAGAGATCGACGAGGGTTGCCCCTGTTGTTCCATCGGCCATTCGATGGATGGCGACGACCCGACCATCGCCCGTCACGGCCGCGCCCGACGAACCCGCAACGATCGTCGTCGACCGTCCCGTCCGGAGATCCCAGGCGAGGATGTCGCATGGGAAGCCCGGACACGAAGCCCGAGTAACGAGCGTCCGGCCCACGATGCCGACGACGCTTCCGTGTTCGCCGTGGACCGTGGCAATCGCGCCGGTTGCGAGATCGAACACGCGGGTGAGGCAGCTGTCGGGATCGCAGGACTGAACCGCGAGGCGAGCCCCGTCGGCCGAAAGACGCAGGTCGGTTGACCAGACTCGATCGATCCCGGACGACCGGAGTGCGGCTTTCGTCGGCGGCGGGAGCAGCCGAGTCGGGCGCGACCCGTCAAGTGGCACGCGCCAGATCCCGAGATCGGCACGTGTACCGCGCTTCAGCAGATGGACCATGGCCGTGGTTCCATCCGCCGTGAGCACGGCGCGACGAGCGATCGACCCCTCGATCGGGAGCGATCGGGAGCATCGTGCCGCGGTGTCGATGATCTGCACCGTCGAGTGGGCTCCGTCCTCGACGGTGGCGACGATGCGACCCTGGTTCGATCCTGCGACGAAGCTCCCGGGTGGCAGGGTCGTGGTCATCGACCGTGTCCTTGGCGCCCCGATCGTGACGGTCCATCCCGTCAGGGAACCGTGCGCGTCCGTGGTCGGTCGCTGATCCCACCACGTGCCTTCTCCACGTCCCGGAAGGGAAGGCGGCGTGGCCTGTGACGGCGCGCAGGCGACCAGCTGGACGGGGAGTGGCAGGCTTCCGGCGACAGCACGTGGTGCGCCCGGAAGCGCAGCGGCAGTTGCGAGGACCATGACCAGCGGCGGCCCGAGAATCACGACCCAGCGTAGCCTCGATCTCATTGCGATACCTCCTCCGGCGGGGGGCGGGAGGAGGGCGGAGGCCGCCAGTGTCGAGGTCGGCGCTTATCGCCGGATCACCTGCGCATGGGCGGTGCTACAGTTCGCCCTGATCGCTCAATCGGGCGGTCCCCCGAGTTGTCGCGAAGCCGGTGTAACTCCGGCACAGTCCCGCTACGGTGATCGTCGCTTCGGCGACGTAAGTCCGGTCGCCGACACCCGGTGGATGCACGACCTTCGAGAGAAAGGCAGGCTCCACGGTGAACCCGACCGACTGACCCCCTCCGTCCCCATCGACCCGGCGGACGAATCGGCCCGCCTCATCCCTCGGTCGGAGACCCAATCCATGCATGCGTTTGCGTTCTTCCGCGCGCCTCGTCGCCACGGCGACAGCACCGCTTCTGAGCGGCCTCGCCGCCCACGAATGTCCGCTGCCGCCCGGCTCGCCCCACTGACCCTAGTACTGGCCCTTGCCGCCTGCGCCGGTCCCGCCGCGACGCCCGTCGCGACGACCGCACAGGTTGCGACCCCCGCTCCCACGCCGGCGGCAACGGCAACTCCCGCGCAGGCCTTTCCGGTCACGATCGTCGACGACGAAGGTACGAGCGTGACGCTCGCCGCCGCACCAAGCCGGATCGTGTCGCTCACCCCGGCTGCCACGGAAACCCTGTTCGCCGTCGGCGCGGGTCCGAGCACCGTCGCAAAGGTCGAAGACATCACGCCGTACCCGCCGGACGCGGACGCGCTGCCGGTCGTGGCGACGTTTCAGGGCACCGACGTCGAGAAGATCGTGAGCCTCCGCGCCGACCTCGTGATCGCGGGAGGACTCGGGTTCACGCCACCAGCCGCGGTCGCCCAGCTCCGAAGCCTCGGGATCCCGGTGATCGTCCTGTACGCCGAGTCTGTTGCCGACGCGCTGTCCGGCATCGAGGCGATCGGCACGGCAACCGGACATGCGGAAGAAGCGAGTTCCCTGACCGCGGCCATGCAGGCCGAGTTCGACCGGCTCGCCGCACTGACCCAGGGTCTCCCCAAGCCCCTGACGTTCTACGAGATCGACGCGACCTCTGACATCTACACCGTTTCTGCCGGCTCCCTGTACGAGGAGTTGCTCCAGCTTGCCGGTGCCGATCCGATCACGACCGATGCGAGCTACCAGATCTCGCTCGAGAAGCTCATCACCGCCAACCCCGCAGTCATCCTGCTCGGGGATGGCGGATACACCACGCCGGCCGATGTCATCGCGCGTCCGAACTGGTCCGGGATCAAGGCAGTCGTGGACCAAGCGATCTATCCCGTCAACGACACGCTCATCACCCGGCCCGGGCCGCGACTGGTCGATGGTCTTCGGGCGTTGATCAAGGCCCTGCACCCGGAGGTCCAGACCTGACCTCCGCAACGCGCGTCGGGCTGCTCGACCCGCGACCTCGCTCCGGCATTCGCGCCGCTCTCGCGCGTCGCCCAGTCCTCCTGGGCGTGAGCGGGTTGGTGCTCCTTGCCTTCGCGCTCGTGGCCGGAATCGCCGTGGGCTCGGTGTTCATCCCGCCCGGCGACACGATCGGGATCCTCGGCCGCCGGTTGCTTGGTCTGAACATCACGCCAACCTGGTCGGCCGCCGCCGAGACGATCGTCATGGACCTGCGACTGCCACGGGTCCTGACGGCCATGCTCGTGGGCAGCGGCCTGGCGGTCGCGGGCGCCGCGTTCCAGGGGCTGTTGCGGAACCCGCTCGCGGACCCGTACGTGCTGGGAACGGCGTCGGGTGCGGCCCTCGGCGCGGCGATCGCGGTCCTGATCCCCGTCCGAACGCTCATCCTCCAGTTCGGCCTGTTGCACGCCCTGGCGTTCATCGGCGCGCTGAGTGCCGTGTTCGTGGTCTATCGCCTCTCACGCGTCGGGTCGAGCGCCCCGATGACGAGCCTGCTCCTGACCGGCTACGCGGTGAGCTCCCTGCTCGCCGCGGGGCTGGCGATGGCGATGTACCTGTCCGGGACGGGACTGCGCCAGATCTTCGCCTACCTGCTCGGCGGCTTCGAGGCATCGTCCTGGGGTCGACTCGCGGTCGCGGCGCCTCTCATCGTCATCGCCTGCATCGTGATCCTTGCGCGGGCGCGGTCGCTCAACGGTCTGCTCCTTGGCGAGGACGCCGCCGCCCACCTCGGGATCGACGTCCGTCGCGAACGAGCGATCCTCCTGGCCGTTGCGTCACTGGCTACCGCGGCTTCAGTCGCGATCTCCGGGCTGATCGGGTTCGTCGGGCTCGTGGCGCCGCATGTCGTTCGCCTGCTCGTTGGGCCCAACGCCCGCCTCGTGATCCCGCTTGCCGCGCTGCTCGGCGCGAGCCTGATGGTCGGTGCGGACCTGGTGGCGCGGCTGCTCGGGGAGATCCCCGTCGGCGTGGTCACGGCCGTCGTTGGCGCCCCGTTCTTCCTGGCCCTCCTTCGGCGCGCCAACGCGGGCTACGAACTGTGATCCGCCTCGATGGGGTTTCGGTCGTCTATCGAGCGCGGGCCGCACTGCGGGACGTGACCCTGACGATTGATCCGGGCGAACGGGTCGCGATCATCGGACCGAACGGGGCCGGGAAATCGACGTTGCTGCGGGTCATTGCCGGACTCCTTCGTCCCACGACCGGCACCGTGGAACTCGGCGGGGACCGCGTCGATCGCCTTGAGCGGATCACCGTGGCACGGCGTCTGGCCGTTGTGCCACAGCTGCCGGTCCTGCCATTCGCCACGACCGTCGAGGAGGTCGTCGCGCTCGGTCGGCTTCCGCATGAACATCCGGTTCGTGGCATGCGCCCCGGCGATCGAGCGGCGGTTGCCGCAGCCATCGAACGGGTCGGCGTCGGCCATCTCCTCGGGCGTGACGCCCGCGAGCTGTCGATGGGGGAGCGCCAGCTCGTCCTGCTCGCGATGGCGGTGGCGCAGGACGCGCCGGTTCTGGTCCTCGACGAGCCGACGGTCCACCTCGATCTCCGCCACCAGGTTGAGGTGATGGAGCTGGTCGGCGA
>JBDTOJ010000002.1:0-1995 GCA_039933295.1 Chloroflexota bacterium
CGCCGGTGATCGGCAGGCTGACGATGACGGCCGCCACCGCACCGAGGATCGCCCACGAGGCGGCTCGTCCGCGTCCGGTGAGCAGGAACCACAGGATGAGCAATGCCGGGAACACCTTGATGACCGCGGCAATGCCGACCGCCAGGCCCGCCACCTGCTGGCCACGGCCATCGCCGCGCCTGACGCCCAGCCAGGCAATCGCGAAGAGCCCGAACAGCAGGATGTGGACGTTCCCGAGCACGAGTTCACCGACGACCGGCGGAAACGTGAACGCAAGGAGGACGAGGATCCACGGCCCGAGGCCGGTTGACGCGCGGACGCGCTCGACGAGCCCGGTCGAGCGCGCCACGGCCAGCGCGCCGGCGATCAGGATGACCGCGCCGAGAGCAGCCCAGATCCAGGCGGCGGCCCGGTAGTCAGACGGGACGAGCAGGGCGATCGGCGTGACCGCCGCTGCCAGCGGCGGCGGGTACAGGTACAGGAACTGGCGCTGCGGTGCGTACGGCCCGGTCAGCTGGTCGGCGGCGTAGATGGGCTGGCCGCTGAGCAGGTGGCCGGCCGCCGACCAGTAGGCCGAGAAGTCGTAGCCCCACTGGATCTGGGTCGAGAACACGGCGAACTGGGTGATCCGAAAGGCGAGCAGGATCAGGGCGATGGTCACGATAACGAGGCGGCGAAACCCCGGGTCGGCCAGACGGCGCACGCCGTACATGTTCGCGAACATCACGGCACGGTAGCATCCGTCCATGGGCAGAATCATCGCCTGGGTCGGGATCGCGATGCTTTCCGTCTACCTCGTGTTCTTCGGTGGAGGTTGGTTCGGCCTGTATGTGGCCGAACTGCGCCTCGCCTCCGTCATCCTTGCCGGCCTTGCGGTCCTTGTGTGGGTGATCGTCGCTTGGCGCAGTGCCGCCTGGCGCCCACGGAGCCATCTGCTCCCCGCGATTGCGGTGGCTCTGGGCTCAATGGCCCTGTCCACAGCCACATCACGCTATCCGCGCCAGTCAATCGAGTACCTCGGCTACGCGATCGTGCTCGCCGCGCTCTACCTCCTGCTCGTCCGTCTCCTCGCGCATCCGTTCTTCCGAGCGCGGATGGGGCCGTTCACGGTGGGGATGGCCATCGTCCTCGGCATCGCATACGCGGTGGCCAACCTCGTGCATTGGGTGGCCTGGTGGGGCATCGTCGGCCGGTTCACTCTGCCGCCACTCCGTCCAGAGTCGGAAAGCCTGACCTTTGGCAATCCCTCGACGGTCCTGACGATCGTGCTGCTCTTCTCGATCTCTTCGTTCGCCGTGATCGGTCTGTCCGGGCGATCGTCTCGGATCGTGCTCGGGCTCATCACGCTGCTCGCGGCGTTTGCCACCTTCGCCAGCGGGTCACGGGCGGGCTGGCTCGCGATCGGAATCACCGGGCTTGTGATGTTCGTGCTCCTCGCCACATCCGCGGATCGCCAACGCCAGGCACGGACGGTCGCAGTGCAGTGGTCCGCGACGATTCGCTCCCGCGTTGTGCTCGGCATCGTGGGTCTCGGGGCGATTGGAGCGTTCATCAAGCTCGCGCCGACGCTCACGCGCCGGCTCACCGAGGGCGGTGCGGACCTGCGCTTCAACTACCTTCTGGCGGCGGAGCGGATGTTCGCCGAGGCGCCGCTTGTCGGCACCGGCCCCGGAACGTGGGTCATTCAGCGCGTCCACTACACGTTTGCACCCGAGACCGACTACTACATCCCCCACGCGCACAACATCTATGTGCAGACCTTCGCCGAGCTTGGGCTCGTCGGCGTAGCCGCGGGAATTGTCCTGGTCGCCTCCCTGGTCCTCCTGGTGCGGGACGCGATCCGCGACGAGGACCCGACACGTCGCCGCTGGGGCTGGGCAGCCGCCGTCGCCATGACCTACGTCGCCGCCCATCAGATCCTGGACTTCTACGCGAACATGCCCTCAATCCTGTACGCGGCGGCCATCCCCATCGCGTGGCTGGACGCGACCGCGA
>JBDTOJ010000003.1:0-2128 GCA_039933295.1 Chloroflexota bacterium
TCGGGATCGCCACCCTGCCCGATGAGCACGGCTGTTGCGCCGAAACCGGCGACCGGGGAGGCCGCCGCAATCGTCCGGACGGCCCCGACCGCGGTCTCGAGTGACAGCCCGCCCGGCTCCGGCATCGTCAGTGCCCATCCGTCCCCGCCGTCGAGCGCGTCCATGTCGAATGCGATGTAGAACGCGTCCACGCGACGAGCCACAGTGCGTGCCCATGCGTCGAGCGCCGCCAAGCCGCCGTCTGTGCCGAGCATCCCCGCACCGAAATGGGCGACGCGGCTGGCGGCCAGCATCCGCGATTCCTGTTCGTCGAGAACCTGACCGCCGAGCAGGGCGGCGTCGCCTTCTTCGACGGTTGGAGCAGCGGCGGCCTGGAGCAGGTCCGGATCGCTCCGGCCGACCATCATCGCGAACGGCATGCCCCAGACGTTGCCGGATGGAGTGGTGTCGGGCGTGTTGAAATCCCCGTGGGCATCGAACCAGGCGAGGCCGAATCGCGCGGCCGGTCGCGCGGCGCGCAGACCCGCCAGTGCGCCCGCATGCGACGTGCAGTCACCGCCAAGGATCAGCAGGCGAGTGGGCGGCCCGTCCAGCGTCGTGGGCTCGAGCTCGGCACTGACGGTCGCGGCGAGGCGCGGCAGGTAGGCGCAGATCAAGGCACGATTCTTGGCCCTCGGGTCTGGATCGGGCGCCCAGCCCGGGTCGTTCGGAGCGTCGCCGGCGTCGCGGATGGACGTACCGGCAAGTCCAGGTCGATTTCGGATCCGGCCGATGACATCGAGCGCACGCAATTCGCGCGGTGTCCGCTCCATGCCCCCGAAGTGGCCGCCGAGCGCGGTCGGCGATCCGACGACGACGATGGGGCCGGGCGAAGCGTCTGACATGCCCGCAGGATACGGTCCCGAGCGCGGCCGGGCATGATGCACGCATGCGCATCGCCGAATTCGAACTGGAACGTTATTTCGCTCAGTGGGAATTCGCGGTCAAGCACCTTCTGTGCGCCAGCGATGTCCAGGGCTGGTCGATGTCCGAGCTCCTCGAGCACGCCGACGACGAGACCGCCGCCCTGTGGCGCGACCTGCACCTCGGCTACACGGAGGCACCGGGCCACCCGCTCCTGCGCCGCGAGATCGCCTCGCTGTACGAGACCGCGACGCCCGACGATGTCCAGGTCCTATCCGGGGCGGAGGAGGGGATCTTCGCGGTCGTCAACGTCCTTCTTGGCCCCGGCGACCATGCGATCGTGACCTGGCCGGGCTACCAGAGCCTGTACGAGATCGCGCGGGCCGTCGGCGCCGACGTTACGCTCCACGAGCTTCGCGAGGACGAGGGCTGGGCGATCGATGTTGAGGCGCTGCGTGGCCAGGTCACGCCGCGGACGAAGTTGATCGTGATCAACGCTCCGCACAACCCGACCGGCACGCTGCCGGATCGCGCTACGTTCGATGCTATCGTCGCTTTGGCGGCTGAGGTGGGCGCCCACTTACTCGTGGACGAGGTCTACCGATACCTCGAGTTCGAGGACGGGGCGCAATTGCCCGCCGGCGTCGATGCGGGTGCGCACGTGATCTCGCTCGGGGTCATGTCGAAGTCATTCGCGATGGCAGGGCTGCGGATCGGCTGGATCGCGTCCCGTGACCACGATCTCCTGGCGCGGGTCTCGTCGTTCAGGGACTACACCACGATCTGCGCCTCGGCGCCATCGGAGATCCTCTCGCTGATCGGGTTGCGTGCCCGGGACGTCGTCCTCGGCCGGTCGCAGGCGCTCGTCGCGCGGAACATGGCCACGCTCGATGGGTTGTTCGAGCGCTGGGCCGGCACGCTGTCGTGGGTCCGACCGAGTGGTGGGTCCACCGGCTTTCCGCGGCTCCGCGCGGATCTCGACATTGACGCGTTCAGTGCCGAGCTCGTCGAGCGGGAAGGGGTCCTGCTGTTGCCCGGCTCGCGGTTCGGCCATCCAGGCAATCACTTCCGGATCGGTTTCGGGCGCGAGGATCTCGATGAGGCGGTCGCGGGCCTGGAGCGCCACCTGGAGCGCGTCGCCCGGGCGTAGTCAGCTCGCTGACCCGTGCGCTGAACTCGAGAGCGCCTCGCGCCGGCCGGGTGCCCGGCCACCCAGGCCACCCGG
>JBDTOJ010000004.1:0-12566 GCA_039933295.1 Chloroflexota bacterium
GCCGTCGGCCTGGTCATCGTCCTGGACGTGGTCCTGCTCGGCGTCAGCGCGCTGGGGGTCTTCGGGGTAAAGGTCGCCTGACGCGCGCTTGCCGTCCACGCTCGCGCTGCGTCGTCCAGAAGTCTCAGATCAGGGGAGCAGTGCCCATGGATAGAAGCTCCGGGCCAGCTTGCGCATAGCATCGACCTTGGGCTCGAGCGCGTAACCGCAGGAACAGCTGGCGGCCGATTCGTACGCTCGCGGACCGAGCACGATCTGATCGATCTTCCACTGATCGACCTTGCCGATGGCAGCGATGAGGTCCGGGATCTGTGTGATCGGGAAGTCGGTCTGAAGATTCCCCTGCGCCGCGAGCAATCCGACAAGCAGGGTCGGTTTCGTCAGCAGCTGCCGCCCCGCGGCCAGCAGGAACGCCTGCTGGCGCCGTTGCCGTTCGAAGTCATTGTCGCCGCCGCGGGTCCGAACAAAGATCAGTGCACGCTTTCCTGTGAGTGTCTGTGATCCCTTCGGAAACGTCACCCCGACGTCCCTCGTCGTGACCTGATACGTCCGGTCGACGACCGCTCTGGGCAGGGTGATGCCGACCCCGCCCATTGCATCGGTCAGGCGCTCGAGCCCTCCGAATGTGGTGCGAGCGGTGAAGTCGATCCTGATCCCAAGCAGTCCGCCGACCAGATCCGACGTTGCCTGGGCCGGCCCTTGCGGGTAGTCGGCCGGTCGGCTGGCGGCGTAGTTGTAGAAGGCGTTGATCTTCTGGTTGGCGAAGGTTCCACCACCCGGCAATGGGACGTTGATCGTGTCCCTGGGGATCGAAGCGAAGGCCATCCTTCGCGCTGGAATGTCGATGCCTACAACCATGATCGCGTCCGTCCGCCCATTGAGATCAGCACCAAGAACGAGGACCGTGAATGGCCGGTCCTTCAGGGTGGGCGCTTCGGTGGGCGACGGCGAAGGCTCCACTGAGGGGGTCGGCGCCTGATCGAACGATGGGGTCGCAGTTGGCGGCTCGCCTGTCGTCGGAGCCGCCGTGGGCGATCCATCTGCTTGACCGCACGCCGCCAACAGGGCGATCAGGAGGCCGGCGAGGATCAGGTGGCGCCACCGGTATGTCATGCGCGCTGCACACTAGCAGACTGCCTGCGATCTTCCAGCGTGCCTGTAATCGACCCACGGGTCGGTCACGTGGCGGACCATTCGCCCAGTATGATGTCGCGGTTCGGGGTTTACCCCCCGCCGTTCCCCAGATAGCTGGTGGAGTCGCCTGGTGGGCTTTTTCGTCGCGGTGCCGAGTTCGGTCGGCCGCTCGGCTGGCGTTTGATCATCCGCAGCCCGGCGGAGGTCTGGTCCGCGGCACGGCGGGAACCGGATCTGGCCATCCTTGCGCTGATCGTCATTACGCTTCCGCTCGAGTTGTCCAAGCAGCTGTTTCCGATCCAGCTCGTCGAAATCTCGCGGCTTGCAATGATCGCGGGGTTTGTGGTGCTCGTCGTTCGAGCCGCACAGCGGACGTTGATTCCCGTCCCACGCTCGATCGTCCTTGCAACGCTCGTCGTGATCGCTGTCGGCGGAGTCAGCCTGGCGACAACCGGCTGGCCGAATGGGATCCGAATCGAGGCTGCCATGGGCCTCTATGCGCTCTTTGCATTCTTCGTGGCTGAGACGGTCCGCGATGGGCGTGACCTTCGGGTGCTGACAGGCGCACTCATCGCCAGTGGCGCCATCGTGGCCATCGTGCTCGTGCTCGAGTCGCTTTTCGATTTCTACCTTTGGCGCGAGGGCGTTCAAGGCGTCCTTGGACGTCGCAACGGGACGTTCGCGGATCCGAATATCACCTCCCGATTCCTGAGTCTTGCCTTCATTGCCATCGTGGCGGTGGTCATTGCCCACCCGCGGTCTGGGCGCTCGACCAGGCTCGGCTTGATGTTGACGGCGCTGTCGTTCGGCGCGGGACAGGCACTGACGCAGTCGCGCGCAGGCTGGCTCACGGCATTGGTTCCGATTGCCTTCTGGCTGGCCTTCGCGAGGCGCTGGCCACGCATGATCGTGCCAATGGGCGTTCTTGCTCTTGGGTTTGCGGGAACCGTACTCTTGAACCCGACCGCACTCCTCCGTGCCTCGTCGACGGTCGACGACGTAGGCCTCACGGTCGGCGGGATCGTCGGCCCCGGCACTCAACCCGGGCCGGGTGCATCTGGCCAGTCAGACGCCGGGCCAGCGCTGGCAATTGATCCGATTCTGGACCGGCTGCCTCTGGATTCGGTTCGGCGCTACTTGTTCAGGGCAGGCGCGGCGATGTTTGCCGATCACAGACTCGTCGGCGTTGGCCTCGGTGGGTTCCAGCCGGAGCTCCTCGGTCCATATAGCGCCTACATTCCTGTCGAGCGGCGCGATCTCCCGACGTCCTTACCCCACACCGAACTCGTTCGGATCGGCGCCGAAACGGGAATCGTGGGCCTGGCCAGCATCGCTCTGCTCGTATTCGCCCTGGCGCGGGTGCTGTGGTCGCTTCGGCATGCTCGGGCACCCGTCGCGATTGCAGCGGGCGCTGTCGGGATGGGCATCCTCTCAATTCTGATATCCAGCCAATTCGAGGGACGCCTGGTCGACGAGCCCTATCTGTGGCTTCTTATCGGAGTCGCCGCAGCACTTCCCACGGTAGCAAGCGCGGCCGCCGCCGCCGCTTCCAATCCCTGACACTGCGGCAAGATCGTGCCCGACTGGCTCCAACGACTGGCTGGCCTCGTCCTCAGCGTCTTGACGCTGCCGTTGGTGGTCATCCTCGTCATCGTGATCCGCGCCGACAGTATCGGCCCCGGAATCCACCGCGCCGAACGAATCGGGAGAGGTGGTCACCTGTTCACATGTTTCAAGCTTCGCACGATGCGAATCGATAGCATCTCCGGTCCCAGCATTACTGCGCCAGCCGACCCACGCATCAGCCGCGTTGGGCGCGCCATCCGACGGTCGCGCCTCGATGAACTACCTCAGCTGTGGAACGTCGTCCGTGGAGACATGCGGCTTGTCGGACCGCGTCCGGAGTCACCGACGTTCGCTGATCTTCACGACGAACGTAGTCGCCGGGTCTTCATGGCCACGCCCGGGATCACCGGGCTGACGCAGCTGCTGTTCATCGACGAGACATCCCTGTTGACTGGCGGCGACCCGGACGAGATCTACCGGACCCGCGTGCTGCCAGGCAAGATCGAGGTGGACGCCGCGTATCTCGACCGACGCAGCATGCGACTGGACCTGTGGATTCTGTTGCGGACCCTGAGGACCATCGCACGCGGCGGAATTGATCTCGCGGCGGTCGAGGAGCATCTCTGCGTACCTCTCGCCCTGGCTCGAGCCGCTCTGTCGCCGGAAGGAGGGGCTGACGAATGAACGAGGAAGAAGGTCGGAACATCCGACGCGTCTTCGTCGCTCGCGACCAGCGGCATCCTCGGGCCTGGATGACTCGAGGGTATGCGGTCCTCACCGCCGAGAGACGGGCTCTCACGACAGAGATACTCGAAAGCGAATTTGCCGCAGGGGAGCGACCCAGCATCCTCGATGTCGGGTGCGGCAGCGGGCTGGATCTGGAGTGGTGGCGCGAGCAGGGATGGCCGGCCGAGCGGCTCGCCGGGATTGACCTCGTCGACGAACGGGTTGCCGCCGCCCAGATCCGCAATCCGGGCGTGGACGTGCGACGCGGCGAGGGCGCGATGCTCCCATTCGCCGACGCAGCTTTTGACGTCGCGACAGCATCCACGGTCTTCTCGTCGATTTCGAACGCCACATCGCGACGCGCGCTCTTCGCAGAGATGGGCCGAGTGGTCCGGACCGGTGGGCTGATCATTGTGTACGACTTCGTGCTCCGCAATCCGCGAAACTCAGACGTGGTACCCATGACCGCGGGACGGATCGCCGATCTTGCGCGCCGAACTCCAGATCGAACCTGGCGCGTCAGCCCACTCATCTATGCCGTTGGTCCTGCGTCGTTGATCCATCCCCGACTCGGTCGCCTCGTGGGCCGTGTCATGCCCAGGACGCACCGTCTCAGCCTCTGGCGCGCCTGACGAGCTGTCTCACAAGGAGCGATCGGCTGCCCGCCTCCCATCGCCTGTGGCGGACCAGTCCCGCGACCATCCCGAGTCCATAGGAGCA
Organism: Chloroflexota bacterium; assembly: GCA_039933295.1. Taxonomy (GTDB): domain Bacteria; phylum Chloroflexota; class Limnocylindria; order Limnocylindrales; family CSP1-4; genus UBA5189. The sequence goes on from JBDTOJ010000004.1 coordinate 4,147, forward strand.
GTGGAGGATGACGAACGCCACGGGCAGGAGCGCGATGACCCCGGCCGCCCCCCGCGTGCGCACACCCCAGATCGCGCGGCCCATGGCCGCTCCATATGCGACGAGGACTGCCGAAACGCCGATCCACCCGGCGGGCCAGACTGCCGCCGCCACGACCCCACCCGCCAGCGTCAATACGAAGGTCGTCGGCACGAGGTGCCGGAGGCGCGCCTGTGCGGGATGTTTTTGAAGGACTCGGACCTTCCAGAAACCGTAGGCAAAGTACTGTCGCCAGAGTCCGCGAAAGGTTGATCGCGACTGATAGACGCTCTTGATGCGCGGGCTGCAGACAATGCGACCACTAGCGTCCTGGAGCCGATAGCTGAGCTCATCGTCCTGGTTGCGGACCATCTCCTCGTCGAACTTGAATCTTCGATAGACGTCGCTCGGCCCCAGACCCATGAAGACCGTGTCAACGTCCTGTTCACGATCCAGGTATCGGAACGTTGCACCCCCGACACCGAATGGGTGGCTCATCGCAAGAGCAATGGCCCGAGCGATCGTGCCATCGCCGACGGCTCTGACCGGCCCGCCCACCATGTCCGCGCCTGTAGTTCTAAGCACATCGACGGCGGCCTCGACGTAATCAGCCGCGAGTCGGGCATGGCCGCTCACAATCCCGATCACTTCGCCTCGCGCAGCATCGATCCCCAGATTCCAGGCGACGGCCTGGGTCCGCCGCGCATTCAGATGAAGGCCTGAACGTGGGCGATCGCCCAGCGCCCGGGCGGCAAGGTCCCACGATCCATCGGTGGACGCCCCATCGTAGACGAGCACCTCAAGCTGGTCCCGCGGATACGTTTGCGCGAGGATCGAGCCCAGGCAAGCCTCGATCGTCGCCTCCTCGTTTCGCATCGCGACGACGAGCGTGACCATCGGGGTCCTGTTTGGAGGTGCCGAGGCCGAACTCGTCATCGATTCTCCGTTCCTGCGGTCTGTCGCGCCCGACGATGATGCCCGGATCCACCTGCCGTCGTGGCCGTCGGACCGAAGGGCTAAGATGGCCCGCGATGGAGATCGAGTCCTCGTTGCCACGCAGACCAGGGATGCGGCGGCCAGACAGACACCTGATCCCTGCCGCCTTGATGCTCGACAGATCATAGGTGCGTGTCGTCCAGATTGGCGACGTTGCGGCCGTTGCACCGGCGTTGGCCGACGCGCTTCGCGACCGTGCGGAAGTCATCAGTATCCCTCTGGCCCAGCGAGGGTCGCATCGCGGCGGCGCCATCAAACTGTTGCTCGGACCTCTGCGCGTCATCGACGCGGCCAAGGTCGCCCGGGTCGCCCGCGCGATGCACCCGGATATCGTCCACGTGCACTGGGTGCCGAACGGCATCGTTGGTCTGATGGTCCGAACCCCGTGGGTCCTGCACGTGCACGGCTCCGACATCCGGGACCTTGGTCTGCTCCGGCGCTCGCCCTTTCACGTCCTGATCAGGGCAGCCTCGCGTGTCGTTTACTCCACGCCGGACCTCGCACGTTGGGTCCTTCCGCTTCGACCCGACGCCGACTACCTGCCGACGCCGATTGCAATCCGTGCATCCATGCCTGACCGAGACTGGGACGTGCTCGTCGCGAGTCGGGGGGCGGCCAGCAAGGGCAGCGCGGTCGCCGCAGCTGCCGTTGAACTGCTGCTGGAACAGGATCCTCGGCTTCGAATCGCAGCGGTCGATGGCCCGGACTTCAATGCTCGGGCGGTGCGTCTTCCCTTCGTGTCCAAGGCAGCGTTCGTCGAACGTCTCGCTCGGAGTCGAGTTGTCATGGGCCAGTTCCGGGTCCCCGCCCTGGGGATCTCGGAGCTCGAAGCCATGAGCGTGGCACGACCCGTCGTGACGAACGTCGATTTGACCTTCTACAAGGACCCGCCCCCGGTGGTTGTCGCAACGAGTCCGCAGGCCGCTGCCGTGGGGGTCCGAAGGCTGCTTGACGCGCCGGCCGAGGCGGACGCCCTTGGTCTTGCTGGCCAGCGCTGGGTCCGGGCACACTACTCACCCGATTCGGTCGGATCAGAGGTGCTCGCGATCTATCGCCGGGCTCTCGACGACGCGGGCACGGAGGTGCCGTGACCCAGGTGAATCCTGATCCGGGCACGGACCGACGACCGCGTCTATCGCCTCGCCGTCTTGTTTCCGAGACCGCCCTCTATGGGTTGGCCGGCGGCCTTGGCAAGGCGCTGGCCCTGTTCACCGTGCCAATCCTGAGTCGGACGCTTGGCCCTGGCGACTATGGCCTCGCCGACCTTGCGGTCGGGTTTTCCGCGCTGGCAGTAACGATCGTCATGTTTGCCGGGGACATACCGGCCGCGCGGCTCCGAGGCTTGACGGCCAACACGTCGGAGCGGCAGGTGATCGTGACGAGTTGGGTGGCCGCCTCGATCGCGCTGGCAGTTGGCGGAACGCTCATCCTCCTGCCCCTTGCCGGCGTCATCGCACGAGAGGTATGGGCAGCACCGGCGCAGTCCCAGCTTGCGACGCTGGCAATCCTGCTCATCCCTCTATCGGCGATCCAGGCGACGCTCGCCAATGTCCTTCGCATCGAGGGCCGCGCCGTGGCGTCCGCGGCCATGGCAATCGTCGACCTTGTCGCACAACTCGCGCTGGCAATCACACTCGTCCTGCTCGGCCTCGGTCCAACCGGAGTCGTCGTCGGCTTCATCCTCGGCAGCACCGTCGGACTCGTGGCCGCTGCCCTCACCGCAGCGCCGCACTTTACGAGGGCTGTACGCCCGCGATTGGCAGGCCAGATCGTTGCCGCAGGTCTGGCATTTCTACCCGCCGCAACCGTCTTCATCGTCTCGGAATATGTCGTTCGGTCGGAAGTGGCCACGATCCTGGGCACGACGGCAGTCGGTCAGCTCGCGGTGGCGACCCGCCTCGCCAGCGTGATGCTGCTCGTATCTGCGGCGTTCTCGCTGGCTTGGGGGCCACATGGCTTGGTGCGACGCCCAGGCCCCGAGACAACGCAGGTCGTCGGCGCCGTCCTCGAGCTGTTCACGGTGGGAACCGTTGCTGCGACCGTTGGCATTGCAGCTTTCGGACCCGAAATCGTCACGTTGATCTCCGGCTCCACATTCTCACCCGCGGCCGAAGCTCTCCCCGGCCTGACACTGGCCGCCGCGATGTCGGGCATCTTCTACGTTCTCGTCATCGCCGCAGGCATTGGGGATCGAAAACGTGCTGTGCCGGTCGCTGCGTTCGTTGGCGGGGCCACCCAGATCGTCCTGACAGGACTGCTCGTGGTGCCCTTCGGATTGGCCGGGGTGGGCGTCAGCGCGTTCGCGGCGCGTGCCGTCAGCATCGTCATTCTGGGCATTGATACTCGGCACATCGTCGGCCATCGCCCAATTGTCTGGATGAGTCTTGGTGCCGCCGCCCCAATGATTGGCCTCCTGGAGTTGGCAGCGCACGTTCCGGAGGCGACCTTTGCGTTCCGGTTAGCAGTCCTGCCGGTCCTTGCCCTCGTCCTCTTGCTCATGTGGAGGCGATGGCTGGCGCCCAACCTCAGGGTGCTCAGCGAAGGGCGATCCGGTCACGCACCTGTTAGGTAGTACGGGATCGATCCTGGCTTGTTGCGCGTGGGTGTCAGGGTCCTGCCGGAGCGTAGAGATCCCGGGACTTGAACCTATGGCCTCGGCGATGCCGAGGGCGCTGCGTAATAGCGAGATTCGGTCCCGAAGAGCCTGATCGAGAGAGCGGCAAACCTGGCCTCATCGATGATCAACTGATACGTGCCCGTCGAGACCGCTGGTTGTCGCGCATAGGGCGGTCCGAGGACATAGCCGGTCACTCCCGATTCCGGGATCTGCTTCGCGAGAAGCAGGAGGTCTGGAACCCCTTCCGCCGGGTAGCTCGTCTGAACCGCCTTTGAGAGCGCGGTCAGGATGGCGGGAAGGTTGGTGAGATTCGCCGGCTTCGTCAGCTGAGCCTTGAGCGCTGTCAACAAGCCCTGCTGGCGGCGCGCGCGGGTGAAGTCATTGTCGCCGGGTCCATTCCGTGAGCGGACGTAGGCGAGCGCGAATTTGCTGGTCAGGTGGTGCGGCCCCGGGGCGAGGAAGAAGCCAAAAGTTCCATCCGGAAATCCATAGCCCGGATCCGAAATCTTCTTCGGGTTCACGATGTCAACGCCGCCCACGGCGTCGATCACGGCCTGGAAGCCGGCCAGGTCGACATAGGCGTAGTAGTGGACGGGCGCGCCAAGCAGGTACCCGACCTCACGAGTCAACGTCCCGAAGCCTCCGTCCGGGAACGCGCTTGGATGGGCCTCGGCGTACGACGCAAGCGAATTGATCTTCCCCGAAAACGTTCCACCCGAGAACAGCGGAAATTGCGATATGTCTCGGGGGAGGCTGAGCATGTCCACTGTCATCGCTACCGGATCGACAGACACGAGCATCAGCGTGTCCGTGAGCGAATGGCTATACCCGAGGCCGGAATCAGCGCCGACCAGGAGCACGTTGATCCTGCCGTCCGGTTTGGGTGTGACATATGGCGTCGGCAGGACTCCAAGGTCGCCCTGGGTCGCACCAGGTTCCGGGGTCTGTTGGGGTCCCGAAACATAGACCCTGGAGAAGCCCTGGAGGAATGCGAGGCCCGTCCAGGCGACCAGGCCATGCATGCCGACCACGACCGACGCCAAGACCAGGAAGGTCACGATCGTCCGGCGGGTCTGAGAGCGCCACGTCGAAGTCAGGGACCGTGACCTCGGCGGATGTGTTGACAGGCTCGGTTCAACCAACACGGACGTCATGGCGGCGAGTCGCCATCCGGCCAGGATCAACGTCATCAGGACGAGGAAGAAGGCCGCTATCGGGACGAGCAAGAGCCTCGCCGCGAGGATGTCGGCTCCGTCACGGGCCTGCCAGAGGACAACGAGGAGGAGGAGGAGCACGGGCAACGCGAACACGACCGCGGGTCGCACACGTCGCTGGTAGAGGTGGCCAAGTCCGGGCCACAGGAACGAGAGCAGCACCGCGATCAACGCGGACTTCCCCGTAGCTGGGCGGCGTCTAGCGTTTGGTTCGCTCACGGCGGCGGAGTCTACCAGACCGCACCGCGGGCCAGCAGGTGAAGCTCAGGGACGGGTCCGACATCCGGCCCTGCTTGCCAAGGCCGAGTGGTACGCTGCCGGTCAGTGGCGCGCGAACGCTGCCTCGTCCAGCGGCTTTCGCACGGACGGGGTGTACCGGGCCGGAATTTCTCCTGGGGGAGGTTGGCACCACGGCAGGGGACGCATTGAATTGATGGGCTTCGTTCCGCGCGGACGCCACCTGTTCCTGTACGACCTCGTATCAATATCGCTCGCGATCGTCGGTGCGTTCGCTCTTCGATTTGACGCAAGCAATCTTGCTGCGATAGTTGGCCAGTATCTTCCGGTCGCTCTGCTCCCTCTCTTTGTGCAGCCCGCGACGAATGTCATATTCGGCCTGTACCGACGCGAGTGGCGCTATGCGAGTGTCCGCGAGATGGCGGGCATTGTTTCCGCTGTCGCCGCGGCGACCATCGCGTCCGCCGGATTGTTTCTGGCCCTTTCCGCTGTTGGATTCCCCGGCTCCAGCGGCATGCCCCGATCATTCTTTCCGCTCGAGGGCCTCCTGAGCCTCGCGTTCATCGGAGGGGGTCGTTTCGCGATCCGGTGGGCCCTCGAGAATGCCGGTCGCTCGGGCGCAACGGACGAGGAACTCGGACATCCCACGCTCGTGTATGGGGCCGGCGAGGCCGGGGCGGCCGTCATCCGCCTAGCCGGACGCGATCCCGCGATGCACCTGCGGATCGTTGGCCTGCTTGACGACGACGACGAGAAGCGTGGCTCTCGCCTGAATGGCGTCAGGATATTCGGGGGCCTGGGCGAGCTCGATCGTGCTGCGCGGGCAACCCACGCGAGTGAGCTCGTGATCGCCATGCCCTCCGCCTCCGGAGCGACCATTCGGCGGGCCGTCGATGCCGGACGGGCCCTTCAACTGCGGGTCCGCATCGTCCCCCATTTCCACGAGATCCTCGGCCACCACGACCGGGTCACCAAATTGCGATCGGTGAGCCTGGAGGACCTCCTGCGGCGCGATCAGGTCCGCGTCGACATCGGAGAACTGGCCCGCTACCTCAACGGAGCGATCGTCCTCGTCACCGGGGCCGGAGGCTCCATCGGGAGTGAACTCGCTCGCCAGGTGTTGACTCTTGGCCCCGGGCACCTCGTCGTCACGGACAACAACGAGGCCGCCCTATGGAGCATCGAGCGCGAATTCGCGGAACGGCGCGGGGCCGCGGAACCGACCGTGACCGGTTCCCTATGTGATGTTCGTGACCGAGTCGCTGTCGAGCAATTGCTCCGGACAGTCCGGCCCGACGTGGTCTTCCACGCAGCGGCGTTGAAGCACGTCCCGATCTGTGAGTTGCAGCCGACGGAGGCCGTCCTGACGAACATCATCGGCACCAGGAACATGCTCGAAGCGGCCGTCGCAGCCGACGTCGCACGATTCGTCATGATCTCGACGGACAAGGCCGTCGAGCCCGTGAGCATCATGGGCGCAACGAAGCGGTTCGCTGAATTGCTGACCGTGGAGGCAGGCCAACGGACCGGGCGTCCACACATGGCGGTCAGGTTCGGAAACGTGCTCGGATCGAGCGGGAGCGTCGTGCCCATCTTTGAGCGGCAACTGGCTCAAGGCCTGCCAATCACGATCACCCATCCCATGGCGACTCGCTACTTCATGACCATTCCAGAGGCGGTGTCTCTTATCCTGCAAGCCGGTGCCTATGAAACGGTCGGAGACATCTTCATTCTGGATATGGGCGATCCGGTCCGGATCGTCGATCTTGCCGACGACATGATTCGCTTGTCCGGACTTGATCCCGAGAACGTCGAGATCATCTATACGGGCCTCCGGCCCGGGGAGAGGCTCGAAGAGCACCTCCTTCACGCTGACGAGTCGATGGGCAAGACAGCGCACGAGCGTGTCTGGCGGGCGACGGCAAGCTCGGGATCGCACCTCAAGGGGCCCGTTTCGGCCCTGGTCGATGGTCTCGCCGAGGCAGCGCTCGCAGGTGACCAGCGCGGTGTCCGTCGACTCCTGTTGGAATCCGGGGTTCTTCGGGCCCAGCTCACGCAGCCGGTTGCTGAGGCGACTCCAGCGGCGGAGGTGATCGCCCGATGACCCGGCCGGCCATCCCGTTCCATCGACCGTCGATCACAGCCCTCGAGCGTGACGCCGTGATGGAGGTCCTCGATTCCGGCTGGCTGACCACGGGCGAGCGGTCGATGGCGTTTGAGGAGGTTGTCGCTTCTGCCGTCGGAACCCGCCACGCGGTAGCCGTGAACTCCGCGACCGCGGCCCTTCACCTGGCGCTCGAGGCGCTCCATGTCGGGCCAGATGACGAGGTGGTGGTGCCGACATACACCTTCGCGGCCTGCGGCGAAGTCGTCCGCTACATGGGCGCGCGGCCACGCCTCGCCGATGTTGACGCCCGGACGCTGAACTTGACCGTCGAAACGGTCGAGGCGCAGGTGCGGCCATCGACCAAGGCCATCATCGTCGTTCACTTCGGCGGCCTGATGGCCGATGTCGAGGGCATCACCGCCCTGGCCAGTTCCCGTGGGATCGCCGTCCTCGAGGACGCTGCCCACGCGCTCCCGGCATCGAGGAAGGGCCGGGCAGCCGGTTCGATCGGAACTGCGGGGGCACTCAGCTTCTACGCAACGAAGACCGTAACGACCGGTGAGGGCGGAATGCTCGTTACGGATGACGACGCGATCGCCGATCGAGCACGAGTGATGCGCCTGCACGGGATCAGTAGGGACGCGTGGAAGCGCTACACCTCGGCCGGCAGCTGGTACTACGAGATCGAGGACGCCGGGTTCAAATACAACATGACCGATCTCGCCGCCGCCATCGGGATCGTCCAACTCGAGCGAGCGGAATCGATGCGCCGCGCCCGCGAGCGCATCGCTGATCGGTACGCGTCGACCATCGGGTCCTCGGCGTTCGCCGATGAGATCGAACTGCCGGCTGAGCCGGGGCCCGGGGAGGTCCACTCGTGGCACCTCTTTCCGATTCGCTTACGCGACGGTGGTGCGGACCGAAGGGCGGCGATCATCGAGCGCCTGCGGGACGCGGGGATCGGGACGAGCGTCCATTTCATCCCGTTGCACCTGCACCCGTACTACCGTCGGACATACGACTACGCCGCCGCGGATCTTCCCGTCTCAACTCACGAATACGAGCGCGAGATCTCCCTGCCGATCTACCCGGATCTGATGGATGCAGAGGTCGATCGCGTCGTCGATGCGCTCGGCGAGGCTCTTCGGGGCTGAGGCCGACCGTTCAGTTCGATCGCTACATCATCACCAGGCCACCATCGACCGCGAGCACCTGGCCCGTGATGTAGGCG
>JBDTOJ010000005.1:0-11083 GCA_039933295.1 Chloroflexota bacterium
GCGCCTCCTCGTCCGTGTCGAAGACGACCACCGGGGCCACCGGCCCGAAGATCTCGTCGGTCCATGCCGGCAGGCCCGTCGTCACGTCGGCGAGGACGGTCGGGCGGTAGAACAGGCCCTCGTGCGTGCCCCCGACGGCGATGCGGGCGCCCCCGTCGACCGAGCGGCGGACGATGCCATCGACCCGCGCCAACTGCTTCTCATTGACGATCGGTCCGAGGTCCACCTCTTCACGATAGGGATCGCCCAGACGAAGCCGGGACGCCTTCTGGACGAGTGCATCGATGTAGTCCTTCGCCACGCTCCGATGGACGATGTGGCGACCGGCTGCAAAGCAGACCTGGCCCTGGAACTGGAATGCGGAGTAGGCGCCGGCCGAGGCAGCCGCCTCGACGTCAGCATCGTCAAGGACGACGAACGCGTTGTTGCCGCCGAGCTCGAGCGAGACCTTCTTGAGGAGGCCCCCGGCGAGCGCCCCGACGCGTCGCCCAGCGGCCGTTGAGCCGGTGAACGAGACCGCGTGGACGTTCGGATCGGTGACGATGGCCTCACCGACCTCGGCGCCGCCGATGACGATCTGGAGGAGACCTTCGGGCAGGCCCGCCTCCCGGAAGACCGCCTTGAACATCGCTCCGCCGCAGGCGGGCGTCTGGGGATCCGGCTTCAGGATCACGGCGTTGCCGAGGGCGAGGGCCGGTGCGACCACCCGCATCCCGAGAACGCTGGGCGAGTTCCATGGCGTGATCGCGCCGATGACCCCGATCGGCACGCGCCGCACGATCGACATCCGCTCCGATTGGGCCGACGGCATGAGCGAGCCCAGCGGTTGCGAGGGCAGGGTCGCTGCGTTGAGGATCTCCTGGAAGGCGAAGTTCGACTCGTGGTGCATCTTGTTGAAGACCGCGCCGGTCTCCCGCTGGGTCCACGTCCCGAACTCGTCGCGATGCGCCTCGTAGATGTCGGCGGCGCGGCGGAGGATCCGGACCCGCTCGAGATAGTTCGTGGCGGCCCAGGCAGGCTGGGCGGCCGCTGCGGCGGCTGCGGCGCGGGCGACGTCCTCGACCGTCGAAAGGCGCGTGGTCAGGAGGGACCGTCCGGTGGCCGGCTCCCGCACCTCCTTCGCCTCGCCCGTCCCCGGATTCCAGTCCGCGAGGAATCGGTCGAACCAGCCCGCCTCGGCCTTGCCGGCCGTCGTCTCAGGAGCCGTCGCGACCATCGTTTCCTCCTTCCGGCCGGCGCTCGGCCGACCAGTAGCGTTCTGCATACGTCTTCGTGCTGCCGTCGATGACCGCGCGGACGCCGGTGGCCGGGTCGCGCCAGACCTGGCCGCGCGCCAGAACCGCGTCGATCAGCCCCTCTTCCAGGTACGGCGGAACCTCCCAGGACCTGAGCTCGATCGCTTCCTGGCCGGGATAGCCGATCCCCTGCTTCACCCGCTTGTCGGTGTAGTAGCCGCCGACGAGGACGAGCTGGAGGGCCCCGAGATTGGCCGGCTCGTCGCGCCCGAGGGTCGCCAGGCGGGCATCCGGGTCGTCGCCGAGCTCCGGACGGAGGGCAGCGAGGAACGGCTCGAGGAGATCGGGTCGGGATCGCAGGACAAACGCAAGGCGCGCCTCGTTGACGACGTCGGCGGCCGAGGGCATGCCATGCGCCGCGGGGATGAGTCGCTCCGCGATCGCGGCGAAGGTCGTCCGTGCGTGGTCGTCCATGAATGTCATCGGGTCGCCCGATACGCCCGGGTCGCGCCCGGTCACGTCGGCACCTGCTGTTCGAAGCGCGTCTCGATCATGTGCTCGGCCGCGCGAAGGGCGATCGCCACGATCGTCGAGGTCGGGTTCACGCCACTCGAGGTCACGAAGCTGCTCCCATCGACGACATACAGGTTCGGGACGTCGTGGGTCCGATTCCAGCGATCGAGGACGGACGTTGCAGGGTCGTCCCCCATCCGCGCCGTCCCGAGGAGGTGCCAGCCCGAGTAGCGCATGAGCCGGTCCACCTCGATGGAGTGGGCGCCGGCCTCAAGGAGCGATTCGGTCGCCCGCTCGATGTGGAAGTCGAGCATCTTCCGGGCGTTGTCGCCCATGCGGTAGTGGACCTCCGGCGCCGCGATGCCGCTCGAATCGGCGACGGAGTCGGACAGCGTCACGCGGTTCGCCTCGTCCGGGAGATCCTCCGCGAAAAGGCCCCAGTTCGCCCCGTGGCCGAGGTGCGAGCGGACGTGGAGATGATGATCCGGACCCCAGACCTGCGTCCCGGCGCGACTCGGCAGCGCGGTATTGATCGGGCCGCCGGTGGGCGCCAGCCCCCAGCGAGCACCGCGGACGAAGCCCCGGCGCTCGTCGGTCTCGTAGAACTCAAGCGACTCGATGAGGTCGCCGAACTGGCCCTGCCAGCTCATGAGCGGCTCATCGAAGAGTCCGGCCACGTTCGCGAACGGATGCATCATCAGCCGCTTTCCGACGAGGCCCGACGAGTTTGCGAGCCCCTCGGGATGACGAGCATCGCCCGACAGGAGCAGCAGGCGCGCGGTGCCGATCGCGTTCGCCGCAAGGACTACGACCTTTGCCGGCTCGAAATGCTCCGCCCCGTCGCGATCGATCCAGGTTGCGCCGCTCGCGAGGCCCTGCGCATCCGTCTCGACCCGACGGACGCGGGCGCCGGTCACCAGTCGCGCACCCTTGGCGATCGCCTTCGGCCAGTGGGTGAGATCGGTCGATGCCTTGGCGCCCTCGTTGCAGCCGGACTGGCACGTGCTCCGCTGGACGCACGGACGACGACCGTCATACGGGGCCGAGAGGATGGAGTTGAACTCCGGCCACCAGTGCCAGCCCAGGCGCGTATGGGCACGGGCGACCTTCAGGCCGGCGGCACCGATCGGCAGCGGCGGCAGCGGCGGATCCTCTGGATCGGGCGGGTAGGCGGGGTCGCCGGCCAGGCCCGAGACCCCGAAGTCGCGATCGGTCTGGCGGAAATACGGGAGGAGTTCGTCGTAGCTGATCGGCCAGTCGTCGGCGATCCCGTCGAGGGATCGAACGCGGAAATCCGACGGCAGCATCCGGGGCCAGGCCCCGGCGAAGATGAGCATCGATCCACCGACACCGCTGTACATCAGCGGCGAGACCGGTGAATGCTCGACGATCGGGTAGTCCTCGGGCAGTCCGCGGATGTTCGGACTCGTCGCCCAGTCCTTGCGCGCCTTCAATTCCCAGTCGAGCTTGTCGCCCGGGTAATCCGCGCGGTCGTGCCAGTCGCCCTGCTCGAGGCAGACAACCGAGAACCCGGCCTCGGCGAGGCGCCGCCCGACGACGCCGCCGGACGCGCCGGCTCCGATGATGAGGACGTCGGCGGGCTCCGTGGTCATCGGCTGCCTCCCCTCCCTTGGACCGGTCACGCCGCGCGGGGATCGACCATCGCACGGCTCGCCCGGATCGGATAGCAAAGGTTCTCTATTGCCCGAAGTCTACCAGTGATTGCCTTGCGATTGCCAGGTGCCGGGTTGCCCTAGACGAGCAGGTCGACTTCGCGCAGGACGTCCACCAGATTGGCGCGTTCGGCATCACCGAGGGGCTGGAGCGGCCGCCGGACGTGGGCCGCTGGAATGACGCCCAGGAGGCGGAGGCACTCCTTGAGGCGGACCCGGTAGTCACCGACGGGGCGCGCGAAGACCACATCCGCGAGGCGCTGGACGCGGCGACCGAGCTCGAGGGCATCGTCGATCCGGCCTTCCTGCCAGGCCTCGATCATCGCCACCTGTTCGCGCGTCATGACCGCGCCGAACCCGATGAGTGCGCCGGTCGCGCCGAGCATGAACGACTCGAGGATGAAGTTGTCGTTGCCGGTCAGGTAGGTGATCGGGCGCGGCAGGTCCGCCAGCAGTCGCGCGACATCCACAAAACGGCGGGCATCGAACGAGGCCTCCTTCATCCCGATGACGCCGTCGATCGAGGCCATCGCGCGGAGCGTGTCCGGCTCGAAGTTCAGGCCGCCGAGCGCCGGCTGGAGCTGGAACAGGATCAGCGGCAGCCCGACCTCGGCGATGGCCTCGTGGTAGGCAACCGGCACGCGCGGGTCGAGCGGCTCGCTCAGATAAGCCGGGATTGGAAAGACGAGCAGCGCGTCGGCGCCGGCGGCCTTGAAGTCGCGTGCCTGGCGGACGGCGGCATCGGTGGAGGGGCCGGCGAGTCCGGCAACGATCGGGGTGGCGGTCACGTCCCGGACGATCGACAGGATCCGCACCTTCTCGTCATGGGTGAGGTGCGGCCCCTCGCCGGTATCGACGTTGATCGCCAAGGCGACCGGGCCCTGCTCGACGACCCAGGCGATGTAGGAGCGCAGCGATGGCTCGTCGATCGAGCCGTCCTCGTGCATCGGCAACACGGTCGCGGGGATGAGGCCGTTCAGGTTCAGGGTCATCTTGTCTCCAGATCGAAGGGCTTGGCGGCGCCTCGTCAGGCTCGCCCGGCGGCGACTTCCTCGGCCCGCGTCCGGCCCGAGAGGTGGATCAGGTCTTCGTGGAGCTCGAACCACACGCCGTGATAGCTGTCCACGCGCGGTGACGCGAGGTAGCGCCCGTCACCCGCGGCCGCCCGCTCCGCGGCGCGGTTCAGACGGTTCCGATACATACGGTAGCGGCCGAGCGCGCCGGCCACTGGGGCAAGCCACGTCCGGGCATCGGCGTGGAGCGCGGCGAGGCGGGCGAGAACGTCACCGTCGTAAGCCGGATCCTGGTGATCGTTCGGCACGGGCTCGCCGGCGACGTCACGGAGTTGCCACGCGGTCACGGTCTCCTTCATGCGGCGATCGAGATCGAGGAACCCGTCGAGCAGTGCCGCCGCACGATCGGCGCCCCACCGCTCCCGGTCCGCCGCGAGGTGGTTTGTAGCCTCGACGCGCCCAGCGGCCGTCAGACGAAAGGCGCCCGCGCCGGGTTCGACGAGGCTGTCCGCGACGAGGGCATCGACGAGGCCGGTAATCAGCTCCAGCGGCGCGTCAAAGGCGTCGGCGAGCGTCGCCGGCGTGGCGTAACCCCGGATCGCGAGCGCTGTGAGCACGGCCACGCGATCGGTTTGGGCTCCATCCGGCCCGAGAGCGATCGAATCATCAGGGGGCAGCGGCACGCCCTGGGATCCGGCCGCACCGACGGGGCCAGCCGCGGCGACGGGGCCAGCCGGGGCCTCGATCCCCAGCTCGCGGGCCCATTCGAGGAGCGTCGCCGCTTGCGGCACGGGCATTGATCGTCCCTCGACGACGCCCGCGTATACATCACCCGTGTTCCCATCGATCGTGATCGTTGCGCCGAGCGGGAACGATTGCTCGCCGATCGACACGCCGTCGTCGCGGAGGCGTACAGCAGCGGCGCCAACAACGGCGGGAATGCCCCAACCACGCGCGACCACCGCGGCGTGACTCGCGACCCCGCCGATCGACGTTAGGATCCCGGCGGCTCGCGCCATCCCGTGGACGTCGTCGGGCGATGTCTCCGCCCGGACGAGGATCACGGGCCGTCCGGTTTCGGCCAGGGCGACGCAGGTCTCGGCGGACGTTGCGATCTCTCCCGACGCCAGGCCGGGCGAGGCGGGCAGGCCCGTCGTCAACACGGTAGCGCGCACGTCCGCGCCGACCGAGATGCGTGGCGGATGGGCGAGGAGGGGCGCAACTCGCGCGATCGCGGCCTCCCTCGTGAGCGGAAATGCCGGATCCTCGGCCATCTCCACGGCCAGACGAAGGGCCGCCTGTGGGCTGCGCTTTCCGATCCGACACTGGAGCATCCAGAGACGACCCTGCTCGATCGTGAACTCGATGTCGCACAGGTCCGCATGGTGGTGTTCGAGGACCATCGCGTGGCGCTCCAACTCGGCACCGACCGTCGGCAATCGATTTGCGAGCTCATCGAGCGAGTCGGTCCGATGCGAACCCGCGACGACATCCTCCCCCTGGGCATCGAACATCACGTCGCCGTACATGCCTCGCTCGCCGGTGACCGGATTGCGGGTGAACAGAACGCCGCTGCCGGAATCGGCTCCGCGATTGCCGAACACCATGGCCTGAATGACCACCCCGGTTCCGAGCGTCTCGGAGATCCTCTCCCGCTGCCGGTACGCCTTCGCTCGGTCGCTATTCCAGGACCGGAAGATGGCCTCGATCGCCCCCCGGAGCTGAGCCCAGGGATCGACTGGCACGGCCGCCGGGCCGACGACATCGCGATACATCGCCTCAAAGCGACGGCGGCAGTCCGCAGCGAAACCCATGTTCCCGGACGCCTTGGCCAGGCCCGCCTGCGTGGCGTCGTTGAGCCCAAGATTGAGGATCGTGTCCATCATCCCGGGCATCGAGACCGGCGCCCCGGAGCGGACCGATACGAGCAGCGGGTCGTCCGGGTCGCCGAATTGCCGCCCGACCCGGCGCTCCATCGTGTCGAGGTGCTCCCGGATCTCAGCGTCGAGCGTCGCCGGCCAGCCGTCGGCGAGGAACGCGTTGCAGGCCTCGGTCGAGATCGCGAACGCGGGCGGTACGGGCAGGCCGAGATGGACGGCCATCACCGCGAGGTTGGCGGCCTTGCCGCCGAGCAGCGCCGTCATCTTGTCCGCGGGCAGATCCAGCCGCTCGTCGAGGTCGAAGACGAAGGTCACGAGCCTGAGCCCTCGGCATCGGTGGCAGTTGCATCCACTTCCTGGAGGGCTCGCCAGACGCGCTCGGGCGAGAGTGGCAGGTCCCGGATCACGGCGCCGGTCGCCTCGCGGACCGCGCCGGCGACGGCCGCCGCGACACACAGCAGCGCGCCTTCGCTCATACCCTTGGCGCCATAGGGCCCCGGCCCATCCCCGTTCTCGATGATGTCGCTCTCCAGTGACAGCGGCACGTCCATGCTGGTCGGGATCCGGTAGTCGATGGCCCCGAGGTTCCGGATCCGTCCGGTCTCGTCGTGGATGAAGTGCTCCATGAACGTGTGGCCGAGGCCCATGATCGCCGCGCCTTCGTCCTGCATCGTGACCTGGAGCGGATTGAGGGCCTTGCCCACGTCGGACACGGTCACGTGCCGGATCACGGTCACGTCGCCCGTCGCGCGGTCGACCTCGGCCTCGATGGCCGTGCAGTTGAACTCGAAGAATGCGGCACTCCCGCCGAGAGGATGGGACGGATCGGCCTCCTTGCGAGCCTCACCGAATCCGACGACCTCGCCACCAAGCGGGCCGAGCCCGGAGCGCATCACGTCGAACATCGGCAGCTCCCGCCCGTCGGGCAGTCGCACGTAACCGCGGCCGGTCTCGACCTCCGCGACTTCAAGCGCGTTCAGGCGCGCCGCCATCGCAGCCAGCTTCGATGCGACATCACGGCACGCATTGAGGATCGCGTTGCCCATCAGGACGGTTGAACGGCTCGCCGAGGTCTGCTGGTCGTACGGGACCGTGGCGGTATCGCCCATATGAACCGCGATCCATTTGATAGGGACGCCAAGTTCCTCGGCCACGATCTGGGCGAAGATCGTCCGGGCGCCCTGGCCCATGTCGGACGTGCCCGCTGAGACGACCGCGCTGCCGTCCACGAGCAGACGGACGGTTGCGTGGGACAAGCCGGTGGTGGGGCCGGACTTGATCCCGACCGCGATCCCGCGCCCACGCCCTTCAGGCATCGGCGTCCCCCAGCCGATCATGTCCGCCGCACGGCGGACTGACTGGTCCCAGTCGCCATCCGCGGGCGTATCGAACGGAATGAAGGCCTCGCCGCGCCGCGCAAGGTTTCGGAGCCGCAGGTCGAGGCGATCGATTCCCAACTGGATCGCACCCTCATCGAGGTTCGACTCGACCGCCCAGTTGATCTGGGGCGCGCCGAATCCGCGGAACGCTGTTGACGGCGTGGTGTGTGAAAGGACGCTTCGCGCGAGGATTCGCGCGGCGGGCACGCGGTAGGGCCCACAGCCCGGGTAGGTGCCCTTGCCGACGACACGGTCGGCGATGTCCGCGTAGGCCCCGATGAGGTAATCCGCTGCGATGTCCTGGAACGCGATCGTTCCGTCGTCCTGGAAGCCGGTCCGGACGCGGATGCTCGAAGAGGCGCGTCGGACCGCCTGGAACGACTCTTCGAGGCTGAGGACCAGGCGAACGGGACGGCCCGTGGCGAGGGCGAGGAACGCGAGGAGTGGCTCGTACTTCGCATGCTGCTTACCGCCGAAGGCGCCGCCGGGATCAGGCGCGTAGACGCGGACCTTCGCGAGCGGCAGGTTCAGCACCTTCGCGACGACGCGCTGGAGCCAGTAAGGATGCTGGATGGAACTCCAGATCGCGATGCCGTCGCCGTCAGGCGCTGCCATGAACGCATGGGGCTCGATGGCGAACTGCGTCACCATCGGGAAGTCGTAGGTGTGCTCGACGACGAGGTCGGCACTTGCGGCATCGACGTCACCCCAGCCGATCCGGTGCTCGCGGAGGACGTTGGTACCCGCCAGCCGATCGCCAGGCCGGAGCTCCGGATCCTGGACGAGCGGTGCGGCCGGGTCCAGGGCGCCTTCGATCGTATGGACCGCCGGCAGCTCCTCATACTCGACGCGGACCAGGCGTGCCGCCGCCTCAGCCGCGTCCCGTGTCTCGGCCGCGACGATCGCCACGGGTTCGCCGTGGTACCTGACCTCGCCGATCGCGATCACCGGTCGGTCCTCGAACTGCGGCCCAAAACGCGGCATCGGGTCCGGGAGGTCCGCGGCCGTGAGCACCGCATGTACACCGGGTTGGCGAACAGCCTCGGTCGTGTCGATCGAGAGGATTCGGGCCCGCGCGCAGTCCAGTGTGACCAGGTGCGCGTGGAGCATGTCCGGCATCCCGAGGTCCGCCACGTAGTCCTGGGCGCCGGTCACCCGCTCGCGCCCTCCGCCCCGATTGGGAGACCCACCGATCCCGTCGCCATCGTTGATGTGGCTCATCCCTCGCCCGCCCCGGCGGTTGCGGCGATCGCGTCGACGATCTGGCGGTAGCACCCGCAACGGCAAAGGTTGCCGGCGATCCCCTCCTCGATCTCCGCGACCGATGGATGGGGATGGTTCGAGAGCAGGGCATGGGCGGACAGCACCTGACCCGGAATGCAATATCCGCACTGGACACCGCCGTGGTCCAGGAACGCCTTCTGGAGCGGCGTGAGGTGACCGTCGGTCGCGAGGCCCTCGATAGTCGTGACTTCGGCGCCGTCGGCCTCCATGGCCAGCATCAGGCACGAATCGACGGTTCGCCCGTCCACGATGAGCGTGCACGCGCCGCACTCGCCCACGAGGCAGCACTCCTTGGCGCCCGTGAGGCCGAGATCGTCGCGAACGACCTCGAGGAGCGTGTGGTGGGCGGCGACGTCAAGGGAGCGGGCGCGGCCATTGACCGTCAGGCTGATCGTCCGCCTCGAGGTCCCGCCACTGACGCTGGACGCGTGGTCGGTCACGTGCGACTCGTCCGTTCGAGGGCAATCGTCACAGCTCGTCGGCCGAGGAGATTCAACATCGCAAGGCGGTAGTCCGGCGCCGCCCGCATCGACGTGGGCGATGGGCTCGCTGCAGCAAGCATCCCGCTGAGCACCGCCGATCGATCCTCGTCGGACGCCGTTGGATCGGCCAGCGTGCCGGAGTCGTCGGCAAACACCACAGGCCGAGGTCCGACGCTGCCGTACGCCAGCCTCGTCGCGCCGTCCCCGTCGATCACGCAGGACATCGTCACCGCGGCGAGATCATGCCCGCGCCGCCGCGTCCGCCGCAGGTGGACGGAGCCGGTGCCGGACCTGGGCAGCGGGATCTCGATCGATGTCAGCAACTCGCCCGGACGCATCGTGGTCATCCCGGATCGGACGAAGAAGTCGTCCAGGGACAGCCTCCGCGTTCCGTCGTTCCCGGCCAGGACGACGACCGCTCCAAACGCGAGCAGGGACGTTGCCGTGTCCGCAGCTGGCGACGCGTTGCACACGTTGCCGGCCAACGTGGCGCGGTTCCGGATCTGGACCGAACCCACCACGAGCGCGGCCTCTGCAAGGGCGAGGAAGTGGTGCCGCACGAGGTCGCTCGCCGCGACGTCGGTCATGACCGTGGTCGCCCCGATCGTCATGTGTTCGCCTTCGACCTCGATCCGCGGCCGAAGGTCCGGGATCCGCTTGACGTCAACCACCGTGTCAGCACGGATCGAGCCGTCGCGGAGTCGGATGATCAGGTCGGTGCCACCGGCGAGCGGCCGCGCAGCTTCGTCGGGCGCTGAGAGGAGCCGGAAGGCCTCCTTCAGCGTCGACGGGCACTCGTAGCTGAAACTCCGCACGCTCAGATTCTCCGGTAAGGGCAGACGGTTACCTGAACCACTCGCAGCGTGACCGATCCTCAGCCGCGCCGCTTGTCCGGATCCGGCAGGACCTCGTCCCGGATCGCGGCGAGCAGGTCGTGGTAGGACCCGATGAACCCTCGGAGGGTCCGCACCGTGGGGCCGAATGAATCGAATTCGTCAGGGGTGAGCCCGTCCGGATCGTAGGCGCGCGAGAAGTCGGGGATCCACTTGCGCAACTCGTCGATCATGGCCGGATCGACTGGAACATCGATCCGCGATTCAGGACTGATGCCGCTCCCGTTGAACCGTACCTGCCATGTTGGCGGGATGGTCAGGATGGCGTCCGCGCCGACGAGCTCGGTCCAGTGCAATCGGTGGCGGAACGCTGCGGCCAGCAGTCGCGTTCGGTACCGCCCTTCGCTGTACAGCCCATACGCCCGCTTGAATGTCGCGATGCCGGCCCAGTCGAGGGCATCCGGATGGACCGGGATGTCGTCGCGCTCGACCAGCACACGCATCC
The DNA here is from genome assembly GCA_039933295.1 of Chloroflexota bacterium. GTDB lineage: Bacteria > Chloroflexota > Limnocylindria > Limnocylindrales > CSP1-4 > UBA5189. The sequence goes on from JBDTOJ010000005.1 coordinate 10,798, forward strand.
AGTCGTCGAGGCGGCCGATCATCAGCGTGCAGACCGGGGTCATCGAGGCTGCATCGCCGCCGGCGGCTTCGAACGCGTCAAGGCCACGCTCCACGGCCTCGGCGACCGCGCGGGCCTGGGACACCGTGAAGCAGACGGTGGCGTTGATATTGACGCCGGCTGCGGTTGCGGCCTCGATCGCCTCGATTCCCGCCCGCGTCGCCGGGAACTTGACCTGCATGTTGGGGGCGAGACCGGCAAAACGGATGCCCTGCTCGAGCATCCGCTCGGCGTTCGGGTAGTTCGC
>JBDTOJ010000006.1:0-21318 GCA_039933295.1 Chloroflexota bacterium
CCTGGCCTCGCTCGGGATCAATGTGTAACGGACGTACTGAACGAGTACAGGTGATTGACGACCCGCGCGGCTCGGCCCATACTCCGTCCATTCCCCATCCGTCCGCGCCGCGGACCCTTTCCCGCGCGGTCGATTTGGTCCCTCCTTGCAGATGCAGGTGGCCCCTTTCTGATGCCCGGTCCAGATCAGCGTCCACGCAACCGTCGTCCGCGCCGTCGCAACCCCGTCGGGCGTGCCCCGGTGAGCGAATTCGAAGAGATGCAGGAGCTCGAGGCCGCCCGCGAGCGGAACGACCTCGACGTGTCCGATCTGCTTGAGATGAGCGTCACGGAACTCCGCCAGGTCGGCAAGGACCTGAAGATGGAGACGGCGACCGAGGATCGCAAGGACGATCTCGTCGATCGGATCCTGCAGGCCCAGACCGAACGTGCAGGCCATGCCTACGCAACCGGCATCCTCGACATCGTCGATGAGGGCTACGGGTTCATGCGCCGTCACGGGCTGCTCCCTGGCGCCGACGATGTGTACGTGTCTTCGAGTCAGGTTCGACGCTTCGCCCTCCGCATCGGGGACCGCGTCACCGGTGCCGTCCGCGTTCCGCGCGAGCAGGAGAAGTACTGGGGCCTGCTGCGGGTCGATTCCGTCAATGGCGTCGATATCGAGACTGCCCGGGCGCGTCCCCATTTCGGCGATCTGACACCGGTTCACCCGAATGAGCTCATCAACCTCGAGAGCGACCCGAAGAACCTGAGCCAGCGCCTGGTCAACCTGGTCAACCCGATCGGCAAGGGTCAGCGCGCCCTGATCGTCAGCCCGCCGAAGGCCGGCAAGACGATGCTCCTGAAGAACATCGCCAACGGCATCACGGCCAACTACCCGGACATCCTCCTCATGGTTGCCCTCATCGGCGAGCGGCCCGAGGAAGTCACGGACATGCGCCGGAGCGTCAAGGGCGAGGTCATCAGTTCGACCTTCGACGAGCCGACCGAGAACCACACCCATGTGGCCGAGATGGCCCTCGAGATCGCCAAGCGGCAGGTCGAGACAGGCCGCGACGTGGTCATCCTGATGGACTCCATCACCCGCCTCGCGCGCGCCTACAACCTGGCCCTGCCGCCGTCGGGTCGCACCCTGTCCGGTGGTATCGACCCGATCGCGCTGTATCCCCCGAAGCGGTTCTTCGGGGCGGCCCGCAAGATCGAGGAGGGCGGTTCGCTCACGATCATCGCGACGTGTCTGGTGGACACCGGGTCCCGCATGGACGACGTGATCTACGAAGAGTTCAAGGGCACCGGCAACTCCGAGCTGATCCTGGACCGCAAGCTCGGCGAGAAGCGGATCTTCCCGGCGATCGACGTGATGCGGTCGGGCACCCGCCGCGAGGAGCTCCTCCTCGAGGATGGGACCCTGAAGATGGTCTGGACGATGCGCCGAATGCTGTCGGCAGTAGGCACCAACGAGGGCATCGAACTGCTGCTCAACCGCCTCGCGAAGACGGACAACAACGTCCAGTTCCTCGCTGGTTTGACCAAGACACTCGACGGCTGAGGCAGCGCGCCCCGTTCGCAGGGCCCGGAGCGTTTGCGTCGCGCGCAAAACCCGTGGTAAGGTCCGGCCAAGTCGACGCCCGCGGAGGAGCGGGCATCGGCTTTGAACTGAACAAGAACACCCCAGCTCGAATACATCGCGACTCAGGACGGTCTGCAACCCCAGAACGTGCGACCCCCGACGCATGGACCGTCCCGCAGGAGACCATATTGACGAACGCCCCGGCTGGCGTTGAGCGCGTAATTTCGCGTCTACGCCGGACCAAGAGCGAACGATCCAGGAACGCCAGCCGCGCTCACCGCCGTTCATTCGGCAGAGTGCGGAGCGTCAGTACGCGGATTGCCGTTCTCATGCACCTTGCGCCCCGTCACGCGGCGCGACCGCGCCCGATGTCGGTGCGGCGCTCACTTGCCGTCCGCCTGTCCTCGGAACACATGCTCCCGATCCTCGCTGCGGTCTTCGTCCTGGGCGCCAGCCTGATCAGCTTCCAGCCTGCTACCGCGTCCGCCGCGACCGGTTCGGTTGATGGCGCCGGCTCCGCGCCGCGCATCGCGATCGGTGGAACCGATCAGCTCGATCCGCGAGAATTGGCCGTTCAATTCGGAAACCGTGGGACGACCGGGCAGGGCAATGCCCAGGGCGCTCCGACTGCGAGCTATGCAGACGACGGCACGATCTACAAGGGCGTGGCTGTCGATACCAGCGTCGCGGACGGCAGTGCCCTCCTCCAGACCTACACGGTCAGGTCGGGCGATACGCTGACCGGCATCGCGAGCCACTACGGCATCTCGATGATGACCATCTGGTGGGCCAACAAGCTGACCGCCAAGGATCAGTTGCATGTCGGTCAGAAGCTGGTTGTTCCGCCGGTCAATGGGCTGGTCATCACGGTCAAGACCGGCGATACGCTCGACTCGATCGCCACCCAGTACAAGGTTGACGGCACCGACGTCCTCGCGATCAATCAGCTCGAGGACCCGAACCTGATCATCGGCCAGACGCTGATCCTGCCCGACGCTGCCGGCGCCCCAATCGCGACCCAGAAGCCGAGCATCAAGCCTCGAACCACGAGTTCAGGCTCGAGCAGCTGTGGAAGCTGCGGCGTCGGTGGGACGTACAGCGGTGGTGCGTTCGCCTGGCCGGTCATCGGCGGCAACAACTACATCAGCCAGTACTTCCACTACGGCCACTACGCCATCGACATCGCGGCCACGTACGGCTCCAAGGTCGTGGCGGCCGCCAAGGGAACCGTTACCTTCGCCGGCTGGAAGAACAACGGCGGTGGGTACCAGGTCTGGGTCTCGCATGGTTCCGGCCTGTTCACCACGTACAACCACATGTCCGGCGTGACGGTCTCAGCCGGTCAGTCCGTCGGTCGTGGGCAGCAGGTCGGCCGAATCGGTGCGACCGGCGACGCAACCGGCCCGCACCTCCACTTCGAGGTCTGGAAGGGCCCGATCTGGAACGGCGGAACCCGGGTCAACCCGCTCCGCTACTTCTGATCCCGGCCCGCGGCCGGCGGCCGCGACGACGCCACGCCGGATCCATTCCTTCGCGCCCGTGGCCGTGGCGCCCCGAGCCCGTGGGAAGATAGGTCCGATGTTTCTCGACAGCGTGAAGATCCTCGTCCGCGCGGGCACCGGTGGCGATGGCGCCGCCACGTTCCGCCAGGAGGCCCACGTCCCCCGCGGCGGGCCGGACGGTGGCGACGGCGGGCGAGGCGGCACTATTCATCTGGCCGTCGATCCAGGGCAGACAACGCTGCGCGACTTCTCGTATCGCCATCACTTCCGCGCGGATGGCGGCGGTCGTGGCTCGAAAGCCCGTCGCCACGGCAAGGCCGGGACCGACCTGACCCTCGCGGTGCCACCCGGGACTGCCGTCTACGACGATGCGACGGGCGAGCTCATTGCCGATCTCGTGGCGAACGGCCAGACGACGATGGTCGCGCGCGGGGGACGGGGTGGTCTCGGCAACACGCACTTCAAGACGTCCACGCACCAGGCGCCCAAGCACGCCCAGAAGGGTGAACCGGGCGAGGAGCGCTGGGTCCGCCTCGAGCTTCGCCTCATTGCCGACATCGGTCTTGTCGGTCTCCCGAACGCGGGCAAGTCGACGCTTCTCGCCGCGCTGACCGCCGCGCGTCCCAAGATCGCGGACTACCCGTTCACGACGCTTGAGCCCAATCTCGGCGTCATGGACCTCGGGATCGAGGATCGCCGCCTGCCAACGATCGCCGATGTCCCCGGCCTGATCGAAGGAGCGAGCGAGGGCGCCGGCCTGGGCCACGCGTTCCTGCGCCATATCGAGCGGACACGCGTCCTCGTGCATCTCGTCGACGGCGCCGGGCGAGACCCGGAATGGGATCACCAGGTCATCCGCGACGAACTCGAGGCGCATGATCCGGCGCTCCTCGAGAAGCCGATGCTCATCGCATTCAACAAGATGGACCTGCCCGAAGCGGTGGAAGCGTGGCCGGCCTTCAAGAAGGCTCGCACCAGGGACCGCATCCCGACGGTCGCGATCGGCGCCGCCACCGGCATTGGCATCGAGGCACTTCAGGCGGCGCTCTCGAAACTCCTCCCGACCGCGGAGACCCTGGCCGAACCCCCGGAGCCGAGTGGCGTCGTCGTCCACCGCATCGACACGCTCGAGGATGGGTTTGGCGTCGAACGCGCGGATGACGGCGGGTTCCGGGTGCGCGGGCGTCGCGTCGAACGGCTCGCGGCGCAGACGAACTTCGATGTCGAGGAATCGACTGAGCGCTTCCAGCGGGATCTGGCGCGACTCGGGGTGGATGCCGAACTCCGGCGTGTCGGCGTGCAGCCGGGCGACGTCGTGAGGTTCGGCGAAATCGAGCTCGAGTGGAGTGGCGAGGCCTGGTCCACCGAGAGCTGGGCATGACGGAGGACGAGGGCCGCGTGGCCAGCGCGCCACGATCGATCGGCGTGATGGGCGGCACCTTCGACCCCATCCATCTGGGCCATCTCGCCGTCGCTGAGGAGGCTCGCGAGGCGCTCGGCCTGAGCAGAATCCTGTTCGTCCCGGCGGGGCTCCCGCCCCACAAGCCGCACGGTGCCGTCGCCTCGACCGAGGATCGGGTCGACATGGTTCGGCTCGCGATTGCCGACAATCCTGCGTTCGCGCTCAGTCGGGTGGATGTCGATCGCGCGGGGCCGTCGTACACGACCGAAACCATGGCCCTTCTGCGTGATGCGCTGGTGTCCGAGGCCGGCGCTCACCCGGGCGCCGTCGCGGCCACCGGCGCGAATGCCGGTATGTCTGCCGACGCGGTCCAGCTCACCCTGATCATGTCAACCGAAACCCTCGCCGGCCTGCCCGGCTGGCGAGAACCACGTCGGCTGCTCGAGGCGTGCCGGGTCGCCGTTGTCCCGCGCGAAGGCCACGCCGCCCCAACGCGCGCGTGGCTGTCTGAGCAATTCCCGGGCCTCGAACGCCAATTCGACCTCCTCGACGGACCGCGCCTCGGGATCTCATCCACCGCCATCCGCGATCGGCTCGCCGCGGGCCGCTCCATTCGTTACCTCGTGCCCGAGGCGGTCGAACGCTACATCGCCGATCATCACCTGTACGCTCGTGCCAACGGCACCCGCTGACGCCACCAAAGGATCGCCACCTCGTGACTGAACCCAAGCCCAAGCCGGCTCGCAAGCCTGCCGCCGCCAGATCCGTGACCGCCGCCGCGAAGCCCAGGGCCGCCGCCGCCAAGCCGGTTCGCAAACCTGCCGCCACGAAATCCGTCACCGCCGCCGAGGACATCGCCGCCACCACGGAGGAGGCCGCGAGCCCGGCGGCTCAGCCGAGCTCCGCGACGCCCACTCGCGTCCGCGCAGTCGCCAAGGCGCGCAAGGCGGCTGCCGATGCCGATCGGTCGGCGCTCGACGTTGCTCGCCGGATCGTGGAACTGGCCGAGGACAAGAAGGCGGCGGACATCGTCCTGCTCGACCTCGGCGGCCTGACGACGCTGGCCGACTACTTCGTCGTGTGCTCGGGAGGCTCCGAACGCCAGCTCGATGCCATCGCCAACGGGATCGTCGGCGGAATGCGCGACGAGAAGATCCGGCCCTTTGGTCGCGAGGGGACGCCGGCCTCTCACTGGGTGCTCGTGGACTTCGGGATCGTGATCGTCCACATTTTCACGCCACCTGAGCGCGACTTCTACCAGCTCGAAAAGCACTGGTCTGAGGCAAAGACGATCCTTCGGGTGCAGTAGACCAAGCCCTCGCGCCGCGGCCACTCGTACCGGGCACCCCGTACGAGCGGGTCATGTCCTGACTGCCGGCTGGATCGCACCATCTGGCCATGACATCGATCCAGGAGCGTTGCCCAGCCTGTCGCCACCGCCTTATCACCACCAGATTCGATACGGCTTTCCGCATGCCCGATCAGTCGGAGCGGCTCTGCTTCAGCATTCCGGGCGGCCTGTGCGAGGATTGCCACCAGCTGTACATCGACCCCGAGTTGATCGAATTGCTCGATCTCGGTGCCGGCCGATGCACCTTCGCCATCGAGAGCGATCTCGTCGTGCAGGAGCAGGCCTGGTCGGTATGACGCCCCGGCGACCGGGAGCCGGACGGGTGGCCCTCATCCGCCGCCGCCCTCATCTCATTCGCGGCGAGCAGAGTGCTCGACTCCCGACGTGGCTGCGCCATCAACTCCCCGAGCGCGTCATCCGGACGACCCAACCCGATCCGCAATCCACAGATCGAACGCAAGCCTGATCTGTCCGTCACCGGCCGTCGCACCGCCGACGCCCTTGACTCGCGCATCCAGTTCGAGCAGGCCCTCCAACGCGGCTGAGAGTTCGCTGACCGTCCACGCCTGCGCCTGACGGGCCAGCGTTTCCGCCCGATACGGCTGGAGACGCATCGATCGGACCAGAGATCCGGCCGTCTCCCCACCTGCCAGGCGATCCGCGATTTCGATCAATTCGCGGAGGCGCCGATGGAGCACCGCGAGCAGGACCGGCTCCGGTGTCCCGTCCAGCAGTGGTTCGAGCAGGTCCATGGCCCGCGGACGCTGGCGCAGTCCGATGGCATCGACGAAGCCCCAGACGGTTCCGGGTACGGCCTCGGGCACCAGGGCCTGTACGTCCGCGACGCTGATCGGCGTGCCGTTGCGAGGGGAGTCGATGCCCGTCGTTTCGTGAAGAAGGCTGAGCTTCTCGAGTTCCATGACCGCCAGCCGCCCCTGGTTGCGTCGATCGACATCGCCCTCGCGAACGAAGCCGCCGACGCGCGTCGCGAGTTCACGAGCGGCACCCTGGCCCAGCGCGATGCCGCGTTCACGAGCACGGGCTTCGATCCATGCCGCCAGGCCGCCCTCTTTGGGCGCCTCGAACCGGCGGATCTCGCCGCCGGCAGCGCGGATGGCGTCCGCGACCGCCTTCGCCGGCGGATCCTTCTTGCCGGAATCCGTCTCCTCGGCGACCACGAGCCCGTTGCCCTCGGCGATGAGTCCGATGGTCTCGATCAGGAAGGCACGATCGGTTCCCTTCCGGACCAGTTGGCCCGCGTTCGACAGGATGGCGACGGTCCCCGCGCCGAACATGGTGCCGGTCGCGACTCGCGTCCGAAGCTCGCCCAGCAGCCGCATCGGGTCGTTGTTGTCCGCCCGAATGCGCCAGCGCTCCGGTGCGCCGCCTGGAAATCGAGACGCGTCCGTCCGGAACGTCTCCAGGGCGACATCGATGCTGTAGGAGTCGTCACCCCAGAAGTACGCGACCGCGACGGGGCTCACCCGCGGTCACCGGCGTGTGCCTCGCCGCGCGGCACGGCGCGGATCTGACCACTCGGCGGTGCGGAGGATCGCGGTTGGCGGGCGCTCGCCCGGCGTCGGGAGATCATGGACAGCATCGTACCGGAGGGGCGACCGCGGGTCGGAGGACCGGCCCCGCCGACCCGGCGCAACCGCCGCGGCCCCAGGATCGCTCGATGGTCGGATCACGGGCCTGGCGGGCGAGGTCGCGGGTGAGTTGGATGCGGTGAACAGGCCGGCCTGAAGCGACGTGATCGGGATTGAGCACAGAAACTGGCTGGCGGCCTTGCTGGAAGTCCCCGCGCTTGCATTCGTGAAGCCAGCCGTGGCGATAATCGGTGCCACATCCGCCAGGCGGGCGCCTGTTGTGCGCACGCGAATGTGCCCGACCCCGACATCAACGGTGACCGTGCCGTCCTGATCGGTTCGCAGCACCTGGGCGCCTGCGGCCTCGAGTCGGGCCACGGTGCCCGGAGCCGGGTGACCGTACGGGTTTCCGCGACCCGCCGAGATGACCGCGATCGCTGGCTGGACGGCGGCCAGAAACGCCTCGGTGGACGAGGTCCTCGAGCCATGGTGGGCGACCTTGAGGACGTCGACAGTGGGCAGGCCCCGGGCGAGGAGACGTGGATCGATCCCTTCCTCGATGTCGCCGGCCAGCAGGACGCGATGCCCATCCACCTCGCCCAGCAGCACGATCGATACGTTGTTGATCCCCGTGCCGCCGTCGGTCGGCCGTTCGGGGACGGCATCGGGATCCGGCCACAGGACGCGAAAGGAGAACTCATCGATGCGCAGGCGGCTGCCGGTCAGGAGGACGCCGCGCCGGATTTCCAGCTTGATCAGCTCGGAATTGAGGGCCGCATAGCCGGGGCCGGGCCCGAACATCCCGGGCTCGAAGACCTGCCCGACGGCATACCGATCGAGCAAGATCGCGAGGCCGGCCGCGTGATCTTCGTGAGGGTGGGACAGGATCACGACATCGATCCGCCGATCCCACGGCGGGAGGTGCTCATCGAGCGCCACGAGAAGCCTGCCCGGATCCGGTCCGCCATCGATGAGCAAGCGGGCGCCCTGCCCGCCCTCGACCAGGATCGCGTCGCCCTGACCAACGTCCAGGACGACGATGCGCGGGATGCCATCCGGCCGATGAACGACGGCAATTGCCAGGGCGATGACGGCCGCGGCCAGCGCTCCGGACATGAGTCGCGCGCCACGGGTGTGCCACCACGCCCGTGTCTTCGCCCGCCCAGAGTGTCCCGAGCCGGTGCTCCGCGGACGCTGCGGCGGCGCCGCGGCATCAGCTTGGCCGCGCGCCGGCTTCGCTCGCTGCGCGCCACGACGCGTGAGGACCGTCACGCCCACGATCACCGAAGCAGCCATCAGGGCGACGACGACGTTCCATGGTTCGGTCAGGGCGAGGCTGGCGAACGGCAGCCTGGCGCCGGCGCGTACGACGCCGACCATCGACGAGAAGAGCAACCATGCTGGGAGGCCAGCGATCGTGGCGACCCCGGCCGGCAACCCGGCCATGGCCAACAGTCCGCCCGCTATAGCCAACACACCGGCCCCCATCGCGGGCGCGACCAGGGGCACGACACCGAGATTCACGACCGGTGACACCAATGACAGCCGACCAAACGCAAGGACGACGATCGGCAGCGTCGCCAGCTGGGCAGCAAGGGATACGCCGAGCGACTCGGCGAGCCATGCCCGCGGCCTCCCCGGCGCCTTGCCGGCCAGTCGATCCGTGAACGGAGTCGCCCAGGCAATGAGCCCAACCGTCGCGAGGGCGGAAAGCTGGAACCCGACGTCGTCGATCAGTCCCGGATCCAGGATGAGCAGACCGGCGCCAGCCCATCCGATGGCCGCCGCTGCTCGGCTCGGGCGCCCCAATTCGCGGGCGAGCATCACCACGCCAGCCATCGCCGCCGCCCGGACGACCGATGGCGAAGGTCCGACAAAGGCAACGTAGGCGATGATCGCCAGCGCCGTGAGTGCGAGTCTCCGGCGCCGAGCCATGCGGCCGGCGATCGCGGCGAGGCTCGTCGCGACGATCGCAATGTTCCAACCCGAGATCGCCACGACATGGGTCGCGCCGACCGTTGTGAATGCCGCCGAGAGATCGCGATCGACACGATCCCGCAGGCCGATCAGGATCCCGCTCGCGAGGCCGGCCTCGGGTTCCGGGATCGCGCGTTGGAGGGCGCGATCGGCCCCGCGTCGAAGGCCCTCGACGGAGCGCGTCAGGGTGCCGTCCGGAGGGAGAACGTTCATGGCGGAGGCACGGATCGTGGCTTGGACACCAATCCGGATCAGGTAGTCCCCGTACGGATCGTCGACCGGTGGGGCCCGGAGCGACCCACGGACCGTCACCCGGTCGCCCGGGACCACGATCGGGAAGCCCGGCAAGGTTCCGGCAACGCGCAAGCCGGGTGGCGCGTCAAATTCCACGACGGCGGGTTGTTGGCCGGCCCGTGGTGCGCTGATCGTGGCAACCGTGGCAGTCCACGGCCCGTCGCCGGATGGGAGGCCGTCTGCCAGGGTGGGACCGGCAGCCTGTGGCGAGGCCAGGGTTCGCCCGGCCACGAGGAGCACCCCAATGGCGATGATGCTCAGCCAGCGTGCGGCTGCGGCTCCACGACTCGAGGGCCCCAGCTGAGACACGGCGAGTGATGCCGCCATGCCACCACCGGCCAGAAGCGCAATGGCGATGATCCCCGCCAATGAACCCTCGCGGACGAGGAGGGCGCCGACGATCGCGCCGATCGCGAGCCAGCCACTGACCGGCATGTCAGCGAACGGTCACGAGATCGCGGAGGCCGTCAAACGTCTTCTGGCCGACCAGCTTGCGGTCTCGCAGGTCGTCGACCTTCACGAACCGCTCCGTTTCGCGGGAGCTGATGATTTTCGCCGCGGTCACAGGTCCGATGCCGGGCAGCGCGTCGAGCTCAGCGACCGTCGCTCGATTGAGGTCGATCAGGCCGCCGGTCGATTGCCCGCCTCCAGCGTCCGAGCTGGCACCCGACGATCCGGACCCGCCGTCAACCGGCAGCACATCGTCCCGCGACGGCACCAGGAGGTGCTGGCCATCTGTCAGGAGCGCGGCGAGGTTCAACTCCTGGGCGACACGGCGCGCATCGACGCGTGGCCCGTAGCCACCGGCGATTGCGATAGCGTCCGCGACCCGGGCGTCGGTCGGCAGTCGGTACAAACCTGGGTCGACGACCGCGCCGGCGACATCGATGACGAGGACGCCAGGTGCCGCGGTCCCGGTTGGTACTCCGTCGGATGGAGCGACCACCACCGATGCGTTGGCCGCGCCACCACCGGCGAAGATCACGGCGCCGATGACGAGCAGCACCGTGGCAGCGGCGATCGCGACGATGACACCCATGGGCGCACCGTTCGGCCCCGCAGCACCGGCCGACTTCCCGCTCGGGCGCGGCGATTCAGTTGCCTCGTCGGGCGCCTCGAACGCGCGCCAGGGCGTACTCGACTGGTCCACGTGGTTCCTCGCCCGGCGGGTATGCGGGCGGGAGTGGCGACGTCCCGTCCGCCGGGGCACATCGTCGGACGGGACGTTCTGGAACCCTAGGCGCGCCCGCTTAGCTGCGACTTATCCGCGCCGCGGCGCGCGCGAGCGCACGCGCTCGGCCCGTCCGCCCCTCAGACCGAGGGGCGGATGTTCTGGTTGAAGCGGAACATGTTGTCCGGGTCGTAGGTCCGCTTGATCGTCGTTAGTCGCTCGAAGTTCTTGCCAAACGACTTGCGAACGAGGTCGTCGTTGCCCTCTCCGAGCCCCGCGAAGTTCAGGTAGAGCCGGCCGTGGCTCGAGAACGGTGTGAGCTGGTCCCAGAAGTCGCGGGTCCAGGCGATGTTGGCCGCGTCCTCGTCGGCAGTGTTCCAGATCGAGTCGATCGAGACCATATAGGGCATCGATCGATCACCGAATGCCGTGTCGGTCGGGCCCACCGCTGCAGTCGCGCCGCCGAAGTTCCAGATCGATGACAGCGTGTTCGCCGACGGCGGCGTTGCGTTCCTCTCGAGGATGAGGTCGATCGCCTCGTCCGGCAGGTCGCTCAGGAACTGGCTCTTCCAGTAGGACCGATGTTGCCCGAACGGGATGACCGTATCGAACAGGCGTTGCAGGTCGCAGTACTCCATCTGACCGGAAAAGTCGGTGACCAGCGCGCCGAGTTCCATAAGCGGCTGGAGCAGTCGCTGCCCCTCGATCGGGTCGCCCGCATAGGCCGCGGCAATCGTATAGACCCTCTTGCCCCAGGCGGCCTCGGGGTACCCAGGATCGTTCGGGATCGTCGAGAACTCGATGAGGGATCCCACCCTGTCGTTCTTGTCGCGCATGAACTCGCGCCAGAACCGGATCGGCGCACTCCCGGCCTCGATCGGATAGACCGGCCCCGCAAACATCACGGTGGGTCCGACCGGATGCAGTGCGAACTCGAACTCCGTCACCACCCCGAAATTCCCGCCGCCACCCTTGAGCGCCCACAGCAGGTCGGGATGTTCATCACGCGAGGCGTGCACCAATCGGCCGTCCGCCGTGACCACGTGGGCCGACACGAGGTTGTCGATCACCAGCCCGTGACGACTCCGGAGCCATCCGATGCCACCGCTGAGCGTCAGTCCGCCGACGCCCGTGTCCGAGATGAGGCCGCCGGGCGTTGCCAGGCCGTGAACCTGCGTGGCTGCATCGACATCGCCCCACGTTGCCCCGCCGTCGACCATTGCCCGTCGACGGTCCGGATCCACCCGAACACCTCGCATCTGGGACAGGTCGATCATCAGACCATCGTCCCCGACGGCGTGGCCGGCCACGTTATGTGCCCCACCCCGAATCGAAACCGGGAGCCGGTTGGCTGCTGCGAATCGGACTGCGCCAACGACGTCGGCCGAGCCTGTCGCCCGAACGATTGCTGCGGGATGACGGTCGATCATCGCGTTCCACACGGCTCGCGCTGCGTCATAGCCAGCGTCGCCGGATACGAGGACATCGCCCGTCACCGAACGACGTAGTTCCTCGATTGCCATCGTGTCCATCATCCACCCTCACTGGTCTCCGAATCGACTTGACTGGCTCGAAGTCTGGCGCCGCGTGTGGCATGCTTCCAGAGTCGGATCGGTCTGGAACGGGGCAAAAGTGACAAACAAGAAGCTTCCCGTCATCGCGCTCCTCGCCGCGCCGGAGACGTCGGCCTCGGTCCTGTTTGGCCTGTACGACGTTCTGCTGTCGGTCGGGTCCGTGTTCGGCGACATGACCACCGGGCAGCCGGGCGATGCACTCCTCGACATTCGAATCGTGGCCGAAGGCACGGATCCGTTTCGATGTGTGGGCGGGGTCCTCGTCGAGCCGCATGCCGACCTCGGCGATGGCTCTGGCGTCGACGTCGCGATCGTGTGCGACATGTACACCCCGATCGACGTCCCGCCGCGGGGCCACCACGCCCGCGAAGTGGACTGGCTGCGCCGCGTGCACGCCTCGGGCGCGTTGGTTGCATCCGTGTGTACCGGATCGTTGATGCTCGCCGAGGCCGGGCTCCTCGACGGTCGCGAGGCCAGCTGCCACTGGGCGTATCGGGATCTCTTCCGTGAACATTACCCGCGGGTCCGGATGACCGAGGACTCGATCCTGAACCTGGCGAGTGAGGCTGACGGGGTCGTCACGGCCGGTGGCGTGACCGCGTGGCAAGACCTCGCGCTCTACCTCATCGCGCGTCTATGCGGCCCGAAGGAGGCGGTCAGGACGGCGAAGGTCTTCCTGCTCGCCGGGCACGAGGATGGTCAACGACCGTTCGCCGCCATGACCCGACCGGGCCAGACGCGGGACGCGGTCATCGCGCAGTGCCAGACCTGGATCGAGGGAAACTACGGCGTGGCGAACCCGGTCGGTGCCATGATCGATCGATCCGGACTCACGCCGCGCACATTCGGGCGCCGCTTCCGGGCCGCGACGGGCTATCTGCCGATCGAATACGTCCACGCCGTTCGGATCGAGGAGGCACGCGCGATCCTCGAGTCGGGATCAGCTCCGACGGAGACCGTCGGTTACGACGTCGGGTACGAGGACCCGAGCTTCTTCCGTCGCCTGTTCAAGCGCACGACCGGGATGAGTCCCGCAGCGTATCGACGAAAAATGGCCGGCATCGTCGCCGACGCTGGTGAGCCGACTGCGCGCAGATTCGGCTAGCGCGGGAGCTGCTCCCACTCGACCCAGCGCGTGCCGTCCCACCAGCGATGCCACGTCGCACCGTCCCGACCGAGGGCGAAGACATCGAGCCGATCTGGGCCCCAGGACGTGGCCACCGGCCCTTCCGATGCATCGAGGTCCCCGCCAAGCGTCTCCCACTCGTGCCACGACGTCCCATCCCAGTATCGATTCCAGAGCTCGCCATCCGGCATCACCCCGAATACCTCCATTCGATCGACGGCCCACGCCGTGACCGCAGGCGATGAAACCAGGGACCCGCCAAGGCGTTCGGGTTCCATCCAGGTGTCGTCGACGAAGGCTCGATGGATCAGGGCACCGTCCACTTCGACCCAGAAGTGGTCGATCCGGCCGGGACCCCACGAGACGGCGGCAAGCCCGCTGCGTCGTTGATTGCTCATGGCCGCACGGTAGCGTGACGGTGGGCTCGCGTCGACCCTCAACATGTCTCGGTCGCGGAGCTCGCGAGTGGTCGGCCGGACCGGTTCCGTACCTGCGCCAACGACACCTGCCGCTGGTCGTGCTATGGCGCGTCGCCGACCGGCCGACGGCGCTGGTGCGACATGAAGACCTGCGGCAACCGCGCAAAAGCCGTCCGCCACCGCGAGCGAGCCAGGGGCATCGAGCCGATCAAACCCGCGAGCTGAGGGTTCACAGCCCGCGCCTGGGCTCAGGCCCGTTCGAGCGCCGGCCAGACCTCCGTTGCCAGGCGCGTCATCGATTCCTCATCGTGGGGTGCCGGGAAGCCCGCAATGAGATGGCGATAGCCGATCTCGGGGTAGGGCGCGAGCATCGCGGCGACATCCTCCGGAGTCCCCACCGGCTGGTCCTCCCAGAGCCGGGCGTTGCCGTTGCCCGCGAATATCGCCTCGAAGACGCGCCGTGCCTCGGCACGGGAGTCGCGGATGATCACCGTCCCGACGCCCGTGGTTCGCTCGATCTGGGCAGGGTCGCGCCCGATCGCTTCGCAGTGCTGGATGAGGATCGCGTCCTTGCGCTTGACTGCCTCGAGTCCGCCGCCGACGTTGTTGGCATCCGCGTAGCGCGCGACCAGCTTGAGGGTCACCTTCTCGCCGCCGCCCCCGATGAGGAGTGGCAGGTGCGCCTGGATCGGCGGTGGGTCGTTCCGCACTTCGAGCGCCTTGTAGCGCGGACCCGTTGCAGTCGGCTGCTCGCCGTGGAGCATGCCGCGGATGATCGGCAGGGCCTCACCCAGCCAGCGAAGCCGATCGGGCGGCCCCTCGCCGAACGCGAGGCCGTAGGCAGTGTGTTCGCGATCGAACCAGGCGGCGCCGATCCCGAGGATGGCGCGGCCGTTGCTCACGTGATCGAGCGTGGTCGCGATCTTCGCCGTCATGGCCGGCTCACGGAACGTGTTTGCTCCAACCATGAGTCCGATCCGGATCCGCTCGGTGGCCATGGCCCAGCCCGTGAGCACCGTCCAGCCTTCGAGGATCGGACCCTCCCACGATCCGACGATCGGATACAGGTGGTCCCACGTCCAGAGGGTGTCGAACCCGAGTCGCTCGGCCCGGACCCCGGCCTCGAGCATCGCGGGCCATGTCGTGTACTGGTTCCAGCAGAGCGCACCGAGTCGGATGTTGGTCAAGGTCGATCCCCTTCTTCTGGAAGCCCAAGCTGAGATTCGTTCTCAGTTCGACGATACCGCTTGATCATGACCCAGCCTGCGCCGAGGATCGCAACGGCGACCATCGAAGTCTGGGCCCACGCGAGCGCAGGGTCCACGGCGAACGTTTCACCACTGAGTCGGCGAAGTCCGAGCATCTCCACGACGATCCCGACCGGCACGATGAGCCCGGCAACAAACCCGATGATGCCGGACCGGCGGATCTGGGACCCGGCAAATCCGAGGACCGGCCCGACGACGACAGCAAGGATCGCCCACATCCGAACGGCGCCACTGACGCCCGCGAGACCCACCTGCGCACGGTCACCCACAACGACCCCAAATGCGTAGTAGCCAGCGACGGCGCACATGAGTGCGATGGTGCCTCCGAGAGCAGCAGCAAATGGACGGCCGATCAGCGAGCCGCTCACGACGGCGAGGGTCGCCCATGCGGAGCCAGAGTTGAGGACCATGCTCGTCGCCCGCCACAGCCCGTCCTGCTCGAGCCCACCGGCCCGTACGTCGACCCAGGCGGTCGCGACACCGAGAGTGATGCCGAGCCCAACGACGGATAGCCAGCGCGAGCCCGGCAGCCACCAAGCCACCGGGATCACCTCCACTGCTCGATTCACTCCAGCCCCACGATATCGATCGAGATCTCGACCGCCGGTATCGTTCCGTTGTTCTCAAGCCAGTGGGTCGTATTCCGATCCTCGGGCCAGCCCAGTCCTGGGCCATATTCCGTGTCGACCCCGTTGCGATGGTCGGTGATCGTTCCCTGCAGGACGTAGACGGTGCCCGGTCTGCCGATGTGGTCGTGGATCGGGCCGAGGACGCCTCCTGGTTCGATCGTCACCATCCGCAATCGAAGCTGGTGCCCTTCCATGCCCTCGATCTCAGGGCCAAGGTCGACCGTTGCCAGCAACTTCACCGCGACCCCTTTGGTCTCGGGTGCAGCATGCTCGCCGCTCATCGAGCTCTCCTCACTGGAAGTCCCTTCTCATTGGATCGAGGCGCCCGGCGCGGCGACGACGGCGCGCGAGGCATGAAACGAGCCCGAAGGGCGGTTCCGCGTCCTCCGGGCTCTCCCCGGCACGTCTCTGGCTGGAGGCGTACCGAGTCGCCATACGGTAACCGGTCAGAGGATCAGGCGCGCCATGACCTCGATGCCGTCCATCTCGCCGGTTGTGACAAAGCCGAGGCCGCGATAGAACGGCTCGGGCCCGCCGTCTGCGGGGACCCAGCTCACGAGCAGTTCATGCGCGTTCGGCAGCGTTCGCACGTAAGCCACGACGAGCGCGATCGCGACGCGACCGTATCCGCGACCCTGGTAGCGAGCGTCGATCATGAACCGCCACAGGTAGTACTCGGGCGCGTCCCGATCAATCGAGAGCATGGCAAATCCGACCGGGGTGCCGTCGGCGTAGACCCCGCGGTACCAGGCCTTTGGCTCGAACAGCGCCTCGGCGAATGAGATTGCATTCGGCGCCACGAACGACATCTGCGTCGGTGCCACCGCGAGCCGGCAGATCGCGCGGACGTCGTCCTTCGATACTTCCCGGAGCTCGACGACCGCCCCATCAGCCACAGATTTCGGGCCCGCTACGGCCGGGGCATGCATGGCCCCGTCTTCGGGGGCCGTCACGGCCTGCCACGCTTGCCATGATTCATCGGCCGCCGCCCACGGATCATCGATCGAGGCATCGTCAGCCACGGACGACGAGGTTCACCAGGCGACCTCCGCCCGCGACCACGACGCGGTCCGGCGTTCGGCCCTCGAGGGCCGCCACCACGCGCGGCGCGGCAAGGGCGAGGTCCTGGAGCTCGGTGTCGCTGATTCCCGCCGGAACCACGATCTTGTCCCGGACCTTGCCGTTGATCTGGACGGGCACCTCGCGGGTGTCCTCGACGACGGCCAACGGATCGACCTCGGGCCAGCGCTCCGTGTGGATCGACGTCCATGCAATGCCGGCGGCGGCCAATCGTCGGGACCAGATCTCCTCGCTGATATGCGGCGCGGCCGGAGCAAGCATCAGCAGGAGCATGCGGACGGCTTCGTCCCACGCCGGCCCGCCAGCTGCGGGCGTCCCTCGATACCGATACAGGACGTTCGACAGCTCCATGAGCTTGGCGACCATGGTGTTGAACCGGAAGCCTTCGTAGTCGGCGGTCACGTCGCGCAGCGTTCGATGGGCTGCGGTCCGCATCGCAACATCGGCCGCCGCCGCGTCCTGACCGGCGGGAAGCTTGCCGGCGTCCTGGTCGCCTGGATCGGATCCATCCGGATCGATCGCGATCGCCCAGATGCGGTTCAGGAACCGACTGACGCCGCCGATGCCACTCGGGCTCCATGGACCGCCCTGGTCCCAGGGACCCATGAACATGAGGAACAGGCGGACCGTGTCCGCGCCGTAGCGCGTGACCAGCTCATCCGGATCCTGGACGTTGCCCCGCGACTTGCTCATTCGCTCGCCGTCGGCACCCAGGATCTGGCCCTGGTTGAACAGCCGCTTGAACGGCTCGTCCTCGTGGACCAGACCGATGTCGCGCATTGCCTTGGTGAAGAAGCGGCTGTACAGGAGATGCATCACCGCATGCTCGGCGCCACCGGTGTACTGGTCCACGGGGGTCCATCGATCCGTCATCGCGGTATCGAGTGGGCCGTCGGTCTTGCCGGGGGTGAGGTACCGATACCAGTACCAACTCGAATCGATGAAGGTGTCGAGGGTGTCAGTCTCCCGCTGCGCCGGGCCATCGCAATTCGGGCAGTCGACCCGGAGGAACGTCTCGTCGTGGGCGAGCGGGTTCTCGCCGCTGCCCTGGTAGTCGACGTTGTCGGGGAGCAGGACCGGCAGCTGATCCTCCGGAACCGGCACGGCCCCGCACTTGTCGCAATGGATGATCGGGATCGGCGTCCCCCAGTAGCGCTGCCGGCTGATCAGCCAGTCGCGGACCCGATAGGTGATGGCGGGCTGTCCCGCGGCACGCTCGGACAGCGCTGCGACGATGGCGCTGCCGCCAGCGTCAGCGGCCATGCCGGTATACGGGCCGCTGTTGACGAGGTGCTCGTCCGCCGCGTGGCTGATGAACGCGGCATCGAGCGGCTCGTGCTCAGTACCTTGTGCCGCCACGACGCGCCGGATCGGCAAGCCGAACTGGGTCGCGAAGGCGAAGTCCCGCTCGTCGTGCGCGGGCACCGCCATGATCGCGCCGGTTCCGTAGCCGGCCAGGACGTAGTCCGCGATGTAGATCGGAATCCGCTCGTCATTGATCGGATTGATCGCCTCGGCCCCGATCGCCACGCCGGTCTTCTCACGGTCCGTCGACATCCGTTCGATCTCGGTCGCCTCACGAGTGCGGGCTATGTACGCGTCAACCTCGGCCCGTCGATCCGGGGCGGTCAGGGTCGCGACGAGGGGGTGTTCTGGCGCGAGAACCATGAACGTCGCCCCGAACAGGGTGTCGGGACGGGTCGTGAAGACGCGGAGCTCATCGCCGCCCGTATGGTGGGCCGATGGCGCCGTCGTGAAGACGATCTCACCGCCTTCGGATCGGCCGATCCAGTTGGTCTGCATGAGCCGGATCGGGTCCGGCCAGTCGATCGTCCGGAAATCCAGCAGCTCGTCGGCGTAGCGCGTCGTCCGGAACCACCACTGCGCCAGGTCCCGCTTCTCGACCTTGGCCCCGCACCGCCAGCACCGACGGTCCGTGCCCTCGACCTGCTCGCGGGCAAGCGTGCCGTCGTTGGGGCACCAATCAACCGCGGCCGTCGCGCGGTAGGCGAGGCCCGCCTTCAGGAACTGCAGGAAGAGCCACTGGTTCCAGCGGTAGTAGGACGGGTCACAGGTGACGACTTCGGCCGTCCAGTCGAAGGACGCCCCCATCGTCCGCAGCTGCTTGCGCATGATCTCGATGTTCGACATCGTCCAGTCGCGCGGATTGACACCGTTCTTGATCGCAGCGTTCTCGGCCGGCAGGCCGTAGGCATCGAAGCCGACGGGGAAGAACACGTTCTGGCCGAGCATGCGGTGGTAGCGCGCGATCGCATCGGTCGGGGTCTTGACGTACCAGTGCCCGATGTGGAGGTTGCCCGACGGGTAGTCGTACATCGTCAACAGGAAGAACTTTGGCCGGGACGCGTCCGCCAGGTCGGTCTGGTACAGGCGCATTTCGTCCCATCGTGCCTGCCAGCGCGGCTCGATCGACGCAGCGTCATACCGCTCCGCGTGGATCCGTTCGATGTGCTCGCTGGTATCGGTCACGTCGCAGTCCTGCTCCCGAACTCCGGTCCCGCCGTCGAGCGGCGCGCCGTCTGGTTACTGAAAACCCCCGCCATTCCGGCGAGGGGTCGCAATTGCCGGAGAATCAGCGTGTTGGTGGAGGTAAGGGGATTCGAACCCCTGACCTTCTGAATGCCATTCAGACGCTCTACCAGCTGAGCTATACCCCCACGCGGGAGCCGGGAGTATAGCAGGAGCCCTGTTCGGCTCCGAGGCTCGGCCGACTCCATTGGAAGGTCCGCGGACCCGCCGCGGACCGGATGCGCCAACGGGCCGTCGGGCCACGACATCAGCCCGGAGCGATCTCCACGTAGACGGTCATCGACACGTTCTCGGTGCCACGTAACGCCGACACGTACAGCCGGTAGATGGAAATCCCGGCGCGCGTGAGGAACATGACCGGCGCCGGTGCGATGGCCCCGTCTCCCGAGGACCACCCGCCGAGGTCGCACCCGTTGACCACGAGATACGGGGAGGGCTGGTTCGCAGGATCCACTCGCCCGCATGACCCACCCCAGCCCAGGATCGTCCAACCCGGCAGCTCCATCCGGACGAACGTTTCGCCACCGGCAGACAGGTGCGGGATCGTCGCCGGGAGCGGATCGTCATTGCAGAACTCGAAGCCGCTCGTCGCCCCGATTGACGTCCAGTTCGTCCCGCACGGCGGCCGAGCTCCTGCGACCGACGTACCGTCCGGGGCCGTCAGTTGGACAATCGGGACCACACCTCCCTGGACGTCGATCTGCCAGCGGGCTGTTGTGGAGACATCCGGCGAGAACCGGAGCGCCGCTTCGAGGGTCAAGTGACCCGTAGGCAGGTTCTGGAGGAGCCATCGATTCTGGCTGAAGCGGAACGGGTCAAGGGTCGGGTTTGAGGCGCTATCGATCGTGAAGATGGATGTTTCGCCCTCGCGCGTGGCCGTCAGCGACCATTCGATCGCACAGGCGTCGCCGGCCACCCGGACCTCAATCTGGTCGCCGAGCCGCACGGGAACCAGCGGCGTCGCAACGGTTCCCGTCGCACCAGGGATCGGGCCCTTGATCGAACCGGTGAGAGTCAGCGTCGGAGGCCCGCCATCGCGCGGGAGGGGTGCACACGCGACTGCTGGCGGGGTGACCGGTGTCGGGATCGGCTGGGTCGTCTCTGACGTGATGACCCGGAAGAACCGCTCGATGACCGAGCCGTCTTCCTGGCCGGCCTGGCCGGTCGAGAAATAGGCGACGATCCGGAGGGTCCAGTCACCGGCGGGCAGCGGACCGAGCGTCACGATCGACTGCGGCGGGCTGACATTGAGCGTCCGGAACTGGATCGGAAACGAGACGGTTCCGTTGGTCGATCCCGGGACCGCCGGGGCGTATTCGGCCACCACATAGCGGAGGCAGCCGTTGTCCTGGGCGGCCAGGTCGAGGGAGCTCGACAGGGCTCGGAGCGCTCCCCCAACCGGTAGGACCGGCCAGGTCGGCACCTGCGAACTGTCCGCCGGCGTCTGGCTCGGGGCCGCGACACCCACGATCACCATGTTCCCGGGATTGGAGGTCAGGCGGATCTCAGGTGGTTTCCCGAGTCGGACTGGGGCACACGCAAGGACCGGGCTGATCGTCGGCGGAGCGAAGCTGAGCTCGGGCGTCGGCGCCGGCGCGTCGCTCGCCGGCACGACAGCGGAGCCTGACGGAGCCGGCGATGCGGACGAGGATGGATCGATCGTGAACCCGTGGCCTGCCAGCCCGATTCCGGCCGCGAGTACCGCGACGGCGACGACGGCAACGGCGGCGATCCTGGCTCGGTCCTTCGAGCGCCGTGGCGCGCCGAGCACGGATGTGACGGGTGCCTCGATGCCGTCCGGTTTCATCGAGCGACCA
>JBDTOJ010000007.1:0-2155 GCA_039933295.1 Chloroflexota bacterium
AGCGTCGCATCAGGCGCCAGACCAATCCGGTTCGGTAGTTCTCGATCATCGGCACAATGGGTCCCTGGTTGATCCCGAAATGGAACGGCGACACCCAGCCGTAGGGATTGCTCTGCCTGTCCGGGTAGGTCGGGTTGAACGTGGCCTTGAAGCCGCAAGCATTGCCGACTTTCAGGTCGACCTTGTGCACCAGATAGTCGATCGCCGGCAGGACGATCTCGGGCGCGAACGGGAGCGAGGCAACCACCGCCCACGGCGCGACCGTGCCATCGTCCGGCCCGTACGGCGCGCCCCGAGCCAGATAGCCGAAAAATTGTCGCTCGATGCCGGAAACCTTGCGGGTGCTCGGACCGGGCCCGTCGCTCGCGGTGATGCCCCAGCAGTCATCGCCGTAGCCCGCGAACTGGAGCGGATTGTCGATCGCATACTGGCGCTGGACGTGCGTCGCCCGGCGGGTGTTCTCGAAGTAGTCGATCCCCTTCTCGCGCCCGAAGGCATCCTGGATCCCGCGGAAATCGACCCAGACGTGCGAGATCTGATGGGTGAAGAGCGGGCCCGCGTACAGGTAGTCGTAGCCGTAGCTGCTCTGCCACTCGTAGGTGGAAGCCCACGCGGCGTAGCTTTCTTCCGGCAGCGGATGCGTGGGTGAGCCAAGCCCCAGGATGTACAGCACCAGCGCTTCGTCGAAGCCTTCCCACCGCCACGGCAGGAATCCGCTCTCGGGCTTCCAGCCATGGGTGACCGTGGCGCCGCCGTTCTGCGCCCATGGCCAGTCGGCCCGGCGAAAGAGCTCGTCGGCGAGGCGGCGGATCTCCCGTTCCGCATCGGAATCCGCATCGAAATACGCGGCGGCCGTCAGCATGCCGGCGAACAGGATGGTGCTGTCCACCGTCGAAAGCTCGCATTGCCAGGCGCGCCGGCCGGTCTTCACGTCGAGGAAGTGGTAGTAGAAGCCGTGATACCCGGTGGCGTCCCGCTCGGGACCGTGGGGGCTGTTCCAGAAGAACCGGAGCGTGGTGAGGATGGTCGAGATTGCCGCGTCCCGCGTGACGAAGCCGCGCTCGACCGCGGCCGGATAACCCGCCAGGCCGAGCCCGGTCGCGGCGATGCTGGCTGGCCAATTGGGAGCGTCCTTGTCGAGGACCAGGCCGTTGTCCGGATTGGTCCAGAGCGAGAAATACCGGAAGGCCTCGCCTTGAAGCGCCTCGAGTTCAGCATCGGTGGCGCGGTCATGGGCAGTCATGCCGTCAGCGAGATTTCGCCCCGAGCGCACCGTCGACCATCGCCTGGGCCTCGTCCACGATGCGATCCAGAAGGTCCTCGCCGCGGAAGCTTTCCGCATAGATCTTATAGATGCTCTCCGTCCCCGAGGGTCGAGCGGCAAACCAGCCGCTCTTCGTGATCACCTTGAGCCCACCAATGGGAGCGTCATTGCCCGGCGCGCGGTCAAGCACCGCTTCGATCCGCTCGCCTGCCAGTTGCGTCTGGCCGACGTCACCGGGAGCGAGCCTGGCCAGCCGTTGCTTCTGGGCCGGTGTGGCAGGCGCTTCCACTCGTCGCTCGACGGGCTCGCCGAGCTCGCTCGCAAGGGCGCGGTAGAGCTCCCCTGGATCGCGGCCCTCGCGGGCCGTGATCTCCGCGGCGAGCAGGGCCGGAACAATGCCATCCTTGTCAGTTGTCCAGACCTGACCGTCCAATCGAAGGAAGGACGCGCCCGCACTCTCCTCGCCCGCGAACCCGATCGAGCCGTCGAGCAGTCCGTCGACGAACCACTTGAAGCCCACCGGGACCTCATACAACCGGCGCCCTCGACTGAGGGTAACGCGATCGATCAGCCCGCTGCTGACGATGGTCTTGCCCACCCTGGTGTGTCCGGACCAGCGCGGACGGCTCCGGACGAGGTAGTCGATGCAAACCGCGAGATAGTGATTGGGCGGGAGCAGGCCGGTGCTCGGGGTGACGATCCCATGGCGGTCATGGTCGGTGTCGCAGGCGAGGGCCACGTCGAAGCGATCCTTCATCCCGATGAGCGACTTCATGGCGTAGGGCGAGGATGGATCCATCCGGATACGGCCGTCCCAATCGACCGTCATGAACCGAAACGTCGGATCGACCTCGTCGCGGACGACGGTCAGGTTGAGGCCGTAGCGCTCGG
>JBDTOJ010000008.1:0-28234 GCA_039933295.1 Chloroflexota bacterium
CGGCGCAGGGAACCTCGGCGAGTGTAGCCGCCGCCCACTCCGCCGGTCAACGCACGATGTCGGGCAGTACTTTCGGCGACGAGTACCGGTACCTTGGGCTGCTGCCCGTCGGCACCACCCGCTGGCAATCTCTAGTCGTGCGCGTGGCAACAGCAGGAACTCGGTCAAGGGCAAGCTCCGGCGCAGGTGCCGCCGTTGTGCGTGCGACCCCGCTGAACGGCCAGGATGCGAGCACGCCCTCGACATCGCGCTACCGGGTGCTGCTGGGCATCGCGGAGCGACTGGCGACTTCGTTCGATCGGGCGGACTTGTACCGCATCGTGGTTGCCGCGGCCGCGGAACTATCCGGGGCGGACTACGTGATCCTGCGCATCGACCGCGCCGGCGCCCTCGAGATCGTGGCCAGCACCGGGCTGCCCTCCGACACGGCCAAGCGCCTGCCCACGATTCCAACGCGCAACCGGGCCATGGAGCAGATCCTTGCGAGCGGCCACCCATTCGTGTGCGACGACGTAGGGCGCCTGCCCGACGGTGACTGGCCCGATCGATTCGAAGGGCGACTGAAGGTGCGTGGCGATCTTCTCGTGCCGCTTGTGCACGGCGGCCGGTTCGTCGGGACGCTGGCGGTCGCAACCATCGACCCGCGACACTGGATCGCCGAAGACATCGAGATCCTGACCGCGCTCGGCGCCCATGCCGCGTTGGCGCTGCGGAACACAGACCTGTTCGACCGACTCGAGGTCCGCGCCGCGCGCATGGCCGTCGTCCAGGCCGCGTCGGCACGGATGAACATGGCCACGACGGTGGAGGCGGTGGGTCGGACGATCGTGGAAGAGGTCGGAGCGATTGTCGATTACCACAACGCTCGGGTCTATGTCGTCGATCCCGACGAGTCGCTTCGGCCGATCGCAGTCGAGGGTAAGGTCGGCGAATACGAGATCGTGGACTGGAGTGTCCTCAAGACTCGGATGGGGGAGGGTTTCACCGGCTGGGTGGCCCTGCACGGCATTGCCCTCAACATCGGGGACGCGAATGCGGATCCCCGCGGGGTCCAGATCGAGGGCACCGACCTGATCCCGGAATCCATGCTTGTCGTTCCGATGCGGCACGACGGCATCGTCGTTGGCGTGATCACATTGTCCAAGCTGGGGCTCCACGAATTCGACGACGACGACCTCCAGATGGTCTCCATTCTGGCCGATCAGGCTGCCACCGCCCTCGAATCGGCACGGCTCCTGAACCGGACTGAATCGATGGCTACAGAACTGCGCCGCCTGCTCGAGATGAGCCAGGAGCTCGCCCAGACGCTCGATCCCAAGCAGGTCGGGGCGGTCATCGCTCGCCACGTGACAGCGGCGCTCGAGATGGATGCAGGGATTATCAGCTCATGGGATGTCGCAGCCGACATGGTCGTGTCCGAAGGCGAATTTCCGGATCGGCAGATCGTCGAGAACCATCCAACCTATCGGCTTGGCGACTATCCGGAGACGCGACGTGTCCTCGAGCAGCAGATGACCGTGATCATCGACACTGCCGATCCGGGCGCCAACCTCGATGAGGTCACGATCCTCCGCGAGGAGGGCTTCCGGCTGCTGATCATGATTCCCCTGGTCGCGAAGGGCCGATCGGTTGGCCTGCTCGAACTCATGTCCAGGGAACTCGTGCCGACCGACGACGTTCGCCTCAACCTCGCCCGGACGATGGCCAATGAGGCCGCCATGGCCCTTGAGAACGCACACCTGTACGAAGCGGCTCGGTCCCTCGCCGACCGGGATCCGCTGACCGGCTTCTTCAACCATCGCTACCTGTACGAACGCATGGGCGAGGAAGTCGTCCGAGCTCGACGGACGCGAAGGCCGCTCAGCATGCTGCTCCTGGACCTCGATGACTTCAAGCTCGTGAACGATACGTTCGGCCATCAGTTCGGCGACCGATGTCTCGTCCATCTGGCATCCGTGGTGAAGGCGACCCTTCGACTGTCGGATGTGCCGGCTCGCTATGGCGGCGACGAGTTCGCGGTGATCCTTCCGGACAGCGATCACGCCGCCGCGACTGCCGTCGCGCGCCGGATCAACGAGGATCTTGCCCGTCAGCCGGTGCAGGCTGAGGGGCGGGGGCCGGTGCCGATCAGCGTCTCGATTGGCGTTGCCTCCCTCGGACCCGGCGTCCGGTCTCCGACCGAGTTGGTTGGTGCCGCGGATTCGCGCATGTACGAAGCCAAGCTCGCGGCCGAAGTCCGGGATCAGGAAGTTCCGGAGACGCTGGCAGTGGCCATCAACTGATCGCCCGAAGAGGGCAGGTACTGGGTCGGCCCAGTACGGAAGTACCATGCCAACGGGCTGGACGCGGATCCATTCGGGCCGCATGATTCCGTTCTGTGAGTCCCACGGAGCCCAAACGCCGCCGTGACCCCGAAGATCGGTCGGTCCGCCGCACGTGGTGGCTCCTGTCGACGACCTTCGTCGTCCTGGTCGCAGTCACCCTCGTGCGGGCCATCACGACCCCGGATGGGATGGCCTGGCTGCTCGTCGTGACGGTCGCGATTGCCGGGCTGGCGGCCATCGCCCATCGCAATGCGGTCGTTGGCCTCGAGGTCCGAGGTCGGGCCGAAGCCGAAAACCTCGCCCGGATCCTGCGCGGCCTGTCGCGCTCGGTCAGCGTCGATGCGATCGTTGGGGCCATCGTCGACAACCTCGCAGATGCCACCGGTGCCGATCACGTCGTGGTCGTCCGGCGTCGTGCCGAGGGCGGTGTTCTGGAGGCGACCCTCGTGACTCGTCGGGCGGGTGTGCCCAACTCGAGCACCGTCCTGCCGCTCGGTGATCTTGATCTGCGGCCCAGCCCAGCCCTGGTCGCGGTTCCGATGGGTGTCGAGCCGTCACCTTCGCCGGTCGGCGCGCGGAACCCGCTGGGTGGATCCCGTGAGCCCGGACCCGAGCCGAGGCACGGCGTCGGGGCGGGGGCCGGCGCAGCGACCGTGCGCCAGCCGGTGTCGGGTCGACCAACGAGGCAGGCCGAAGACCGATCCCTGTCCGGCTCGATCGCCGGCACCGGTTCGTGGATCGACGGACTGCTCACCGACATCGGCGTGCGCCGAACGGCATCCGAAAACAACAACGCCCGCGCTGCCCGCGCCGAGGTGATCGGGACGGGATCGTCGGCCCTGGTCGCGGCGAGGATCGCCGAGCGAGTCCGGGCGATCTACGGACTGCGCCACACGCTCGCGGCACCGCTCCAGACCGATTCCGGCGTCATCGGCGCCATCGTGGTGTCCCGCCGGGACCGAGATGCGTGGGATCTTCCGACCCGTCGCCTGCTGGCCGGAGCCGCCGAAGAGGCGTCTGCGTCCCTTGCCCGTGCCTACAGCTTTCGCGAAGCCGAGGCCAATGCCACCACCGACCCACTGACCGGACTGCCAAATCGTCGCTACTTCGATGAGTTCTGTGGATTGCTCGCGCGTCGGCGACGAGCCGGTGACGCCGTGGCTGTCCTGATGGTCGACATCGACAAGTTCAAGGTCCTGAACGACACGTACGGCCATCCGGTGGGCGACATCGTCCTGCATGCGGTCGCGAACGCCATCGTCACGGCGGTCCGCGGAGAAGACGTTCCGGCGCGGGTCGGTGGCGAGGAATTTGCCGTCCTGCTCCGCAACCCGGGTCCCGATGTTGCGCTCGAGGTGGGCGAGCGGGTCTGCGCCGCCGTCCGGGCGCTCGACCTGTCAGGACACGGCGTTCCCGGCGTCAGCGTGTCGGTCGGCGTGGCAAGCGGAACCGAGGCGGATGAGCCGATCACGTTGATCATCGAACGGGCGGACCAGGCGCTCCTCCGTGCCAAGCGAACCGGCCGCGACCGGGTGGTCGCCGGCTGAGCGCCGGCTGATCGCCCGCCGATCGGCGTCCCCGGTTCGGGGCTACCATCGCGTCGTGCCCCCGTCCGACCAGCCCGAAGCTCCATCCCTGCCCTCCGACGCGGACCTCCCATCAAACGCCGAGCTGGCGCGCGTCCTGCACGAGATCGGTGACCTCCTCGAGATCAAGGGCGAACTCGTGTTCAAGACGGTCGCCTACCATCGCGCCGCCGACGTCATCGGGCGGGCACCGGTCGCGGTCGCTCGCGCCTACGTCGACGGTCACCCGCCCGCGCTCGCGGGTGTCGGTCGTGCCACGGGCGACAAGGTGTCGGAGCTGGCCCGGACCGGACGCCTCGCCTACCACGAGGCGCTCAAGGCCGAGTTTCCGACGACGCTCCTTGAGTTGCTGCAGGTCCCCGGCCTGGGGCCCAAGACGGTTCGCCAGCTCTGGACGACCCTCGGTATCGCCGACCTCGATGCGCTCCACAAGGCCGCGCTGGCGGGGTCCCTTCGAGGCATGCGCGGGATCTCGTCGCGGTCGGAGAGCGCCATCCTCGAGGGCATCGACAGCCTCCGGGCCCGCGACCGCCGGATGCTCCTGGGTGATGCGAGAGACACCGTCCAGCTGGTCGTGGGCGCGCTGGCCTCGCTCGACGGAGTTATCCGCGTCGTCCCGGCCGGGTCGTTCCGCCGTCGCCGCGAAACGATCGGCGACCTTGACGTGCTGATCGAGACGTCCGATGCGGGGCCGGCCATCGGGCGGTTCACGACCCTGCCCGCCGTCGAGTCGATCCTCAACCAGGGGACCGAGAAGGCTGCCGTTGTGCTGGAGCGAGGACCTCAGATTGACCTGATGCGGATGACGCCGGGCGCGGCCGGCACGTACCTCATCCATTTCACGGGATCAAAGGCGCACAACGTGCGACTGCGCGAGCGCGCGCGCGATCGTGGATGGAGCCTGTCCGAGAAGGGCTTCGCCCGACTCGCCGAGGACGGGACAACCCTGACCGGCCCGACCGCGGAGCTGCGGGTCTTCGACACCGAGACTGCGGCCTACGCGTTCCTCGACCTGCCGTTCATCGAACCCGAGTTGCGCGAAGACGCCGGAGAGATCGAGGCCGCGCTCGAAGGCCGGTTGCCGAACCTGCTGACGCTGGGTGACCTGCGCGGGGACCTTCATTCGCACTCGGACTGGTCGGATGGAACGCAGCCCATCGAGGTCATGGCCGAGGCGGCGCGACGGCGCGGCCACGCGTACCAGGTCCTGACCGACCATTCGATGTCCCTGGCGATTGCGCGCGGCCTGACGCCTGAGCGTGTGGCCATGCAGGCTCGGGTGATCGCCGCCCTCAATCGACGCTTTGCCGACGAGGAGGCGGCCGGGTCGGCCCCACCCGAGACCCCCGAGGAGGGATTCCGGCTCCTCCACGGCTGCGAACTCGAGATCCGGGCCGACGGTCGTCTTGATTACGACGACGCATTGCTGGCCCGTTTCGATCTTGTCGTCGCGTCACTCCACGTTGGGCGTAACCAAACCCGTGCGGAACTGACAGCCCGGGTCCTCGGCGCGATCCGCAATCCGCACGTCGATGTGATCGCTCATCCGTCCGGCCGGAAGATCGGTGTGCGCGACGACCTCGATCTGGACTGGGACACGATCTATGCGGAGGCCGCCGCGACGGGAACGGTCCTCGAGATGAACGGCTCGCCGCCGCGCCTGGATCTGTCTGTCGAGCGCGCTCGACATGCCGTCTCGGTGGGCTGCCTCCTGTCGGTCGATTCGGACGCTCATCGCGTCGAGGAATTCGAGCACCTTGAGTGGGGCGTGGCGCAGGCCCGACGGGCATGGGTCGAGGCCGGCTCGGTCATCAACACACGGTCACGGGCGGATCTGCTCGCCTACGTCCGTCGTAACGATTCTCCGATGGTCCGGCCATGACCGACCGAATTGGGTCCATCACCTCGCGTACCATCGCGCCGATGGGCATGCTCCGCGGCTCGCGCGACCTCGTGGCGATCTCGATGGTCGTCGTGGTCCTGTCGCGCCTGATCGACGGCCCTGCGGCCTGGCTCGTCGGCATCTGTCTCCTCGCGGCCGTCGTCCTCGGCTTCCTCCAGATTTTGGGCGACGGGATCCCTGCAACGGCCGGACCGGGTGTCCCCGTCGAGGCGTTGGTGACGCCGGGCGTGACCGTTGTCGCGATCTTTGGAGCGCTGCGCCTGGTGCCGGAAGGGATCCTCCTGGTCCCGGCCGTCCTGATCGGCGGCTGGCTGCTGCTGCGCGTTCTCTCCACCGAGGCGCGCCTTCTCGCCAGCCCGATCGGGCCATCCAGCGCGGATCGGACGGCGGTCCGGGCCGAGGCTCTGGTCATCGGGTTCCTGGCGTTCACGGGCATGGCGGCCCTCGTACCCGGCGGACTTCCAGAACCCGGCGTGGCGGGCACGGGACCAACCGGGCTGCAGCTGGCCGTCCTGGCGACCGCCGACGCCGTCGTTGCGTTCCTGCTCGGGTATCGCGCTGGCGCGCTCCGGACCTCGAACTTGCGCGACGTGAGCTGGTTTGCCCTGACCAGCGCCGTCGTTGTGGCGATTGCGGCCGCGGGTTTTCGAGCGATGGAGGTCCCCCGGCTTCTGGGGCCGTCCCTTTTGGTGCTCGTATTCTTCCTGTGGGATGCGATGCATGCGGACGCCGGCGCACGACGGAGCGGCGCTCGCCGACTCTGGGAATCGATCCTGCTGATCGTGCTCGGCGTCGTCGTCGTGGCCTGGAGCGTTCGCCTCCGAAGCTAGTTGCAGGAACACCTCGATCGGCGACCATTTGACCGTCTGCGGTCCGGGTGCTACAAACACATGCCCTGCATTGGCGCCACCGGCATTGACTGTCGGCCTGCGCATGACCTTGCTTCATCGGCCGCCGAGTGCGGCACGCCAGTGTTCACCGTTCGAAAGGACCTGACTTCGTGACCTTCTCCGAGATGGACCCGGCAACCAGCCCAATTGCCGCAACACGGCTCAAGCGCCAGCTCGCCGAGCAGGCGATCGCGCACGCCGCTGCCGGCATGTGGTCCGAGGCCGCTGACACCAACCGTCGGCTCCTGGAAATGGGCGCCGATGCGGAGTCGGAAAACCGGCTCGCCAAGGCCCTCTGGGAGCAGGGGGAGCTCGGCGCCGCTCGCGAGCACTACCAGGCCGCTCTCGCGCTCGATCCGACGAACCGGATCGCCGAGCGCAACATCGACCGCCTCAAGACTCTCCTGGTCGCGGCCGGCGAGCGGACCGTTCCGGCGCAGGCCGGGAGCAAGGCGCCGGTCCGGATCTTCGTCGAGGAGACCGGCAAGACCGGATTCGCCTACCTCATCGATCTTCCCGATCCTCGCAAGCTCGCCCAGGTCAACCCCGGGGACGCCGTCGAGCTCACGCCCGAAGGCAATCGCCTCCTGGCGACCAGCAGCGGCGTTCCGATCGGGACCGTCGAGCCACGGGTCGCGGCTCGCCTGCTGAAGCTGATGGCCGAGGGCAACAAGTACGCCGCCGGCGTGACCTCCCTCGGAGCCGTCGACGTCCGGATCATCATCCGCGAGGTTTATCAGGACCCGCGCAACTACGGCAAGGTCAGCTTCCCGACTGCGGCCAAGTCCACGGACCTGCGCCCCTACACCAAGGGCACCCTGGTGCGCGAGGACGAGGAGCTGGAAGAGGATCTCGAGGACGACGTCGAGGACGATGAGATCGAAGATCTCGATCGGGTCCTGCCGCCCGATGACACGACCGACGAGGCATTCGTCGAAGAGAACGACGACCTCGACGAGGGGTAGTCCGCCTCAGCGTCCCGTCAGTGGGCCGCTGCCTCCCTCGCACTGCGGGCGTTGACCGCCAGGTCGTGGGCAAGCACTTCGAGGACCTGGTCCACGGATCGACCTCGCGGATCGACAACGGCGAGCAGCGACGAATCGACAGGAAAGACCTGGGCTTCAAGCCGACCGTAGGCGGCGTGGATGAGCCGGATCAGGCGCGCGACCTCGGCCGGCGCGTGACCGAGCATGACCATCGTCTTGTCGATCTGGAGCGTGTGTTCGATGAGGTGAGAGGACCAGCGGCCCAGCCGGAACCCGACCGTCACCGGGATCCCGGCCCACCGAGCCGGCAGGGCCAATCCCTCGTCGCCCATGTAGGCGCTCCGACCGGCTCCAAGGTCGAGGATCGCATCGAAGCGATCGCGGATCTCGGCAAGCGTTCCGCTGCCTTCCGTGTCCTCATCGGGCAAGCCCGACGCATCCACGATCGCAGCGGGGATTGAATCGGGCACGGCTTCACCGGGTGGTCGGCTGGCCCACCAGGCCGTGAACCAGCAAAAGGCTCGCTGCCCACCGATGATGTGGCCGAGTGTCTCGCGAGCGGTCCACTCCGCAGGGGCCGGATGCCGATCCATGACGGTTTCGTCGAGCGTGGCAAGCAGCCCGTGGAGATCCCAGCGAGCCGCTGTGGCGTTCGCAATCCGCTCGGCCGACGGGGTCCGCCGCGCCCCCGAATCCCGCAGGATCCGGGCCACCTCAACGCCGGCCTCCTCGATCGCCTCGATGCATCGATAGAGGCCGTACCGGACGTCGGCCTCATCGTCTCCCCAGCGCCAGCCTGTCTCGAGGGCGGCGTCATTGATCATTGACAGATCAAGGGTCGCCCGTGCGAGCGAGCTCCGCGCTCCCGCAACCGTACGAGCCACGGGTACCGTTGGTCCGGGCGAGTGGGCGAGCAGAAAGGCATCGTCCGTCATGCTGGCCAGCGTAGCGCGCGGCCCCGTCTGCCACAATCGCGACATGGTGGGTCGAGCGCCTCTCTCACGCGCCGAGCCCGGATTCACGATGCCCGCGTTCGAGCGGATCGCACCGCCGCCGCCGCCCGATGTCATGGTGGCGCAACTCGAGGCCAGCTCGGGCCCGGGCGACGTGGTCCTGGATCTCCACGCCCGTGGTGGCTGGGTCGCGCGGTCAGCGGTTGATCGACAGCGACGGGCCGTCTCGCTCGAGACGAACCCGCTGACCAGGCTGCTCGCGGAGATCGTCCTTCGGCCGCCGGATCTCCGCCATCTCGATGCGGCATTTTCGACCATGAGCGCGTCTCCCCGTGGCGACACGAGCCTCAAGCTCTCGGTCGGAGGGCCGTTTGCCTCGCGCTGTGCGACATGCGATCGGTCCTTGATTGCCGACGAGTTCACCTGGCTGGCTCGCGATGGGTCCCCGGAACCCGAGGACCTGATCCTCGAGCGGAAGGGCTATCGGTGCACCGTCTGTCGCGATCAGCGGGGCGGCCTCGAGCAACGCCAGGCTGCCGTGGACGAGGCGGATCATGAACGGTCCCGCGGGGAAGTTGGTGCCGCGGCCATTCGATTGGCCCTCCGCGATCGGTTCCCGGTGCCCGACGATGCCGCCGGCCTGCCCGACGCGATCCTGGCCCTGCACACGGACCGGCAACTCGTTGGCCTGGCCGCCATCCTGGAGCGGATCGAGGGCGATCTGCGAGCGGCGCCGGTCGAGTCGGCACTCCGCCTCGCTTTCCTTCATGCCGTCCTTCCGGCCAGCCGGCTGGGTGTCGGCCCGGGTCGGATTCCGGGTATCCGGATCGCCGGTGGCGTCGTCCGCTCGCCCCTCCCGGAGCAGGTTCGCGAGCGGAACCCGTGGGTGGCGTTCGAGGAAGGTTTCCGAATCGTCCGGACTTTCGTCCAGAGGATCGAGAGCGGTTCGCTCGGTCCGATGGAGGCTCGGCTGGGGTCGGACCTGCGGAGCCTCGTCGACGGCAGCGCGACGGCCCTGGTCCGCGTCGGTGCGACGGACGCACTGACGTCGCTCGCCCGGAATGACGACGCGCTGCGCGAACCGGGCCGTGCACGATCGATGCCTCGCATCCGTCTGATCCTCGGCCAGCCACCGATTCGCTTCAACCAGGAACGGCTGGCCGCCACTTACCATGGAACGTGCTGGGCGCTCGGCCGCGACGCGGCCCTCCTGCTCCCCCTCGAGCCATTGGCCGGCGCGGCGATTCGAGCCCCATGGGCGTGGCAGTCGAGCACCCTGCGGGATTCGCTGGGGCTCGCCGCTCCGCTGATGGCTCGTGATGGCCGCGCCGTCATCGTCGTTGACGGCCACGGGCCGGAGGCTGTCGTCGCGACCGTCATCGGCGGCGTCGAGGCCGGATATCGGCTTGCCGCCGTGCGCGTCGGGGAGTCCGACGAGGCCTCGGACGGGATCGTGGAGTTCGTGCCGCCCGGGGAGACCATCCCGCCGGGCTCACGGACCAGATCCGGGCGCCAAATCGAACCCATGCCCGGCGGATCGGGCGATCCGACGTTCGTGCCGGGGCCGGGTTTGTTCTCAGCTCCGGAGCGAGTCCTCGCTCGATCGTTTTCGATGGCGGAGGCGCAGCGGACGATCACCGAGATCACGGTCCAGGTGCTCCGTGGTCGGGGCGAACCGGTCCGGTTCGAGCGCCTGCTCGGCGAGATCCTGATCGGCCTCGATCGGGCTGGTCATCTCGCTCGGATGTTCGCGGCAAGCGACGCGACCGGGGCCGCCGAGCCCGGTGCCGGGGAGTCGGAACCGGTCGAGCGACTCCTCAGCCTGATCCGCGACGAGCTGACCCGACCAAACCACCCGCGCCTGCGCGAGGTCGAACCGGGCAGCTGGTGGCTCGAGAATCTCGCGGATCGTGATGCGGCCGAACTCCCGCTGTCCGATCGGGTTGAGTGGGCCGTATACAGCCTCCTGTCGACGTCAGGACCGCTCGATGAGCGCGCCTTCCTCGAGCGGATCGGGTCCCTGTTCCGCGGCTCCGACCTGCCCGACGAAGGGCTCGTTCGTGCCTGCCTGACGAGCTACCGGAGCGCAGGCGCGACCGCCGATCGCCTGATCACCGGCGACGACCTTCGACGCCGCACGGCGGATCACACCGAGATCCTGGCTCGCCTCACCGATGCGGGACATCGGCTCGGGATGAAGGTGTGGATCGGCCGGCGCGAGCAGGCTCGGCGCTTCGGCTCCGGAACGCTCGGTGACCTGCTTGCCGCGTCCGAGCAGTCAGCATGGCTCCCGGGCATCGCGCGCGCGTCCGCGGAGGACCTCGCCGATGTTGATTGCATCTGGTATGTCCGTGGCCGTACGGCACTCCTTTTCGAGGTCGAGTGGACGGCCATGCTCGGTGAGACCGTCCTCCGACGGCACGGCAGGATCCCGGCCGAAGATCGACTCGTGAGATTCCTCGTGGTCGCCCCGGAACGGGCGGATCTCCTGCGTCATAAGTTGTCGGCATCGCCAGTCCTCCGGGCCGCGATCGAGACGGACAACTGGCACCTGATCCTGTGGCCGCATCTGAGATCGTGGCTGGCCCACGAGCCACTCGACCTGGCGACACTCGAGCCGTACCTGGGCCTTGACCCGGCCGCGAGCGGGGATGGGCGCCAGATGGACCTGTTCCCCGGCCCTGACGCGATACCCTAGAGGTCACACTCTGACGTCGGCGTCTTGGCACGCCCGCGTCGTCCCTGGGAGGCCCCATGTCACATCCGCCCTCCGCTGTAGATCAACTCGCCGACGAGTTCTGGGAGCGCTATCTCGCGATCAGCCCGCTGATGGCAACGATGACCGGCGATGATCGCTACGACGATCAGCTTCCGGACCCCGGACCTGCCGGGCGAGATCGGCTCCGGGCACTCGCGATCGAAGTGCGCGATGCGGCGCTCAAGATCCCGACCGATGGTCTGTCGGTCGAGGAGGAGATCACGCGGGACATGCTCGCGGTCGTCGGAGAACTGTTCGTGGAGGCCGATGATCTGCGCTTCGATACCCTCGAGGTCGTCGATCAGGTGGGTGGCCCCCAGACGTTCCTGCCCCAACTCGTCGCCATCCAGCCGACCGACACGCCGGAACGGCTGGCCGCATTCGAGGCTCGCCTCCGTGGCTATCCCGCCTACATGGCGGCCCACGCCGAACTTGTCAACGAGGCGCTCGCGAGTGGCCTGACGGCCCCGCGCATCGTCGCCGAGCGGACCATCGCACAACTCGAGCGGATGATCGCGACGCCCCCAGAGGCTTCGCCGGTGCCGATGATGCTCGGTCACCTGACTCCGACCGACCGAGATCGAATCACGGCAACGATCCGCGACGTCGTCTATCCGGCGGACGCCGATTTCCTCGTGGCGCTCACTGGTCCCTACCGCGCCGCGACCCGGACGGACCCGGGGATCTGGTCCGCCCCGCACGGGGACGACCTGTATCGAACGATGATCCGCCACTGGACCACGCTCGAGCTGGAGCCCCAGGAGATCCACCAGATCGGCCTCGACGCGCTGGCCTCGATTGAAACCGAGCGCCGGGTCATTTCCCAGGGCGCCGGCTTTGGTGACGACACCACCGCCTACCGGCGCTCGCTGGTCGATGCTCCAGCGAACATTCCGGGATCGAAAACCGAGCTGATCGATCGCGCGCTCGAGGACATCGATCGCGCCAACGCGGCAGCGGCCGGAGCGTTCGGCCGGACTCCCCGCGCCGCGTGCCGGGTGGTTCCGATCGAGGAGTACAAGGAACGGGATGCGCCGTTTGCGTACTACTTCCCTCCAACGGCGGATGGGTCCCGACCCGGGACCTACTACGTCAACACCTATGACCTGCCGAGCCGACTGTTCTCCAGGCTCGCGGCGACCACCTACCACGAAGCAACCCCCGGGCATCATTTCCAGATCGCTCTCGAGGTTGAGAATCCTTCGCTCAGCCGGTTCCGCCGGTTTGGATCGCGGATGGTGGGCGGTGCCTATGTCGAGGGATGGGGTCTGTACAGCGAACGCTTCGCCGACGAAATCGGGCTGTACCGTAACGAAGCCGAGCGGTTCGGGATGCTCGACGCCCAGGCGTGGCGGGCGGGTCGGCTCGTCGTCGATACGGGCATGCACGCGCTCCGCTGGACGCGCGAGCAGTCAGTCGCCTACCTGCTCGACGACGTCGGGCTGTCCGATACCGACGCGAATATCGAGACGGACCGATACATCGCCTGGCCCGCCCAGGCGCTGACCTACATGCTCGGCCAGCGCGAGATCCTCCGTCTTCGACGACAGCTCGAGGAGCGGGACGGACCGGCCTTCGATCTCCGTTCGTTCCACGATGCGTTGCTCGCCCACGGCTCCCTTGCCCTGTCGACGCTGGCGAAGGAACTTCCGAACTGGGTAACTGCCCGGGCCTGAATCCCGGAAACACGTTTCAGGCAGCCGCGCCCCGGGGCTCAGGAGTCGAAGCCGACGCCGACGGCGTCGAGTGTCCGCAGCAGCAGGCCTCGGCGCCCCTCGTTCTCGTCGGCCCGCGCGAGTTCCCGGCGCACCAGCTCGACGGTCAGCCAACGTGCTGGCTCGGGCGGGAAGGGGAAGGGCGCGCTTCGCACCATCTCGAGTTGCAGGCGATCCGCCGACGGGTTCAGGAGCATGTCCCGGACGATGCCGCCCGCCCAGCGTGACGCGCCGACGCCGAGTCCGGTGTAGCCGAGCGCATAGGTCATCCGCCCGCCGAGGGTCTGCCCGACCGTGACCATGAACCGGCTGGTCGTGTCGATGGCGCCGCCCCAGCGCCATGGAAAGCGCAGCCCGGCGAGCTGCGGAAACGCGCGGAAGAAATGCTGCTCCAGGCGGGCGTAGGTTGCCGGTCGGTGATCGAGTTCCGGACCGACCCGACTCCCATGGTGGTACACCGCGTCATAACCGCCCCACAGGATCCGGTTGTCGGCGGTCAATCGGAAGTAGTGAAACTGGTTGCCGGAATCGGAGATGCCCATGCGGCGCTGCCAGCCGATGGACTTGAGCTGTTCGTGGGAAAGAGGATCGGACACGAGGACGTAGTCGTAGACCGGCACGAACAGTCGCTGCAACCGACTCAGCCAGCCGGAGTAGGCGGACGTCGCCACGACCACGTGCTGAGCGACCAGCGATGGACCAGCCGCCGTCAGCACCCGAACCGACCCCGGAGCCCGTTCAACGCCGACAACGCGCGTGCCCTCATGGATCACGGCTCCCCGACGGAGCGCCGCGCGCTTCAGGCCCGAGGCGAGGCGTGCCGGATCGAGCATGACCGTCTGCTCCGGCCCGGACAGGAGCCCCGCCGCGAACACCGGCGAGTGGATCTCGTCCCATACGGCCGCGCGGTCGAGGAACGTGGTCTCAATGCCGTACTCGCCGGCGAGCTCGGCAGCCGCCCGGAGTTCATCGACCTGATGCGGTTGATCCGCGACGCTCAGCGAGCCGGTCTGTTCGAGTCCACAGTCGATCCTTTCGGCGGCGACGAAGGCCACGAGTTCGGCCAAATTCCGGCGTCCCTCGGCCTCGAGCTCACGAATCTCGTTCGGAAAGTGGGTGATCCCGTTGGCCAGGCCGTGGGTCAGTGATGCGTCGCAGAACCCGCCATTGCGGCCCGACGCGCCATACCCAACGCGCTCCATCTCGAGGATCGTCAGCCGCAGGCCGGGATCAGCCTCGAGCAACTGGATCGCCGTCCACAGGCCGGTGAAGCCCGCACCGATGATCGCGACATCGGTTCGCGTTGTTTGGGTCATGCCGGGCTCCGGCGGATCCACGGTTCCGGCCAGCCAGAATCCGGGGCCAGGGTCGATGGCACGGTGTTGTGGTGTGTTCACCTGGCCATCCTAGCGCGGTCCGTCAGAGGGGATGCCGGTGACGACGATGTGTGCGCATCGGCGAGGCTGACCTGCTATGAGCCACGGATTTCGAACCGTAGTCTCGCGTCGTGGACGAATCTCGCATTGACGATCGAAACGTCGCTGTGGCACGATGAAGGCCCGCGTTCCGTCCACTGCAACACCGTGTTTCGCATCCCGGATCGCCACTGCTCCTTTCCGGAACCCTTCGGAGGCACACATGTCAGGCTCCTCGAACGACCCAGCACCGTTGTCCCGCGCCCGCCAGCTCGAGCTCTACCGCCGAGCCAGCAAAACGCTGCCGGGCGGTGCGAACTCCAATTTCCGTGCCTGGGGCGAGGACACCATCTACGTCGATCGTGGCAAGGGCGGGCGCGTCTGGGATATCGATGGCAACGAGTTCGTCGACCTGCGGATGGGCTACGGCCCGGTGATCCTGGGCCATGGCGATGAGCGAGTGGACGACTACGTCAACGAGCGCATGCGTCGTGGCGTCAGCTTCTCGCTGACCAGCGAGGACGAGGTTCGCGCCCTCGAGCTCCTGTGCGAGTTGACCGGCTGGGTCGACATGGCCCGGATGACGGTGTCAGGCACCGAAGCCACGATGCACCTGATGCGTCTGGCCCGCGCGTTCACCGGTCGCGACAAGATCGTCAAGTTCGAAGGTCAGTACCACGGCCTGCACGACTACGCGCTGATCAGCGTCTCGCCCAACAATATGGCTGACCTCGGCGACGCCGAGAACCCAGTGGGACTGGCCTGGGGTCGCGGCATCCCGGACGCCGTCGCCAACACGATCATCCCGGCACGCTTCAACAACATCGAACGGTTGCGTCGCCTGTTCGAGAAGCAGGGCGAGGAGATCGCCGCGGTCATCGTCGAGCCGGTCCTCGGCAATGCTCAGGGCATCCTGCCGCAGGAGGGCTTCCACAAGGCGCTTCGCGAATTGACGGCGGAATTCGGCATCCTCCTGATCTTCGACGAGGTCAAGACCGGTTTCCGGTTCGCCAAGGGCGGCGCCGCGGAGTATTTCGGGATCACCCCCGACCTTGCCTCGTATGCGAAGGCCATGGGCAACGGCTACCCCGCGGCCGCATTCGGCGGCCGACGCGACATCATGAGCCTCCTGCCCGACAAGGTCAGCCACGGCGGCACGTACGCGGGGAACCGCGTGGCGGCCGCCGCAGCCGTGAAGACGCTCGAGATCATCCGGGACACCGATGCCCTCGAGACCGTGCACCGGACCGGCCGACGCATCCAGGACGGGCTGCGCGAGGTCGTCAACGAGGCGGGCTTGCCATACCACTTCACCGGCCACCCTTCGATGTTCGGGATCATGTTCACCGAGAAGGTAGCCACCGAGTACCGCGACTGGGCGGATACGGATCACGCGCTCTATGACGCCATCGCGGTCGGGATGCACCTGCGAGGCGCGATGCCCGAGCCCGACAGTCGCGAGCCATGGTTCGTCTGCGAAGCGCACGCCAAGGACGATTCGGTCGACCGGGCCGTCACGGCATTCGAGGAGTCGCTCAAGGCGGCCCTCGAGCTCCGGGCTCGCGGCGAGCTGGCTGGGGATCGGGCACTCGGCTTCGGGGCGGCGGCAGGATCGACGGACGATTGAGCCAACCGGAAGTCAGGCTCGGACGGACGATGGACGGCAACGCAGTCCGAAGCGTCGATCGCGCGGCGTCCCTCCTCCTTGCGCTCGGCGAATTCCAGGGAGAGGCGGGAGTAACCGAACTGGCGCGACGTCTCGAGCTGCACAAGTCGACGGCGTCGCGCCTCCTGTCAACGCTCCAGAGGCGCGGCCTCGTCGAGCAGGACGGCGATTCCGGCAAGTATCGCCTCGGGCTGGTGGTCATCCGTCTCGCCGAGCGTGCGGAGCGCACGCTTGACCTTCGCGCCATCGCGCTTCCCGAGCTCGAACGTCTGGCCCGACTCACGCACGAGACCGCAGGACTCGGCGTCCTCGACGCCGATCAGGTCCGCTTCGTCGCCCAGGCGGATGGACCGAGCCTCATCGCGGTCGGAGACTGGACGGGCCGGGCGTCGACGCTCCATGCCAACGCGTCCGGCAAGGTGCTGCTCGCGTCTCTGGCCGAGCGCGAGGTTCTCCGGATCGTCCGCCTCGGTCTGATCCGGTACACGGAGCGGACCCTCACCGAGATCGAGCCGCTCCTTGCCGACCTCGCGCGGGCCCGGCGCCGCGGCTACGCAACATCCGCCAGCGAACTCGAGAACGGGCTCAATGCCGTCGCCGCCCCCGTTCGGGATGCGCGCGGACAGGTCATCGCCGCTGTCGAGCTCTGGGGCCCCGCGTTCCGATTGTCGCCCCGCCGACTCCCTGAGTTGGCAACGCAGGCCCGGGAAGCCGCCGCCGCCATCACGGTCCGCCTTGGTGGCACCGCCGCCTGACCCGACCCTGCGGGGCCGCCATCGGCTACGCTCCCCCGATGGACTTCAGCAAGCCACCGTGGCCGGATCTCAGCAAGTCCCCGTGGGACCAGTTTCTGCCCTTCCTGCGCACCGACGTGCTT
Organism: Chloroflexota bacterium; assembly: GCA_039933295.1. Lineage (GTDB taxonomy): Bacteria > Chloroflexota > Limnocylindria > Limnocylindrales > CSP1-4 > UBA5189. Next base: position 17,074 of record JBDTOJ010000008.1, read on the forward strand.
CCGATCGTCCTGATCGTCGTCATCACCATCCTTCTCGTCCGCGGATCGCGCCTGTTCGTCCATGGAATCGTCAAGACGCTCATGGATCGTGAGGCGACCGAGGGAACGGCCCAGGAGCTGTCGGCCGTCGAGTTGAAGAAGCGCATGGACACGCTCGATGATCTTGCCTACCGAGTTGTCCGCTTCTTCGTCCTCGCGATCGCGGCACTCATGGTCCTCCAGACGATCGGCCTCCAGATCGGGGCGGCCGTGGCCGGCCTGGGCATCGTGGGCGTCGCTCTCGGATTCGGCGCACAGCACCTCGTTCGTGACTATCTGAATGGCGCCCTGATCCTCATCGAGAACCAGTTCAGCCGCGGGGACGTGATCAGCGTCGCCGGCGTGAGCGGAACCGTCGAGGACTTCAGCCTCCGGCGCACGACGCTGCGCGACGTGGACGGCATCGTGCACACCGTTCCGAACGGCGAGATCCTCGTGGCGAGCAACATGACCCGCGTCTGGGCACGGATCAATCTCGAAGTCAGCGTTGCCTACGCCACTGATATCGAGAAGGCGATCCTCGTTGTCGACGCCGTGGGCCGGGGCATGGCGTCCGACCCGGCCTGGAAGCGGCGCATCCTCGAGGCGCCGAAAGTCGACCGGGTCCAGGCTCTGGGCGAGTACGGCGTGACCCTCAAGATCTTCGGGACCGTCCGCGCACCGGAGCGTTGGGCCGCGCCCGGCGAACTGCGGAAGCGCCTCCTCGTTGCGTTCAAGGCAAACCAGATCGAGATTCCGTACCCACACCGCGTCGTGCTCACTCGCACCGATGGTGCCCTCGCGCCGGCTGCCCTGGAGGCCGGACCGACGGACGAGGACCTCGCGCCCGAGGAGTGACCGCGTCCCTTCGGGCACGGTAGGATGGCTGGACCCCGCCACGTTCGATCGGTGTGGTGCGAGAAGGACGCGGAACGACGCGAGACCGGAGGGAGCCTTGAACACCGAATCTCGCGGAGACGGCCATCCGGCGATCGAGAACCTCATGGCCGAGAATCGTGTCTTTCCGCCCGACCCGGCCTTCGCACGCCTGGCCAATGCGCAACCGGCGCTGTACCAGGAGGCCGAACGCGACTACGTCGAGTTCTGGGCGCGTCAGGCACGTGAGCGCCTTTCGTGGACGAAGCCGTTCGAGACGACGCTTGAGTGGGAGCTGCCCTTCGCGAAGTGGTTCGTCGGGGGCGAGCTGAACGTTGCCTACAACTGCCTCGATCGCCATGTCGAGGCGGGGCTCGGCGACAAGGTCGCCTACCACTGGATCGGGGAGCCGGGCGACACCCGCACGCTGACCTATGCGGACCTCCTGCGCGAGGTCGGCAAGACGGCCAACGCGCTGCGCGAGCTCGGTGTCGAGAAGGGCGACCGGGTCGCGATCTACATGCCGATGATCCCGGAGTTGCCGATTGCCATGCTCGCCTGCGCCAGGATCGGCGCGCCGCACACCGTGATCTTCGGCGGCTTCTCGGCCGAGGCACTCGCCGGTCGTATCAACGACTGCCAGGCCGTTGTGCTCGTCACCGCCGACGGCGGGTACCGGCGCGGCAAGGAAGTCGGTCTCAAGCATCATGCCGATGAGGCCCTCGCATCAACGCCATCGATCCGGTCAGCGATCGTGGTCAACCGGACCGGCCACGACATTCACATGGTCGAAGGCCGCGACCACTGGTGGCACGACATCGTGGATCGACAGTCCCCGGACTGCCCCCCGGTCCCCGTCGACTCCGAGCACATGCTGTATCTGCTCTACACGTCGGGTACGACCGCCAAGCCAAAGGGCATCCTGCATACGACAGCGGGCTATCTCCTCGGGACGAGCTACTCCCACGAGATGATCTTCGACCTCAAGCCAGACGATGTGTACTGGTGCGCTGCCGACATCGGCTGGGTCACCGGCCACAGTTACATCGTCTATGGGCCACTCGCCAACGGCGCGACCGGGGTCATGTACGAAGGTGCGCCGGACACGCCGACGTGGGAGCGTTGGTGGGAGATCGTCGAGGACTACAAGGTTTCCATCCTGTACATGGCACCGACGGCGATCCGCGCGTTCATGAAGCAGGGAACGCATCACCCTGCCGCGCACGACCTGTCCTCACTCCGCGTTCTCGGGTCGGTTGGCGAGCCGATCAACCCCGAGGCCTGGCTCTGGTACCACGAGCACATCGGGGGTTCGAAGGCACCGATCGTGGACACCTGGTGGCAGACCGAGACGGGCCAGATCCTGCTGACGCCGCTACCGGGGGTGACGATCACGAAGCCCGGTTCCGCGACTTTTCCATTCCCGGGCATCGGAGCGGACGTCGTTGATGCCGACGGCGAGTCCGTCCCGTTCGGCGGTGGGGGATACCTCGTCCTGACCCGACCCTGGCCCGCCATGCTCCGCGGCATCTACGGAGACCCGGCACGGTACAAGGAGACGTACTGGAGTCGATTCCCCGGCAAGTACTTCGCCGGCGACGGTGCCAAGCGGGACGAGGAGGGTTACTACTGGCTCCTCGGTCGCGTCGACGACGTGATGAACGTGGCTGGGCACCGGATCTCGACGACCGAGGTCGAATCGGCCCTCGTCGATCACAAGTCGGTGGCCGAGGCGGCCGTAGTGGGGACGAAGGATGACGTCACCGGCCAATCGATCTTCGCCTTCGTGATCCTGAAGGCGGACCAGACGCCGTCGGACGCGCTCGCGCTGCAGCTTCGCGAGCACGTGGCCTATGTGATCGGGCCGATCGCTCGGCCCAAGCAGCTCATGTTCGTTCCGGATCTGCCGAAGACGCGGTCGGGCAAGATCATGCGGCGCCTCCTTCGTGATATCGCGGAGGGCCGTGCGCTCGGCGATACCAGCACACTCGCCGACGCTGGCGTTGTGGATACCATTCGAGAGAATTCGGGCCGAGCAGAGGAGTAGCGGGTGCCCTTCGGATTTGGCAGGAAGCAGGACGAGGCTGCGGTGGTGCCCGATGCACGGCCCGAGAGCCTTTCGACCACGACCCGGTTGATTGCCTTTCAGGGATTCACCGAGGACTGGCGCCTCGAAGGTCAGGTCGTACTCACCGGACGCCTGCTGGAAGTGCTCAACCAACGCGAGCCGATTGCGGTCACGGATGTCCGTTGGGCTCCGATTGACGGACACGGCACCCTTGCGCCCGCCGAGGGTATCGGCGAGCTGGATCCATACGACCTGGTCGTGGTCATTGCCGGATCCGGCACGCTCGCCGCGACGACCGACGATGAACGGGCGGCGCATCGGATCCACAAGGTCTCGTTCGACGTGGCCGTCACGGCGCCGCCATTTCGAGTGGTCGGGAGTGTGCAGGTGCATCCGGGCGCGGTGCCGGAATCGATCATGGATCGGGGCGGCGCACTGTTCGCCGCTCTGACCAATGCGGCCGTCCATCACGGAGATGAAGCCATCGAGCTCGGGGGCGCAAGTACGGTCCTCGTGAACCGCGCCTATATTCGGGAAGTGGTCCAGGTGGACCTGTCCACCGGGCTCCCGTACGCGAACCTGCCGCGACTAGGCCAGTCACGGTAGGAGGAGGCGACCCGCAGCCGCCGGCCCCCGGACGGCGCTCCGGTTTGCTCTAGGTTCTGGCCGGCTGCTTTCGTCCGAACAGGCCGCTGAGCATCGACACTCCCTTGGCGGCGGCCTTGCCCGAGCCGGAGGCCGTCGGGTCGATCCCGAGCACGAAGTCGGCCAGTCCCTCGAAGTCCCGGCTGACGGGCTCCTTCGGGAACATGTCGATGACGGTTCGGCCCTCGTTGGCGGCCTTCACGAAATTCATGCCGCCTGACCGAATCGTTGCCATCACCTTGAGGCCGACGACCTGCTCGATCTGGGCGATCGAGACGCCACTGTTGACGCGGTTGACGATCATGGAAAGCCGATCGCGCACGCCGAGTTCGATGGCGACGTCGCACATCTGCACAGCGGCACGAATGGCCGGAATGTCGGGTGTCACCGGGACGATGATCCGGTCGGCGATCCCGAAGATCGTCTGATTGACCTCGCTGTACGAAGGGTGCAGGTCGACCACGATCACGTCGACACCCCAGCGGGCGGTCAGGATGGCTTCGGCGACTCGATCGGCGTTCAGATTGATCATCGCCAGCGGGCTGGAAACGAGCGCGACGACACGGACGCCGTTCTCGTGGACGGCCGCAACGTCGAGCAGAGATTCCGGCGGACCGCCCTCGTCTTCGTCGAGCCACGCGTCGCTCATGGTGCGGCCCGTCTCCATCCCAAGGGACAGCGTGACATGGCCGGTGACCGTATCGGCGTCGACAAGGAGGACCTTCCGGTCGCGCCGGACCTGGAGCGCCGAGGCGAGGTTCGTGGCGATCGTGGTCTTGCCCACGCCGCCCTTCGGATTGAAGATCGCGATGATCGGCGTTCGTGCCGCCCAGTCGGCCTCGACCTGGCCTCGCGAGAGCACGGTGCTCTCCTGATCATCCGAGTCGACCTGCGAGCGGATCAGCATTGCCTCGGCTCGCCAGCGGAGGCCATCGGCGTCCACCGGGCGAAGCACGAGCTCGTCGTTCGGCCCGAACCCGTCTTCCTCGCCGAGCGCGTCAAACTGGGACACGGTCGCGATGATCAGCGATGGAACATCGACACCACGTGAGCGCTGTGCCGCGAGGGTCGCGGACACGGCCGACGGATCGTCGGACATGTCGAGGATCGCCAGGCCGACGGGGAGTCCGCCTTCCACGACCCGTTCAAGCTCCGTTGCCGATTCGAGGACTACGGTTCCGAATTCGGCCGCCGCAAGGAACTCGAGGACGGCGGTACGTTCTGGTTCGGGGAGCGCGACGGCGATGGTGGGGCGTCGCATTGAGATGAACTCCGTTCTAGCCGAGGCTGATGGGGGCGGACGCGGTCACGGACAGCACGCCGTCCTCCTTGTTCGTGACGACCGCGCTGAATTCCTCGAGGCCGCCGACGATCGCGGCGATGTCAGCGGTCGGCTCGTGACGAACGGTGAACACGAAGTCACCGGCCGGACCGGACACAACCGAAATGGCCTCGACACCGGGCGCCTTGGCGACAGCCCGCTTGAAGCCGGCGATGCTCGCAACACTGACGAGCCCGACAACGGACAGGAGCGTCATCGACGCCTCGTCGCCAGTCTCGTCGGCCGCTGTTGCCGGCGTTTCCGACGCAGAGGGAACGTCCAGCGGAGCGAGATCGAGCGTTCCGGCCTGGTCGTCCGTGGCCTCGACACTTGCTTCCGCCTCAACCGACCCAGCAGTTTCAGTCTGGTATTCGCCTTCGGCTGGAGTCTCGTCTTCGAGTGTCGCGGCGGTCTCGGACCGGGCGGCCTCGGCGATGGCGAGGATGGATTCGGGCGTCCAATCGTCCAAGCCATCTTCGTTGTTGAAGTCAGGCGGCTCCGGGAGCTGCTGAGCCAATCCGGCAAGGTGGGCGGGATCGTCTTCGGCAAAGAGCGTCTGGAAGAAGGCATCCATCTCGCTCTCGTACGCCTCAACCACATGCTGGACGTGGTCGAGTCGGCGCTGCTGCAGCGCGCCCAATTCGCTTGTCTCGGCTTCGAGCTGGTGCTTGCGATCGGTGATCCTTACGTCGGTCTCACCCCGAATGCGCGCCATCTGCGCCTTTGACCACTCGCGGATCTCGGCCATGTCGCTGTCGTTCACGCGGCGCGCTTCGGCCTCGGACTCCGTCGACTCGACCTGGATCTGGTCCTTGCGCGCCTTGGCGGCGTCGGCAAGCCCGGTAATCGCTTCCTGGCGGGCCGTCTCGGCCGCATCGAGCATCGCCCGGACAAGGCCCGCGACGAGCGGGTTGACGGTGCGCTGCTTGGTCGGGGTCGAAGCCTCTGCCTCATAGGCGTAGCCCGTTTCCCCGACGGCGACGGGTGCCGGGTCGACCTCGATGGTAGCGTCAGCATCGACTGCCGCCGGAGCTGCGTCAACGTCGGCTGCTACCTCTGGCTCATCCCAGCCGGCTCGGCCTGCCAGGTTGGTGACGAATGTGTCGCGCACGGTGTCCTCCCCGATCATTGATTCCTCCGTCGAATCCACGATCGGATCCGCTACAGCTTCTGGTTCGGCCGCGGACCCAACGGCTTCATCGTCGGATGTGGCAGCGTCATTGGTGGCAGGCGGTTCGGCAGTCCAGGGAAGCCGAAATCCGGTGCGCTGTTCTGTCGTGGCCATGATCTCGTTGTCCTCACAGTGGGTATGGGTCTGCGGCTGTTGGCATCGTGACTGGCGTGGTGCGCGGCGGCAGTCGGCTAGTCGTACCAAGCGAGGGCCCCAGAGGTACCGGTTTGGTACGAGGGCGCGACGCTCACGGGGGCACCTGCGCACCACGGATCAGGCGGGCGTCGTACGATCCCCGCCATGCAGACCGACGCGTCCTCGTCGACACCACCGGCAACCTCGGTCTTCGACGGCCGTCCCGGGCTCCTCGACACGCGCGGCCGGGCCCTGCGCGACCTCCGGATCTCGGTCACCGATCGCTGCAATTTCCGATGTACCTACTGCATGCCGGCCGAGGTCTTCGGGCGGGACTTCGCGTTCCTTCCCCACGCCCAGGTCCTGACGTACGAGGAGATCCGCCGCCTTGCGGCCATCGCGGTTGAGCTCGGCGTCCAGAAGCTCCGGATCACGGGTGGCGAGCCCCTGATTCGCAAGGCCCTGCCGGATCTCATTTCGATGCTGGCCGAGTTGCGGATGCCCGATGGCGAGCCCGTCGACCTGACCCTGACCACCAACGCGTCGGCGCTCCGGCCGCTGGCGCGCCCGCTCGCCGCCGCAGGCCTCAACCGGATCACCGTCTCGCTCGATTCGCTGGACGACGAGACCTTTCGACGGATGAACGGCGTGGACTTCCCTGTTACCCGCGTCCTGGATGGCATCAGTGCAGCGCGCGAGGCCGGGCTCGCCCCGATCAAGGTCAACATGGTCGTGAAGAAGGGCGAGAACGAGGCCAGCATCGTGCCGATGGCGCGCTGGGCCCGGGAGGAGGGCCTCGTCCTCCGATTCATCGAGTACATGGATGTCGGGACGACCAATGGCTGGCGGCTTGATGACGTGATCTCGGCCGCCGACATCGTGGCCGCCATCGACGCCGAGCTGCCGCTGGAAACGGTCGACCCGAACTATCGAGGCGAGGTAGCCGGGCGCTGGCGCTACCGGGACGGGTCGGGCGAAATCGGGGTGATCGCGTCGGTGACCCAGCCGTTCTGCGGCGATTGCACCCGGGCGCGTCTGTCAGCCGACGGCAAGCTGTATACCTGCCTGTTCAGCGCGCACGGCACGGATCTCCGGAAACCGCTGCGGTCAGGCGCATCCGACGCCGACCTCCGAGCCGAGCTCGAACGCGTCTGGTCGACACGGACCGATCGCTACTCCGAGCTTCGGACGAGCGCAACGAGCCACCTCCCGCGCATCGAGATGTTCGCGGTGGGCGGTTGACCACGAGCAGGTCCGAGCGGTTTTCCACCGCTGATCAACAGTCGTTCCGTATTTCGTGGACACGATCGCGCCCGATGCCGCGCAGTTCGTGGATAACCATGTTGCCCGAGCCTGGCGGGACCAGTAGATTTGGTCTTGCCCGAAGGGGCCGTCAAGTGACGAGGGAACCGAGATTGCATCAAGGGGACCACGTTTCGGACCGGTCGCTTCGGGCGCTTCAGTACCCGGTCGAGATTGGCCTCTGCGCCCGTCCCCGGGTTGGGCGCCCGACCGGACGCGATCGGCATCCCGGTGTCGATGCTTCGACGGAGAGACGGAAGCTCGCGGGCCCCGCTCGTCGCCCCCTGGACGTTATTCGCGAGGCCCGCGCGCTCGGCTGCCTACCATGAGCCGCTCGCAGGTCCCCATCCGCCCGGCTGATCAGCAACTCCATCTCGACGCCATTGCCGCCGCAGTTCGGGTCCATTCCGCCCTGGTGCCGACCGTTGGCATCGTGCTTGGATCAGGACTCAGCGGCCTTGCCGATGATCTCGACGACGCCGTCGCCATTCCGTTCTCGGACCTCCCCGGATGGCCAGCGGCGACGGCGCCCGGGCATGTCGGGCGGCTCATCCTCGGGCGACTTGCGGATCGTCCTGTGGTCATGCTTCAGGGCCGGTTTCATCTGTACGAGGGCAACGATCCGGGCCTCGTCGTGCAGCCTGTCCTGCTGTTCAAGCAACTCGGCGCCTCCGTCGTCGTCCTCACGAACGCCGCGGGCGGCCTTGATCCCGCCTTCGGCCCGGGCACGCTCATGGCGATCTCCGACCACATCAACCTGACCGGCCTCAATCCGCTGATCGGGCCGAATGACGATGGGATCGGGTCCCGCTTTCCGGACCTGACGGAGGCCTGGAGCCCGCGGCTCCGGGCACGCCTCCTGGCAGCAGCGGCGGCCGAAGGCGTCGCCATGGCGGAGGGCATCTATGTCGGGCTGACCGGCCCGAACTACGAGACCCCCGCCGAGGTCCGGATGCTGGCCGCGCTTGGCGGCCACGCGGTCGGCATGTCGACGGTGCTCGAGTGCATCGCGGCACGATGGGCCGGACTGGAAGTCGTGGGCGTTTCGCTCGTCAGCAATGCCGGAGCGGGCTATTCCGGCGCGGCCCTTTCGCACGAGGAGGTCATGGAGGCGGGTCGGGCCTCGGGTCCGCACCTTGCGCGCGTTATCCGGCGCTTCGTCGCGGACCTCGACGCGCCCTGACACAGGACGTGCCCCGACCTCGACCGGTCTCGTGACCCTGGCAGGGCCGGCAGCCTAGGCGTCCGTGCGGCGGCGTGGCGCCTCCGCAGTCTCGCGATCGGACAGCGGATCCATCCCAGGTGACGAGCAGACGTAGTAGCGAAGCGTCGTGCGGCCGGTGTTCTCCACGCGATGGGGACGCCCATCTTCGACCCGGATGCCCTTGAGTGGCTCGAGCGTCTCGGTCTCGTCTCCGACGGTGACGAGGCCGCGACCTTCGAAGACGACGATCGCGTGCTCGGCCCGGGGATGGCGATGCCAGTCGTCAACCGATCCCGGCGCCGCTTCCACTTCCGTGACCGTGAATGCCGCCGATTCGAAGTCACCCGGCCCAACGATCCGTCGTCGGCGGAAGCCGCCCGCCTCGAGAACGAACGCATCGGCCCCGCGGCGGACAGGCTCCGCCTCGGAGTCCCACCGCCGGAGCATCGTCCCGATCCGCCGCGGATCGGGATCGGTCGACGCCAGCAGCGCCAGCGCGTCGGTAGTGCCCTCGTTGCGAATGAGGTGCTGCTCGGCGGGAGCCTCGTACAGAACGTCGCCGGTCCGGACGACCGCCCGCCGCTCGAGTGCCTCTCCGTGCTCGAAGACGAGCTCTCCACCGGCCACATAGACAATGGTCTCGACCCCGTGACGATGCGGTCCGATCTCCACGCCCGGCGCGATCCGGTCGAACTGGAGACGGATTCTCATGACTGGACCGGCAGCTCGCGTCCTGCCGCTCGCGCGGCCTTTGCCTTGTCGGCCCAGGCCTCGAGCACGCGATCCTTGTGTGGCCGGATGGGGCAGTGCTCGTCCTTGTTGTTCATCTCGTCGCAATAGCCCAGGGGGACGCATTTCGGAGCCAGAAACGACCCCAGGAATGGGCTGACGCTGAAGATTTCGTGGCGGATCAACTGGAAGAGGCGGCGGATCTCCCACTGGGCCATCGTGCACAGGCGCAGGCCGGACATGTGAATCAGCGCCCGCAGGTTCGTGGTCATCACGAGGTTGGTCCTCGTGCTGTTGGGGAACACGAACCGCGCATCCTCACCGGGAATGCCCGCACCTACGAGGTCGCCGTACAGGTCCATCGAGCCTTCGACTTGGTCCTCGTAGCGGGCCCGGATCTCGGGATCAGCTCCCGCGATCGAGTGAGGGAGCATGTTGGCGGCCTGCTTGTACGTGACGTAGCGCTGGCTCTGCTGATCGAAGGCGACGCCGGCGCGATGGCGAACGAGTTGGTGGGAGAGGGTCCGTGAGACGCCAGTGATCCCGAACGTGAACACGATATGTTCGATCGTGCTGCCGTGGCCCGATTCGATGACCCCGTTGATGAGCCGCTGCATCTTGGCGACTTCGACCTCTCCGTCCACCGCGCGGCGGAAGATCTCCTCGGGCGGCAGCTCCGAATAGCAGGTTCGGCAGGCCGTGTAGATGAGTGGCACGTAGTACTGCTCGACGATGTCCCGGTTGGGGAAGAGCAGCGTCGCCTTCATCCCGAGGTCGGCCCGGCCGGGATTCTTGGGAATGCCCGTTTTCTCGCGCGGGGACGCCGGTGCCGTCATGGGCGGAGTCTAGTCCGTCGCCGCCCCCGGCGCCGGCGTCGGGTCCGCTCCGTCGATGTGTGGCTCGGCGTCCCGGAACCAGTGCCAGTAGAGCCACGTGGCGACCGTATAAAGGAGGATAATCGTCACGAAATTCACGGTGTAGCCGGCATCAAAGCCCAGGGCCGCATGGACGGCGGAGTAGTAAGCGCCGGCGATAACCCAGCCGATGGACCACATGAGGGACATGGCTGCGGCGAGCGTTGCGCGCTCCGCCTGGCTGACCTGATCCATCGCGAACGCGCTGAAGATGGGATTCCCGGCATTCATCAACGAATTCCGCACCATCATGGCGCCGATCACCATCCAGAGGACAGGACTGAACCCCAGGACAATCAGGAACGGAATGCTTGCACCCTGGACAAGGATCACCGAGCGCAACCGTCCGAAGCGGCGCGCAATTGTCGGCTGGTAGAGGACCGCCAGCATCGTCCCGATGCTCGTCACCGCGAAGACCCCATTGAGGGCGGCAAGGTTCAGTCCGAACTTCGCCTGAACGTAGAGGTTGAGGAACGGGATGACCTGGCCGGCGCCGATCGGTATGAGCAGGCCCGGGAGGAGGAGCCGGAAGAACGTTCGGCGATCGTGGATGGTCAGCCCGAGCCGCGAGATCGTCCAGCCGGTGGATCTGCCCACCCGGAACGCGGCCGGTTCGCCGGCCGCCACGAGACGACGCGTTCTCACCACGGCCGGGCGGTCGTCCGTGAGGCGCAACACGAAGACCAGTCCGGCGACCAGGAGCAGCGCCATGAAGACAAGAATGATCCGGTAGGTATCGGGTCCGTCGGGCAGGTAGCCGAGGCCATCGGCAATCAGC
>JBDTOJ010000009.1:0-2221 GCA_039933295.1 Chloroflexota bacterium
GGCATCCACCCACTCAACGCGGGGCTGCTCCGGCTCGGGTTCGAGGGCTTCGTTCCTGCGACGGCGCACGCCGCGCTCGAAGTCCTGAAGCGATCCGGCGCCCCGATCGTCGGCGCCGAGGCCGTCGTGATCGGCCGCTCCCCGGTTGTCGGCATGCCGGTTGCCTTCATGCTCGCCAAGACCGGTGCCACGGTCACCGTGTGTCACTCGCGGACCCGCGATCTCGCATCGCATACCCGGCTGGCCGACATCATCGTCGTTGCGGCCGGACATCCCGGTCTCGTGACCGGCGACATGCTCAAGCCCGGCGCCGTTGTCATCGACGTGGGCATCAACGTGGTGAACGGCCATCTCGTCGGCGATGTCGACTTCGCATCGGCGCGCGAGGTCGCATCCGCGATCACGCCCGTACCCGGCGGCGTCGGCCCACTCACCAACGCCCTCCTCCTCGCGCATCTCATGCGCGCGGCCGAGAAGCAGGTCGCCGCACGGCTGTCGATCGATCCCCAACCCGCAGCCCGGGCCGCCGCAAAGGCCGCCCCATCAGGAGACGCATGAGCTTTCCGTCCGACCTCGAGATTGCCCGATCCGTCACGCCGCGCCCGATCCTCGACATCGCCCGGGATCTCGGGCTGCGCGAGGACGAGGTCGAGCCGTACGGCTTCACGAAGGCCAAGATCCGGTTGTCCGCGATTGAGCGGCTCGAGTCTGAACGGCCGCGCGGCAAGTACGTCGTCGTCACCGGTATCACCCCGACGCCGCTCGGCGAGGGCAAGAGCACGACGACGGTCGGTCTGGCCCAGGGCCTCAACCTGATCGGCCGCAAGGCCGCGGTCTGCATTCGACAGCCGAGCCTCGGCCCCGTCTTCGGGATCAAGGGCGGCGCAGCCGGGGGCGGGTACAGCCAGGTGATCCCGATGGAGGATTTCAACCTTCATCTCACCGGCGACGTCCATGCGATCGGCGCCGCCCACAACCTCGGCGCCGCGTTCATCGACAATCACATTCACCACGGCAACGCCCTCGGGATCGACGCGCTCGGCGTGCTCTGGCCGCGCGTCGTGGACATCAGCGATCGCGCCCTGCGAAAGGTTGTTGTCGGCCTCGGGGGCCGTGACAACGGCTACCCGCGCGAGAACGAGTTCGTGATCACCGTTGCGTCCGAGGTCATGGCCGTGCTCGCGCTCTCCCGTGACCTGCCCGATCTTCGGGCCCGCCTCGGTCGGATGGTTCTGGCCACGACGCGATCCGGAGATCCGGTCACCGCCGAGGACCTGAAAGTGGCCGGCTCGATGGCCGTCCTGCTGACCGACGCGATCAAGCCGAACCTCCTCCAGACCCTTGAGGGTGGTCCCGCGTTCGTCCACTGCGGGCCGTTCGCCAACATCGCGCACGGCAACAACTCGATCCTCGCCGACCGCGTGGCCCTCGCCACGAACGACATCGTGTGCACCGAGGCCGGGTTCGGGGCGGACATGGGCGCGGAGAAGTTCTTCGACATCAAATGCCGCGCGTCGGGGATCCGGCCCGATGCGGCAGTCATGGTTGCAACGATCCGCGCCCTCAAGATGCACGGCGGCGTCGGCAAGATCGTCGCGGGCAAGCCGCTCGATCCGGCGCTCCAGCAGGAGAACGTGGACGCGGTCACCCGCGGCGCACAGAACCTGGCCAAGCAGATCGAGAACGTCCTCCTGTTCAACGTACCGGTGGTCGTGGCCATCAACGCCTTCCCGACCGATACCCCGGCCGAGGTCGAGGCGGTTCGCCAGGTCTCGCTCGCGGCCGGGGCACGCGCCGCCGAACTCGCCAACAACTGGGCCGAAGGCGGCGCCGGGGCCACTGACCTCGCTGCTGCCGTCTGGGCCGCCGCGGAAGAGGGTGCTCCGAACTTCCAATTCCTGTATCCCGACGAGATGCCGCTCATGGACAAGATCGAGACCATCGCGACGAAGGTGTACGGGGCGGACGGGGTCGACTACCTGCCCGCGGCCAGGAAGCAGCTCGCCCAGTACGAAGCCCTCGGCTTCGGGCACCTGCCGATCTGCATGGCCAAGACGCAATACTCACTGAGCTCCGATGGGGCGCTCAAGGGTCGCCCGAGCGGCTTCCGCGTACCGATCCGGGAAGTTCGCTTGTCCGCCGGGGCCGGGTTCGTGACGCCGATCGCCGGTGAGATGCGCACGATGCCGGGGCTCCCGTCCCGGCCGGGCGGCGAAAACAT
>JBDTOJ010000010.1:0-5243 GCA_039933295.1 Chloroflexota bacterium
TCCCGATCATCGCCACGATGACCTTCGACACCCGCGGCCACACGATGATGGGCGTCAAGCCCGAGACCGCCGTCCATGCCCTGATCGAGTGGGGCGCCGACGCGATCGGCGGCAACTGCGGCAACGGCCCCGACGAGATCATCCCGGTCATCGCCAAGATGCGAGCGGCCGAGCCGGACGTGATTCTGGTCGCCAAGTCGAATGCGGGGATGCCCGAGCTCGTGGACATGCAGGCCGTCTACCGCGCCGAGCCGTCGGCGATGGCCGACTACGCGCTCCAGATCCGGGACGCGGGCGCCTCGATCATCGGAGCGTGCTGTGGGTCCACGCCGGCCCATCTTGCGGCCATGGGCGAGGCGCTCCGGACGCGCTAGCTTGCCGCGGCCCGATCAGGGCGCCGCGCGAAGGGTCAGCCCGAGCGCATCGGACTTGAGTGTCAGTTGATCAGCCACGATCTGGTAGGCCACCGTGCCGTGAAGTACGGCGGTCACCGCACCCTCGAGCGCGGCCCCAGGTCCCGTGCACGCCTTCTTGGACAGGATGAGGTCACCGAAGGTGAGTGTCCCGTCGGCGTTGGTCACGGGCCCGCCGCCCGAATTGCACCCGGTCTCAACGTCGACGCTGGTCTCGGTCAACGTGACCGACGCCGTGAGGCCGGCCGGGACGCTCGAAGTGGCGCCGCCTGTGATCAAGCCGTCCACTACCCAGGGGGTCCCAAGGAGCGGCCGATCCGGGTCGGCGACGACGCGATCGAGGAAGGCCACCCGAATTCCGCTCAGGGCCAGTGTCAGGTTGTTGCCATCGAGGGCGATCGTCGCGCCGCCGATGAGCCCGCTCACCCACTGATCCTGGGCCGCGAGATTGGGTTGGCAGCCGATCTCGGTCGTGATGATCTGCCCGACGACCAGCCGATCGCCATCGATCCGGTACGGTCCGCCAAACGTGTTGCAGCCGGCATTGACCGAGACGCGGCCGTTCTGGAACGTGATCCGGATGACCGTACCGGCCACGAGGGCCGGCCCGTCGACCCTGGTCGACAGGAAGGTGCGCACTTCGAGGGTCTGAGTCGTCGGGCTGGACGTCGAGGAGCTACCGCCACAGGCGACGCCAAGCGCGGCGACGACGAGGACCGTCGCGAGCAGGTTTCGGGAGCTCATGGCCCCTAGACGACGGTGAGTCGCTCCGGTTCCCCCCCTCACATTCCGCGCCGATCTGGCGCCGCGTACCGAGGGCCATAGCGAGGCGCTCTGATCTCGCTCAATTCGAGCAATCGAACCACGCGCGCTCGATGACCGTGCCACGGCTCGAGGAGCTCGAGCATTCGCTCGTCGGTGCCGCGCGGCTCGCTGGCGAGGGCGAACGACACGAGGTTTTTGAGGTGGAAATCGTTGACGCTGACCGCGTCCGGGTCCCCCAGCGCGCGGAGGGTGACCTCGGCCGCGGTCCACGCGCCGATGCCCGGGATCGCCTGGAGGACGGCGGCGGCGGCCACGCCCACGCCGAGCCGCGTCCCGGGGAGATCGGCCAGACGCTCAAGCCGGGTCGCCTCGGCGGCCGCCCGGCGGATGACGTCGGCCCGGCGCTGCTCCACGCCGAGCGGATGGAACGCGTAATAGGGGAGCGCGGCGACGGCTTCCGGGGTGGGTTGTAGTCGGAGCCCATGGGTCGCGGCTATCGGTCCCGGCGCAGGTTCGCCGTGACCGGCGATGAGGCCGTTGAGCGCCGTCACGGCCTCGCCGCCCGTGACCTTCTGTTCGAGGATGGCGGGGAGGAGCGACTCGAAGATCGCACCCGTCCAACCAATGCGCAGGTACCTACGGCGATGGGCCTGGGCGGCAACGACGCGATGGAGCGACGGATCGAAGCCCGTCGGGTCGTCGTCGAGGCCGAGGAACGCGGGAAGCGCCGCGAGCGCTCGGTCCGCTCCCGAGCCCCAGGCCTCGGCCTCGACACGCGTGCCGCGCAATTCCGCCAGGAGCGTCGCGGGACCGTCCGGCGTGCGTGTGGTACGGACCAGGGATCGGGTCGAAACGCGGCCGGTGGGATCAGAACGACTACGGAAGTGCAGACCGGCGAGGCTCGGAAGGTCGAGCGGCGTGATCAGGTCAATCGAACGGCGCGGCATGCGGCCATTCTCGGCGTCATCGCACCGTCACGCGCGTCGAGGATGCTCGCCTCGATGCTGCTCGTCCTCGTGTTCGCCTTCGTCGCCGGGGTTCTGACAATCCTTGCCCCGTGTGCATTGCCGATGATCCCGCTCGCGCTCGGAGCCGGCTCGACCGGCGGCCGTGGGCGCGTCACGGGACTCGTCCTCGGGTTCGGTGTCACGTTCGTGGGGGCAACGGTGCTCCTCGCCGCCGCGCTTGCGTCCCTCGGGCTCACCACCGATGGGCTGCGGATCGTTTCGGTGATCGTGCTCGTCGGCGCCGGATTGAGCCTCGCCGTGCCGCGGGTCGAGGCGTTCATCGAGCGGCGACTCGGCCCGTTGGCCGTCATCGGCGTGAAAGTCGCCGGTGACCAGCGGGAATCGGGGCTCGGTGGGGGCATTGTCCTCGGCGCGGCCATTGGCCTGCTCTGGGCGCCGTGCGTCGGCCCGATCATGGCCGGCGTCATCGCGACCGCAGCGGTCCACGGACCGAGTCTTGAAACGCTCGCGATTGCCACGGCCTACGTCGCCGGAGCGTCAGTTCCCATTGCTGCCATCGCGGGCTGGGGCCGACGCGCCAGCGATGCCATGTGGACCTTAAGTTCCCGCACTCGACTCCGCCGCGGATTCGGCGTTGCAATGCTCGTGACCGCGCTGCTCGTCGGGACCGGGCTGGATCGCGGAATCCAGGCCGCCATCGCCGACGTGCTGCCCGCCGGGTGGGCGGGCGTGCTCGTCGCCATCGAACAGGAGCCGGCCATCCAGGAGGAACTCGATATGCTGCGAACGGATCCGAGTGGTGCCCCGGCGGCCGAGGGCCCGATGGTCGGCGGCAGCGACGGGGCGAACCTGCCCGCGCCGATCGCCGAATCGCTGCCCTCGAGTGTTGCGCTCGAAAACCTCGGGACGGCGCCGGAATTCACCGGGATCAGCGCCTGGATCAATTCGGAACCGCTCAAGCTCGCGGAGTTACGCGGCAAGGTCGTTCTCGTCGAGTTCTGGACGTTCGGGTGTATCAACTGCATCCACGTCGCGCCGTACGTGAAGGCCTGGGAAGCCCGCTATGCCGATGCGGGCCTGGTCGTCGTGGGGGTTCACACCCCGGAGCTGGCCTTCGAGCGCGACATCGCCAATGTCCGCGATGCCGTCGCCAAGGCGGAAATTCGCTACCCGGTCGCGTTTGATCCGACCTTCGATACCTGGCACGCGTTCCGCAATCGCTACTGGCCGGCGTTCTTCTTCATCGATAAGTCCGGTCAGATTCGCCACGTCCACTACGGTGAGGGTGACTACGACGGCTCGGAGCAGGTGATTCGGCAGTTGTTGGCCGACCTCGGTTAGCCCGTCGGCCGGGCCAACGCCGAAGAGGCCGCCGGCCGGGCCGACGTGTGACCCGCGTGCGCCTCAGAGCCCGGGCTCTTGTGGCGGGCTATGCCCCCTGCTCGACCTCGTAGAGCTTCTGCGCGACGAGGCCGTGAGCCTCCGCATGCACCTTGTTCGCCGATTCCTTGTCCGGGGCATCGACAAGGCAGAACACCTTGCCGGCAGCTTCGTCGACCCAGTAGTGCTTGTAGTCGACCCCGTATTTGCCCTGGACCTTCACATCGGCTTCGTGGGCGCCAACGACATCCGCGGCTTTCACGCCGGGTAGGTCGTGCTCATCCATGTAGAGCGGCATCGTGGCCTCCTTCAGGTGCGCGCCCATGGGGGCGCCGGACTAATGTAGCGAGGCCGGGGACTTGGCGCAGACTCAAACTGCTGGGATGCAACCGGTGAGGGGGACTACATGACATTGGCGACCATCCGCCCCGCCTTCAGCAGCTGGCCAGCGTACAACCGGCGCCTGCGCGACGTTGTCGCGACTCTGACCGAGGCGCAGCTCGCGCTTCGGCCGTCGCAGGATCGATGGCCACTTTGGGCGACGATCGGCCACCTCGCCTGTCAGCGCGTCTTCTGGCTCTGTGATTTCGCCGGCGAGGCCGGTGCCGATACCACGCGCTTCACCGATGCCGGCAACGACTGTCCGGGCGACGACGACCTCGAGCATGTCCTGTCAGCCGGCGACCTCGTGGAGGGGCTCGACTCGACCTTCCGGATCGTGGAGCGCTGCTTCGACACGTGGACCCTTCCGATGCTCAAGGAGGTGCTGAGCCGCCCGGAATGGGACGCATCGTGGGTGCACACCCGCGGTGCGGTCATCCAGCGGGTCTTCAGCCACGACGTCTATCACGTGGCCGAAATCAACGAGACGCTGAGTGCCAACGGCGTGCCGCAGGTTGGCCTCTGGGACTGACCGATGACTTGGCTCCTATCCTTCTGCGCGCGGGTGCCGACGTCGACGTGTTCCTGTGGCAGATCGAAGTTCTCCGACGATGGATTGGCGACGAGGAGGTACGGGACCTGGGACGGCATGTGTGCTTGCCGTGGCGCCTTCAGTCGAGGGGCTCGAACCGAGCCGTGAAGTGGCGCAGGGCGGCGGGCTGGTGGGCGATCCGAAAGCCCCGAAGGGCTGACGCCCGTTCCGCCACGTACTGGACGACCTCGATCGCGTAGTCGATGTGGCTCTGGGTGTAGGTCCGGCGAGGGATCGCCAGGCGTACGAGGTCCATCGCCGCCGCCGTCTCGCTGCCGTCGGGGTGCTGGCCGAACATCACCGTCCCGATTTCGCAGCCGCGGATTCCGCCCTCCCGATACAGCGCGACCGCCAGCGCCTGACCCGGATATTCGAGCGGTGTGATGTGCGGCAACAGGGCCCGGGCATCGAGGTAGATGGCGTGGCCCCCGAACGGCTGGACCAACGGCACGCCGGCCGCGGCCAGCGCGGAACCGAAGTAGGCCGTGGACTGGATCCGGTATCGAAGGTAGTCCTCGTCCACGACCTCGCGCAGGCCCTGGGCGATCGCCTCGAGGTCGCGGCCTGCGAGGCCGCCGTAGGTCACGAAGCCCTCGGTCAGAATCAGGAGATTGCGGCACTGCTCGGCGAGGGCATCGTCATTCATCGCCAGCCAGCCGCCGATATTCGCGAGGCCATCTTTCTTCGCGGACATCGTCATGCCATCGGCCAGCGACGCGATCTCGCGGACGATATCGGGGATCG
>JBDTOJ010000011.1:0-4553 GCA_039933295.1 Chloroflexota bacterium
TCGATCTGCCACGACCCCGACGGGCTGTTGCAGGAGGGACAGAGGGGAACCGCGCTCGCGCTCACCGGCGCCGGCCACGGAACGGTGCGGCCGAAGGCCGATTCTCGGTGGTCTGGCGGGGTCCCCACGGTCGGGGACTCGAGGGCTGACCGTCAACTTGACGGGACAACCGCTCGCCGGGCATCTGGGTGTGGTTGCCGATCGATGGACGCGGTCCACCCGGCCCCGGGCGACCGGCGACATGTGCCGGACGTCCGTGGGGTGCGGGCACATGGCCCGTTCCCGAGTGAGCGCGAGCGGGCGCGGGCTGGGGACGCCCGGATCCCGCGTGTGGTCGAGCCCCGAAACCGGTTCTGGCCGGAGCCGGGCCGCTCCCGTGGCGCGGTTGGACGTGGGACCAGGCGCCGCCACCGCTGGCCGGAGCTCGGCGTGGCATCGACGGACGGGGACCCGGTCCACCCATGGTTCGAAGGCGAATGGGCTCGGCTCGAATGGAGCGATCCGGTTCGTAGCCGGGGATGACCTCGGCGTCAATCGGGCGACCGAGCATCCGCTCGATGTCCTTCAGGAGCCGGCCCTCGTCCACGCAGACGAGCGAGATCGCGTCGCCCATCGAGCCGGCACGGCCGGTCCGTCCGATGCGATGGAGGTAGTCCTCGGGGACCATCGGCAATTCGAAGTTGACGACGTGGGGAAGTTCTTCGATGTCAATGCCCCGTGCCGCGACCTCCGTGGCGACGAGCATCGCGATCCGCCCATCCTTGAAATCGGACAGGGCGCGCACGCGCTGGTTCTGGCTGCGGTTGCCGTGGATCGCGGCGGCCGTGATGCCGTCCTTGTTGAGCTGCTCGGCCAATCGATTGGCACCGTGCTTGGTGCGGGTGAAGACGAGCGCCTGATCGATCCGGCCGGACGCGACCAGCTCGCGCAGGAGGTCGCGCTTTCGCTCTCGGTCGACGTGGATCACGAGCTGTCGCACGAGTTGGGTGGCCGTGTTGCGCGGTGTGACCTGGACGGAAGCCGGGTCGTTGAGGAAGTCGCCGACGAGGCTGCGGATCTCGTCCGAGAAGGTCGCCGAGAACAGCAGGTTCTGGCGCTTCGTCGGGAGGATGGCCATGACCTTCCGGATGTCGCGGATGAAGCCCATGTCCAGCATCCGATCGGCCTCGTCGAGGACGAGGATCTCGACCGCGCTGAGGTCCACGGTGCCCTGGCCGATGTGGTCGAGCAATCGACCCGGGGTTGCCACGACCATCTCGGCGCCGTTGCGAAGCGCCCGGAACTGGGCGTCGTAGCCGACCCCGCCGTAGATCGGCACGGATCGAATGGGTCGTTGCGCCCCGTAGATGCGGACGCTCTCTTCGACCTGGAGGGCGAGCTCGCGGGTCGGGACGAGAACGAGCACGCGAACCGGTCGCCGCGGCGCACGGCGTCCGGGTGCCGGGTGCTGGCCCGGGCGCGGAGCCGACGGCTCGAAGACCTGCTGGGGCGTGCTGTTGAGGTGCTGGAGGATCGGCAGGACAAACGCCGCCGTCTTGCCCGTTCCGGTTTGGGCGCCAGCGAGGACGTCGCGGCCGGCAAGGACGAGGGGAATGGCCTGAGCCTGGACAGGTGTGGGCTCGGTGTAGCCCTGGTCCGCGACAGCGCGGAGGAGCTCGGGCGACAGCCCGAGTTGATCAAATGACACAGTGAAGTGCTCCATGACGGGGCCCTCCCGCTCTCTGGCGGGGCCCGGTCAGGGCAAGAAGTGGATCGAAATCAGCGGTATGTGACCGGGGCGCAGACCGGAGCGCCCGTAGAACTCGAAGGGCCGCAGCATAGCCGGGATCGGCGTCGCTGTCGCCCCCGACCGTCGACGAACCCTAGTTCGGGCGGCCGCCTCCGCCCAGGTCGGCGCCCTGATCGCGCAGGAAACGCTCGATGTCGGCGATCAGATCGTCACCCGCGGGCAGGCGAGATTCGTCGGCCATGCCCTCCAGCCGTTCGACGTAATTGCGGGTGTTCTCGTCGAGCGCCGTGGCGGTGTCAAGACGCTTGCGCAGGGCAACGGCCTCCTCGGGAAGCAGGCCGAGCGGCGGCTCGATGCCGAGGTGCAGGCCAAGGATGCGCAGCAACTCGACCGACGCCCCGGGATATTCGCCCGACATGTAGTGCGGGATCTGGGCGAAGTACCCGACCGTGGGGATCCCGGTCCTGGCCACGGCGACATCGAGGATCGAAATACAAGCGGCGGGAACGCGAAGCAGGCCCTTAGGACCGGGCTGCACGCCGCCTCGAAGCAGGTCCGGCTGCGAGGCCGTGCCGAGGATCGGGACGGGCCGGGTATGAGGGACCGCCGCGGGGATCGCTCCGAGGCTGAGCCACTGGCTGACGCCGAGCTGCTTGTTCAGGTCGAGGAGTTCGGCCGCGAACTGGTGCCATCGGAAGTCCGGTTCGGCGCCCGTGAGGATCAACAGGTCGCGCTCTCCGATGCGTCGGGCGCGGATCGTGAGGCTCGGCCAGGTCAGCTTTTCCGGGCGTCCGTCCTGGATCTCCAAGGTCGGCCGCCGGGACCGGTAATCGAACAGGTCGTCGCCGTCGAACTCGACGACGATCTCCCCGGGGCCCGCCAGCTCCTTGGTCGCATTGGTCGCCGCCGAACCGGCATCGACCCAGCCGTCGAACGCAACGACGACCACCGGGTCGGAAAGCGTTTCGTGATCGCGGAGCTTGAACATCGCCACGGGCGGAGCATACCGGGTGACCGCGCTGGCGCTCAGTTTCGGGGATTTGGGTAGTTGACGGAATGGCGCGATATCACGAGAGTTCCGGCGTGCGCTTCGGGATCGTCGGTTGGCTTGGTCTCCTGTTACCCGGTTCGGGGCACCTCTACGCACGCCGGACGGTGCGCGGCCTCGCCTTCCTTCTGCCCATCGGCATGCTGGTCGGCGCGATCATCGGGCTGTACATCGCGAAGGGCACGACTGGGATCCTCGCGCTTGTCGTGACGCCCGGCGTCCTGCCGGCACTGGCGATCGCCAATGTCGCCCTCGCGATGTGGCGGCTCGCAGCCATGGTCGATGGGGTCCGGCTCGAAAGCCGAACTCGACCGGCGGCGACTGTTCTGCGCATCGGCGTGGTCGTGCTCCTCGTCATCCCGCATCTGCTCGCCGGACGCCTCATTGCCTCAACGGACGACTTCCTGAATTCCATGTTCGCGTCCGGCCCGGATACCGCTCAGCCGGACCCGTCGGATCAACCCGAGATCGCCCCGCCGGCAATCAGCGACTACATCGCAAGACGTCTTCCCGACAGCGGCATGGACGATCAGGGCGTCGCGCTCCCGACGCCGGCGCCCACGCCGAGGCTGCCACCGCCGCCGCCAGGCCCGTACAAGGGTGGCGGGGGAGCCGTTGCATTGCCTGCGCTCGGAGCCTCGGTGCCGTGGAACGCCCCGGGCGCCATCCCGTGGGGCAACGACGGCCGGTTCGACCTGCTCCTGCTCGGCTCCGACGCTGGAAGCAACCGCTGGAGTCGGCGGATGGACGTCATGCTCCTCGTCGAGATCGACGTTGCCTCGGGCAAGGTCGCGATGATCGGCCTGCCGCGCAACATCCAGAACGCGCCGTTTCCGCCGGGATTTGCCCGCAATGCCGTTGCCTGTGGCTGCCAGCAGGGCCTGCTCAACGAGATGTACGTCGAGGCTACCGCGCGCCATCCAGATCGTTGGCCGGGAACCGGTGCCGTCAAGGGCATCGGTGCCGTGCGCTCCGTGATCTCCGAGTTGACTGGCCGACCGATCGATGCGGTGCTGGTTGCCGATCTCATGGGCGTGGTGCAGGTCGTCGATGCGATGGGCGGCATCGATATCAGCGTCCCATCGTCCGTCTACGACGACAAGTACCCGGACCCGGTTCTCGGCGACATCGTCCTGCGGATCAAGGCCGGGCCGCAGCATATGGACGGGCGGACAGCGCTTGCCTACGCCCGCAGCCGACATCAGGATTCTGACTACGGCCGCATGGCTCGCCAGCAGACGCTGCTGCTGGCCATTCGATCGCAGATTGGCGCCGCGACGATCCTCCAGGCGCCCGACCTGTTTGCGGCCGCAAAGGGTCGCACGTGGACGGACCTGCCGCGGAGCTCCCTGCCGGCGCTCGTCGAACTGTTTGGAAAGGCGGCCAACGCCTCGGTCAAGCAGCTCCGGATCGTGCCCTCGAAGTATCCGGCCTGGCTGACGGCAACCGAGATCGCCCAGATCCGCCACGACGTCGGGAACATCCTCGGGCCGCTGCCGTCACCGACCCCGACGCCCGTGCCGACGGAGACGCCGACCGGATCGCCGAGCCCGTCGGAGAGTCCCGGCTCCACGCCGACGGGCGGGGCGTCACCCACGCCGACTGGCTCGACCATTCCGACCGCGTCAACCGGTTCCAGCCCGAGCCCGAGCCCCAGCCCCAGCCCATCGCCGAGTCCGGGTCCGTCGCCGAGTCCCTCGCCGAGCCCGAGCCCATCACCAGGACCGAGTCCGTCACCGACCTAGCGTGACGGGCTTGGGCGCGCGCCGCCGCGAG
>JBDTOJ010000012.1:0-7278 GCA_039933295.1 Chloroflexota bacterium
GGCGTCGTATCCTCCGCCGATGAGCGTGCCCAATCGAACCCGTCGGACCGAGACCCTGACCGAGCATGAGCGACGCAATCAGACATCATGGGATGTCGGAAGCGATGACTACCAGGCCCGCCACGGCCCGCAGCTCGCGGCCAGCCGCGGGATGGCCTGGGGCACCTGGCAGGTCCAGGAATCTGAGCTCAACATACTCGGAGATGTCGACGGTCGGGACATCCTGGAATTGGGCTGCGGGGCCGCCCAATGGTCCATCGGCCTCGCGCTCGCCGGGGCCCGGCCCGTCGGGCTCGACCTCTCCACACGACAACTCGAGCACGGCCGCCGGCTCCAGAGCGAGGCCGGCGTGTCCTTCCCGCTGCTCCATGCCAGCGCGGAATCCGTCCCGCTGCCGGATGCGAGTTTCGACATTGTCTTCTGCGATCACGGCGCCATGACCTTCGCCGACCCGTATCGGACCGTCCCCGAGGCCGCGCGACTCCTTCGGCCGGGTGGGCTGCTCGCGTTCAGCCACGAGGCACCGATCCTGTCGATCTGCTGGCCCCTCGACGCGGATCACGCAGGCGAGACCCTCGTCAACGACTACTTCGGCATGCATGCCCTCGACGACGGCGAGGACGTCTCGTTCCAGCTGCCCCACGGTGAGTGGATCCACCTCTTCCACGCGAACGGGTTCAGCATCGAGGACCTGATCGAGCTTCGCCCGGACGCCGACGCGACGAGTTCGTACCGGAACGAGCAGGAGCGTGGCTGGTCGCGGCGCTGGCCGGCCGAAGAGATCTGGCGGGTTCGCAGGTCGATCTGAGTCACCGGCCCTCCGGTCCTGCGCCGTCCCTGGATGCCGCCCTCAGCCGAGCGCTCGACCCTTCTCGAGCGTGATCTGGAAGTCCTGGCAGCGGCCCGTGGCGAAGCCCGCTTCGCTGATCGAAAGGTAGTAGTCCCACATCCGAATGAACCGATCGTCGAAGCCCTGCGCCCGAACGGCCTCGAGCTGGCCCAGGAAGTTCGATCGCCACGTTGCGAGCGTCCGGACATAGCTCGCGGCGATGTCGTCCACCGATCGGATCACCAGATTCGTCTTGTGCAGCGACTGCTCGACGGCGGCCAGAGATGGCAGGAATCCTCCCGGGAAGATGTATGTCTGGATCCAGTTCGCCCCGCGCCGCTGTGGTTCGTAGGTGACGTCAGGAAAGGCGATGGTCTGGAGCGCCATCCGACCGCCGGGCTTGAGTGCTCGGTCGCAGACCCCGAAGTAGGTTTCGAAGAATTCGGCGCCTACCGCTTCGAGCATTTCGATCGAGACAATCGCGTCGAACGTGCCCTCGACCTCGCGGTAGTCGCGCAACTGCACGTCGACCAGATCGGACAATCCTGCCTCCCGAACGCGCTCGGAAGCGAGGTCGCACTGAGCCTGGGAGATCGTCACAGTCGTGACCCGACAACCGAGCTCGCCTGCCGCATAGAGCGCAAAGCCACCCCAGCCGGATCCGATCTCCAGAACGTGCTGGCCGGCCGCCAGATTCGCCCGTTCGGCAAGGAGGCGGTACTTGTTTCGTTGGGCGTCGGCCAGAGTCTGGTCGGGCGAAGCGAAGACGGCACTCGAATAGGTGAGCGTTTCGTCCAGGAACAGGCGGTAGAAATCGTTGCCAAGGTCGTAGTGCGCGGCAATGTTCTTCCGGCTCTGGCGGAGTGTGTTGCGCCGCGCCCGGTGGGCAATCGCCTTCTGCGCGCGGAGCGGCAGCCGCCACCAGCCACCCGTCAGACCCAGCGCATCGCGGTTGAGTGAGGCGAGCCGGAGGAGCGCGGGCAGATCCGGGCTGGACCAGGTGCCGTCCATGTAGGCCTCGCCCGCTCCCGTGTCGCCGCCGAGGAACATCCGTAGCGTGGCAGCGGGGTCGTGGATACGGATCTCGGCCGATTGGTCGGAGCTGCTGTCGCCGAAGGTCCGGGCCGATCCATCGGGCATGACCACGATGAGGCGGCCGATCCGCCACCGCGCGGCCGCGGCCAGCATGATCCGCTGTGCCGCCCGTCCCACGAACGTCCTTCCTCTCGGCAGGGATCGGTAGGGGGCTGTGCGCTCACTCATGACGACTCTCCCGCGCGTGTATTCACGGGCCCGATTCCGGCGGAAGCTGAACCGGCCGACGCCCGTCCGTGTAGATCCCGGGCAGCTCCGTGGCGGAAGAACTTCAGGCCGCGCAGCCAGAGCAGCAGTGCGTGCCAGTGGATGAGCGCGATGGTCTTGTGTGTCACCAGCGGGTGTCGCAGCAGCATTCGGGCCACCATCCTGTCAGTCAGCGGACGACGACGGAGGATCAGGCTCGTGCTCAGGAGCGGCTCGCCGCCCTGCCGCTCGTTGATCGCGATCCGGACGCCCGTGGCGTCATCGCGGACATGAACGGCGTACCGCCCCTCCATGTCGATGAACGGGGAAACGTAGAAGTCCTTGTCCATCGCCGAGGTGAATCGGTCCGGTCCCGCCTCGCTTCGCAGCGTATAGAGGTGTCGCTCGCCGTGCGTGTTGTGAACCTCGACAACGACAACCGCGAGGTCACCCGAGTCGTCCCGGCAGAGGAAGAAACTCGCTGGGTTGAAGACGTATCCGAAGACGCGGGGGTTGGTGATCAGGGTGATCCGCCACCCGGTCGGGTTCTCGCCTGCAGCACGAAGGTGGGCTCTGATGTCCGCGTCAATGTCGGTCGACGGGTTCGGCAGGTGATCCGAATCCCGGAAGCCGAGGACAGCGCGACGGTTGCGTCCGAAGAGCCGCAGTCGGGCGTCGACGGCGTCGAGCTCAGCGAGATCCAGGGCCACGTAGAAGACGTCGTGTTCGAGCTCGTAGACGATCGGGCGGGAGCGTCGATGGCGGACCTTGCCCGCGAGCAAATGGGATCTCACGCTGCTCGCTCCGTGTCCACGGTGTCATCACGGGCGCCGATCAACGCGGCGACGTCGAAGCCGGAGCGGCAGCCGTCCTCGTGGAACCCATAGCCAAGATGCGCACCCGCAAACCACGTCCGGCGATGGCCCTGCATCTCCCGCAAACCGGTTTGGGCTTCGAGCGTCTGGAATGTGTACATCGGATGGCTGAAGGCCCGTTCCACGATGACTCGCTCCGGCCTGATCCGGTCGCCCGGGTTGACCGAGACACAGTACTCGGTCGGTCCCGCAAGCGACTGCAGCCGGTTCATGTGATACGTCATCGTGAGCGCGTCGCCGGGGCGCCGACAGTCCGGGGTGTTGATGTTCCAGGAGCCCCAGGCTCGCCGATTGCCCGGCAGCATCAGTTCGTCCGTATGGAGGACGACCCGGTTCGTCGAGTACTCGAATCCTCCCAGGACTCGGCGTTCGCGCTCGTCGGCATCGTGGAGGAGCGCCAGCCCCTCGTCCGCGTGCGTCGCCATGACGACCGCGTCAAAACGCGCCGACGTTCCGTCCGCAGTGCGGACGGTCGCGCCGGTCGCGTCCCGACGAACCTGAATCACAGGGTTGCCAGATTGAACCGAGCCGGCCGGCAGCGTGGCAATCAGGCGCCGGACGTATTCCCGGGATCCACCTGTGATCACGCGCCACGGCGTGGAGCTGCCGATCCCGATGAGGCCGTGGTTGTCGAGGAAGCGAAGAAGGTAGTCGGCCGGAAACTCGAAGATACGGTCTGGCGCCGTAGACCAGACCGCTGCCACGATCGGGACGAGGAAGTGTTCGCGGAACCCGCGTCCATAGCCTCGTTCGCCGAGCCAGGCCCCGAGTGTCGCCGTCGTGGGCACCGAGGCGTCGAGCGTCGCCCGCGCCTCGCGATAGAACCGCGCGACATCGGCGAACATCCGGAGGTGCGTCGGGCTCAGGGCCGCTCGCGCATCGGGCAGGAAGCCCCTGGCGCCACGCGAACTGAAGGCGATCCCGCAGCGATCGCAGGACGAGCCTAGCGACATGTCACTTGACTGCGTCTCGACGCCTAGCTCGTCGAGTAGCCCGATGAAGCGCGGGTACGTGCGCTCGTTGTAGACGATGAAGCCGGTGTCGACGTTCACCAGACCGTCGCGCGTTGGAACCTCGACGGTCTTGACGTGACCTCCAGGTTCGGAGTCAGCCTCGAAAACGGTCACGTCGTGGGTCTGGCGCATTGCATATGCCGCCGTGAGCCCGCTCACGCCCGACCCGATCACGGCGATCCTCATCGGTCGCTGGCGGCCTTGTCGCTGGTGGCATGCATGACGGCCGCCCGCTCGTCCAGGGCGCGACGCATCCCGTGGAGGGCGTCCCTTCCGATCTTGGCGAACGCGCCACCAAGGAATGGCTCCGCGAACCGCAGGAGACCCTTCAGGCGGATGTCCGCCGTGTAGTCGATCCTCGTGCCTCCCGGGAACGCCTCGAACTGGATTTCGTCCACCGCGTGGACGGTCGTGCCTTCGCCGGTGAGCACGACACGGCCGGGCGTCTCGAATGTCGTGATCTCGTACTCCATGGGGACGACGTTTCCGCGCATCCGGACACCGAGCCGGTACCTGGATCCGAGTCCCGTTGGACCTTCGGCGGTTGGCTCCGAACTGGCGACGCCCGGGTCCCAGAGCATGGAATTTCCAAAATCGGCCACGAACGCAAACGCTTCGTCGATGGGCAGGGAGGTTGTGATCTGCTCTCGCAGGATTGGCATGGCAATGACTCCGTTCGGCGCTGCATCCCGCGGGCCGCCTGGAAGCGCCGCCGGAGGGTTCGATCTGTGTCTAACGCAGTGAACCATACGCACCTGTCGAAGGTTTGTCAAATCTTTGGCGTAGGTCCGTACAATCTGGTATCGTCCGGACATGATCATGAGGAATGCCATCGACGCGGCCGTCGAGCTGTCCGTTGTCGCGAGCTTCACGCGGCTCGGGCCTGCCCTCCGCCGCCGCCTGTACAACTGGGAGGACCCGAAACCCGGGTCACTGAACGGCCGCACGGCCCTCGTCACGGGCCCGACATCGGGGCTGGGCCGCGCCGCTGTCGATGACCTCGCGAGGCTCGGGGCCAGGGTCGTGCTCGTTGGACGGAGCGCAGATCGGCTCGCGCGGGTCCGCGACGACCTGGTCGCCGCCCACGGTGGCGATCGATTCCCGATCGTCGTCGCGGACATGGGGTCGCTGGCGTCAGTCCGCGAGGCCGTTGCCGAGGTCCTCGCCACCGAGACTCGCCTTGATATCGTGGTGGACAACGCCGGCGCGATCTTCACGGAGCGAACGGTCGGACCCGACGGGATCGAAGCGACGCTCGCCGTCCTCGTCGTCGGGCCCTTCACGCTGATCGGCGGGCTCCTCCCGCTGCTCCGGGCGACCCCGGCGGCCCGAGTCATCGCAACAACATCGGGCGGGCAATACACGCAGGCCCTCGACCTTGACGACCTCCAGTCGGACGCGGACGGCTATTCCGGCGCGCTCGCCTATGCCCGCGCCAAACGGGCCCAGGTGTCACTGATCCGCGAGTGGGCTCGACGCCTTCGCTCGGACGACATCACGTTCTGCGCGATGCACCCGGGGTGGGCGGACACCCCCGGACTGGCGGACACCCTGCCGGGCTTCTACAAGCTCATGCGACCGCTGCTCCGAACGCCATCCGAGGGCGCGGCCACGGTGTCCTGGCTCGCCTCGACGCCGGACATCGGACGGTTCAGCGGGAAGCTGGTCCTCGATCGGCGTGAGCGGCCGTTCGACCGCGTTCCGTGGACGGTCGTTTCAGCTGCGGATCGACGTCGCCTGTGGGACCAAGTCGTTGCGCTCAGTGGGGTGGCCGATCCGGCGAGGTCCGCTTGAGTCTGGACTCGAAGGACAGCTCTCGGTGTGAGTCGGGAGTGCCGTCGGTCGGCCGGTCGAGCCGTGGCGAACGCTGCGAACATCGCGAAGATGAAGCCGATAGCGATGGCCGCCGCCGTCGCAGAGATGCGTGCCACGCGGCTCGCCAGAAGCATCAGCCGACGGTTCGCGTACGTTGGGATGGCAGACGTCCGACCTCCCGATTCCTAGAAGGGCTTGGACTCCATGAGCCACGTGAGGATGGCGACACCAGCTACGCCGATTCCTGCCGGCAACTCCGGGCGGATCTTCGCAACTGCCGCGGCGACCTCCTCATCGGCCCCGGGCACACGCGGAGGGTCGCTCTTCTTATCGCCCTGAACGGCCATTCCGAGGGTTCGGCGCAGGTTGTTCATCGGGATCCCGGCCAGCGGCGTCATCGATCCGACGACGACCACGAGCACGATGATCGCGGCCCATGGCCAGAACTTCGAGAAGTGCCCTCCCATCACGGCCGCGACGATACCGAGCACGATCGCGACGAGCAGCCCGATGCTCGCCACGACCAGCGAGCTCGAAGATACCTCGAGGATCGCCGCCATTCGCGCTCGATCGGTCTCGCGGCGGACCCGGAACATCGCGAACGCCGAGGCGCCGTGCGCTCCAAGCCCGACGATTACGGCAACCACGTGCCCGAGAACCACCCATCCGTAGAGATCCATCTGAATCCTCCCAAGTCCATTCCACGCTCGGTGATTCAATCAACTCGGCGTTCGTCACGCGCGAGGTGCGTACCAGACGGCCAGGCCGAAGAGCAGCAGCGCGTTGACCGGATGGCCAATATCAGCCCAGGCACGTATCGGTATGCCTCGGTCGTCGGAACGGACTTGGCGATCCAGTACGCGGATCCGTGGTGCACGCTCCAAGACCGCCGAGTTCATGAAGACCGCCGAGTTCATGCCGCCCGTCCGCCCGGCGACGGACGCGTTGCCAAGCCCCCACCGATCCGCGAGGCACCGGACGACCGAAGCTGTCGACACCATCGAGATCCCTGGTCGAACAGTCCCGCCCGCTACACGGCAGGTCAGAGGTTTCCGCGCCGCGCCTGTTCGATCTCAATGGCTTCGAAGAGGGCCTTGAAGTTGCCGACGCCAAAGCCGCGGGATCCATGCCGTTCGATGATCTCGAAGAAGAATGTCGGGCGATCCTGGATCGGGCGGGTGAAGATCTGGAGCAGGTAGCCCTCCTCGTCCCGGTCTGCCTCGATCCCGAGCTCCTCGAGCACGTCCATCGGCACCCCGACATCGCCGACGCGGTCCGCGAGGGTCTCGTAATAGGCATGCGGCATGCCCAGGAACTCGATGCCGTTCTCGCGAAGCTGTCGAACCGTGGCCACGATGTCATCGGTCCGGAGGGCAACGTGCTGGGTGCCCGCGTCGAGGTACCAGTCGAGGAATTCCTGGATCTGGCTCTTCTTCTTGCCGGCGGCCGGCTCGTTGATCGGGAA
>JBDTOJ010000013.1:0-11498 GCA_039933295.1 Chloroflexota bacterium
GGTCTCGTCACGCGGCTTGCGGGTGCCAGTCGCTACGAGACGGCGGCAGCCATCAGTGCCGCCTCGTTCGCAGCGAACGTCCCCGTCGCCTATGTCGCCACGGGCCTGTCCTTCCCCGACGCCCTCGCCGGTGCCGCGGTCGCGGGCTGGGCGGGAGGTCCGGTGCTTCTCGTTCCCGGCACCAGCATCCCGACCGCCATCGCCAACGAGCTGACCCGCCTCAACCCGGGTCGCATCGTCGTGCTTGGTGGCACGGGTGTCGTATCGGACGGCGTCAAGGCGGCATTGTTCGGCTACGTAGGTTCCTGATCGGACCTGCCGCCGAGCGGCCCCCGGTGCGTCGATGGTAGGCTGACAGCACTGCCTTGGAACCTGGTCCTGTGAGGCCCGGCTCCGGTCCAGAGAGGCCGACAAGGAGGGTTGATTGCCCCTGCGCGGTTCCCGTCAGGGTGAAGCTCCGCCGACTGCTTCGCACGTCCCGGGCAAACCCGCCTCCGTCCTGATCATCGGATCGGGCCCGGTCGTCATTGGACAGGCTGCGGAATTCGACTATGCCGGGACCCAGGCCTGTCGTGCCCTCCGCGCCGAGGGCGTGCGGACCGTCCTCATCAACTCGAACCCGGCCACGATCATGACCGACCGGGACGTCGCGGACGCGGTCTATCTCGAACCGCTGACCATCGAGGCCATCGAATCCGTCATCGCCGCGGAGCGCCCAGAGGGGCTGCTTGCCGGCCTCGGGGGACAGACGGGCCTCAACCTGGCGATGGAGCTGGCCAAGGCCGGCATCCTCGACCGATATGGCGTCCGGCTCCTCGGAACGCCACTGGCGGCCATCGAGATGGCCGAAGATCGCGAGGCGTTCCGCGATCTCCTCGACCGGCTCGGGCAGCCGTATGCGCCGTCGTTCATCGTCGAGGGCGCGACGCAATCCGAGCGCACCGCTTCGGCTGATACCGCACTCGCCACCATCGGCCTGCCGGCGATCATCCGGCCAGCCTTCACGCTCGGAGGCACGGGCGGCGGGATCGTCCAGACCGAGACGGACTATCGGGAGCGGATTCGGAGCGGGCTGCGGGCAAGTCCGATCGGCCAGGTCATGGTCGAGCAGTGCCTGGTCGGCTGGCAGGAGATCGAATACGAGGTCATGCGGGACGCGGATGACACCTGCATTGCCGTCTGTTCGATGGAGAACTTCGATCCCCTCGGGGTCCATACGGGCGACTCGATCGTCGTCGCGCCGGTTCAGACCCTCTCGGACCCGGTCCATCAGCGCCTTCGCAGCGCCGCCCTCGCGATCATCCGGGCCCTTGGGGTCGAGGGTGGCTGCAACGTCCAGTTCGCCCTCTCGCCGGACAGCACCGAGTACGCGGTCATCGAGGTCAACCCCCGCGTGTCGCGGTCCTCGGCGCTGGCATCCAAGGCGACCGGATATCCGATCGCGCGCGTCGCGGCCCAGATCGCCATCGGACGACGGCTCGCCGAGATCCCGAATGTCGTCACCGGGACAACGGTCGCAGCCTTCGAACCGGCACTCGACTACCTCGTCGTCAAGCTGCCACGTTTCCCGTTCGACAAGTTCCCGACCGCGGATCGATCCCTCGGCAGCCAGATGAAGGCCACCGGCGAGGTCATGGCGATCGATCGGACCTTCGGATCGGCCCTGAACAAGGCGTTGCGTGGTCTCGAGCAGGCCGGCGCGGGTCCGCTCGCGGAGGATCCGGCGTGGGCGGCCACGGTTGCGTACCTGGCGGCGGCGCTCGGCCGGCGCCCGGGAGGCGAGGGCGAGGACGGGGCCGACGCCGATGACCCAGATGGCGGGGTCATTCGCTGGATCGACGAACGAGGCGAAGCCTGCGAGTCGACCCGACTCGCCCAGCGCACCGCGGCCCCGATCGTTCTTCGGCGCTTCCTCGCTCCGTCGGATGACCGGCTGTGGCGGATCCTCGCCCTGCTCCGTCGGCATGTGCCGCAGGACGAGATCGGTGGCGTGACCGGCATTCACTCCTGGTTCCTGGCCGAGCTCGGGCGGAACGTTGCGCTCGAGGCCGAAGTCGAGGCCGCCGGAGCGCGCCTGGCCAATCCGGGCGATCCGATCGGCGTCGAGCTCCTCGGGACCGTCAAACGAGCCGGGTTCGGCGATCACGAACTGGCCGGCCTTGCCGGTCTCGGCGATGCCGACATCCGCGCGGCGCGACTGGCCAACGGGATCGTGCCGGGGTTCGCCATGGTGGACACGTGCGCCGCTGAGTTCGCCGCGGAGACGCCCTACTTCTATTCCACGTACGCGGCATCCGGATCGCCGGTCGAGGCGCCGCCTGTACCGCGTTCGGCGGCACTCGTCATCGGCAGCGGCCCGGTCCGGATCGGGCAGGGGATCGAGTTTGACTATTGCGCCGTCCAGGCGGCCGACACGCTCCGCGCTGCGGGCTGGTCCGCGGTCATGATCAATTCGAACCCCGAGACGGTCTCGACCGACTTCGATTCATCGACCCGCCTGTACTTCGAGCCGCTCGATCCTGAATCCGTTCGGAACGTGATCGACGCGGAGACCACGGCCGGCGATGGCCTCCTGCCCGCACTCGTCGCGTACGGCGGACAGACGCCGCTCAACCTCGCGGCGCCCCTCGCTGCCGGTGGCGTGCCGCTGCTCGGCTCGGATCTCGAAGCCATCGACCAGGCCGAAGAGCGGACCCGGTTCTCGGCGCTGCTGGATCGACTCGGCATTCCCCAGCCTGATGGCGGGATGGCCCATTCGTTCGAGGAAGCACTGACTCTGGCCGAGCGGATCGGCTACCCGGTGATCGTTCGGCCTTCGTTCGTGATCGGTGGCCTGGCGATCGACTTCTGCTACTCGCCCGAGGACCTGGCCCGCCAGTTGGCGCTGGCCACGGTTGTCGATCCGGATCGACCGGTCCGTATCGATCGATATCTCGAGGGCATCGAGGTCGACGTCGATGCCGTGTCCGACGGGGTTGAGGTGCTCATTCCCGGCCTGCTCGAGCACGTCGAGCGGGCCGGCGTCCACTCGGGAGACTCCGTCGGCCTGTTCCCGCCGCAAACCGTGAGCGAAGGCGATCAGAGCCTGATCGTCGCCACGATGGAGCGGATCGTGCTGGCGCTGGGCGCGCAGGGCCTCGTCAACGCCCAGTTCATCGTCCGCGAGGACGGCGTCTATCTCATCGAGGTCAACCCGCGCGCATCCCGAACCGTCCCGTTCCTGTCCAAGGTGACGGGCGTCCCGATGGTCGAGCTCGCCGTCCGGATCGCGCTCGGCGCAACCCTCGCCGAGCTGGGCTGGTCCGGGGGCCTGTTGCCGCCGCCGGACTTCGTCGCGGTCAAGGCACCCGCGTTCTCGACGACCAAGCTGCGTGGGGTCGACCCGTCGGTCGGCCCGTTCATGCAGTCGACGGGCGAGGTCATCGGGATCCACCGGGACCCGCGCGTCGCCCTCGCGAAAGCGCTCCGCGGTGCGTCGCTCATCCCGCCACGCGCCGGTGTCGGGGTGGGTGCGATTGTTCCGGTTGCGCTGCTGTCGATCGCGGATCGCGACAAGGAGGGGCTGGCCCGCCTCGGAGCAGCCCTCCAGCTGGCTGGCTATCGCCTGATGGCGACACCCGGAACGCGCGATGAACTCGAGCGCCATGGGATCGACGCGGAACCCGTGGCAAAACTCGGGTCAGCGGCTGGCGAGCCACCCACCATGCCCGGGATCCTCGATGTGATCGCGTCAGGGGAAGTCCGACTCGTGGTCAACACCCCGACGCCGAGGTCGGGAGCTGTTCGTGACGCAGCCGAGATCCGCCACGCGTCCATTGCGGAGGGGATCCTGTGCCTCACCGCCATGGAGACGGCAATCGCGGCCGCCGAAGCCCTGGATCCAGCGATCCAGGCCCAGCTGGCCGAGGTCCGATCACTCGTTGATTGGGTCCCCGTTGTCGGCCCTCGCCGACCTCACGACCCGGCGATGAAGAGCGCCTGACCCAGCGACCACAGGGTCAGCGTCGTGAGCGCGACCATGACGATCGCCAACGGGATCTGACGGGTCCGAATCTGGCGGGCCGTGGACTGACCGTGACGGCCAGCCTCACGGGACGCCACCACATGCCCGGCCCACGCCCCGACCATGTGGCCGCCCACGACGGCGACGACCTGCAAACCCCACACGAGAGCAGGCGGCAACCACGCTCCGGTGGGCTCGAATGAGGACGTGCCGAAGTAGTCCGCGCCACGCTGCAGCGGATCAGAGAGCGCGACGACAATCCGCTGGCCATCGATCATGAGATAGGTGAAGTAGTGGGCAACGAGGTAACCGATTGCGATCGGCAGCAGGCCAGCGCCCGTCGCCGCGACCCCGACCAGCCTCGATACGATCAGCGCCGCGCCGATGATCATGGTCATGAAGGCGGCAATGATCAGGGTCTGGGGGAGCGCCGCCGGCAGACCGAACGTGGTCACCCAGATCTGTGTCTGCGACAGGCCGTCGAACAGGATCGAGCCGGTGCCGAGGCCGATCATGACGACGTCGGCTCGTGTCCAACCTCCGGCCATGAGCCCCGACCCGAAGGACCGTCGCCGGATTGCCACGTCATCCTCACCGGACACGTGGGTCGTGAGGGCGAGGCGGCCGAGGAGGGCGAACCAGACCGAGAAGACCTCGCCGTGCTCGGTCCAGGTTCGGCGGCCGTACTGGGCCATCATCGCCAGCGTGTACACGGTGTAGCCACCGACGACGAGCGCAAGGGTCCGTGACCCCGCTCCGAACGCGACGAGTTCGAGCCAGACGATGGCGCCGAACCCGATGACCGCCGGCCAGCGTCCGAGCGCGCCTGGGTACGAGGCCGACGGAACCGGAGCGACACCGAGTCGCCGAAGCACGCTGGCCCCGAGATCGTGGAGGGTCGAGAACGGGTTCAGCCAGGTCCAGATCGGGAAGGCGAAAGCCGAGATGAGAGCGACGCCGACCCACCCGTAGACCCAGGTGAACAGGCGCGTGACCTCGGCATCCGATTCACCACCGAGCACGCCCTGGACCATAATCCAGATCCACCCGACGAGACCGACGAGTCGAAGCGCCATGCGGATGGCAGCGGGAACCGGACGGCCTGCACCGGACTCGTCCGGAGCGGCTGACGGCACCTCCCTCGCGAGCACGAAGGCGAACGACAGGCCAACAGCGCTCGCGGCACCGACCAGGTAGACGGCCAGGGGCAGGCGGCTCTCGAACAACTTTGAGAGTTGGTGTGCGGCGACCGTTGCCGGAAGTACGAGCATGGTCATGCCGACCGCCAGAGCGCTGAAGAGATGTTTCATGGCGCCGAGTGTACTGATCCAGCTGTCGTGTCGGCGCGAGCCGAATGCTCCATCGGTCCGTCAACTGTTCGAGCAGATCGATCTGGCTGGACCTTCCGCGGAGAGGCTCCGCTGCGGTACCCTCTGGCGGCCACCCCCACCCCTTCCTGGAGTTTCGTGAACCCATGGCCGGACTGACCATCGATTTCACCGATGAACGGCTGCCGAATGGCCTGCGCCTGGTCATCGCCGAGGACCATGTCGCCCCGGTCGTAGCCGTGAACATCTGGTATGCCGTCGGTTCGAAACACGAGGTCCCCGGCAAGACGGGCTTTGCCCACCTCTTCGAACACGTCATGTTCCAGGGTTCGGCCCATGTCACGAAGGCCGAACACATCGGCCTGATCCAGGCCGTCGGCGGAACGATGAACGGCACGACCTGGCTCGATCGCACCAACTACTTCGAGACGGTCCCGTCCCACCAGCTGGAACTCGTCCTCTGGCTCGAGGCGGATCGAATGGGCACCCTGCTCGATGCCCTGAGCCAGGAGAACCTCGACAACCAGCGCGAGGTCGTGAAGAACGAAAAGCGCTGGTCCTATGACAACCGCCCGTATGGGTCGTGGAATCAGCGGCTCCTCGCGGGGGTCTATCCGCCCGAGCACCCCTACCACCATCCGACGATCGGCTCGATGGAGGATCTTGACGCTGCTTCGCTCGATGACGTCAGCTCGTTCTTCCGGACGCACTACGCCCCGAACAACGCCGTTCTGAGCATCGTGGGCGATGTCGACCCAGCCCAGGCACGAAACTGGGTCGAGCGGTACTTCGGCACGATCCCGGCCAACCCGGCTCTGCCGGTCGACATCGGCGACCTGTCCCTGCCGGCGACCCTCGGGGCCGAAGTTCGGGAGACCGTGGTCGAGGCGGTTCCGCTGCCCCGGATCTACTGGGGCTTCCGGTCGCCCGTCTTCGGCGATCACCGACTGGACGCGCTCGACCTGGCCGGGCAGATCCTCGCCGGCGGCAAGGGCAGCCGGCTGCATCGACGTCTCGTCCGTGACGAGCGCCTCGCCCAGGACGTCACCCTGTTCTCGCTCGGACTGATCGGCGGCGCTTCCGTGACCGCCGGTTGGGCCACCGCCCGACCCGGCGTCGACCTGGCTCGCCTCGAAGCGGTCTACTGGGAGGAACTCCAGCGGCTGGCCAATGAGCCGCCTACGGAGGACGAGTTGACCCGCGCCAAGGCGCTGACCGAGGCGGACGAACTCGGCTCACTTCAGCGGGTGGAGGAGCGCGCCGATCGACTCTCGATGTACGCGACGCTGTTCGACGATCCTGGCGTCGTCAACGAGATGTTGCCGCGCTACCTGTCCGTGACCGCCTCCCAGATCCAGGAGGCATGCCGGGCGGTCTTCCGGGAAGACAATCGGTACGTGCTGACCTATCTTCCCGCCGAGGTGCCGGCCGGCGACGAGGCGACCGATGTCGTTGAGGCAAGCGCATGACCACCACCGACGAATCCGCGCCGTCGATGGAGCGCCCGCAACCCGGCGAACCGCGGCCCTACACGTTCCCGTCGTTCGAGCGCTCGAGGCTCGATAACGGCCTGTCCGTGATCTCCGTCGACCTCCCCGCGCGTCCGTTGCTCGCGGGCGTGCTGATCGCGCTCGGAGGCGCAGGCGACGATCCCGAGACAGAGGCGGGAGCCACGGTCCTGATGGCCCGTGCCCTGTCCGAGGGTACCGACAACTACGACGCGATCGAGCTCGTCGAGGCAACCGAACGGCTGGGCGCGTCACTCCACGCCGAGGCCGGCTGGGATGCCCTGTCCGTCTCGGTTGACGTTCCCGGAGAGCGGTTTCCGGCTGCTCTCGACCTCGTCGCCGAGGTCATGGCCCGGCCCACCTTTCCGGCAAGTGATGTCGAGCGCCTCCGTGACGAGCGCCTCAACGATCTGCTGCAGGCCCGGGCGGATCCGCGCCGGCGCGCCGAAGAGGCGTTCGTCGAGACGATCTACGCCAGTTCCTCCCCGTATCGCCACAGCGCCGCCGGTACGCGCGAGACGGTGGAACGTCTCGGATCCGACGAATCGCGGCGCGCCCTCGCCCGGCGATTCGATCCCGCGGCGATGACCCTGATCGTCGGCGGCGAACTTGGAGGCCTCGACGTTCACGCCCTGGCCGTCGAGCGATTCGGCGCCTGGAAGGCCGACGCGCAGGCCCTGCCCGCAACCACTGTGGATGCGTCTCCCTCCTCGTTGGAGCGGCGGGTCCGGGTCATTCACCGGCCCGGTGCCGTCCAGACCGAGATCCGCGTCGGGCATCCGGGGCTGGCACGCCTGATCCCGGACTTTCATGCCGTTTCGGTCATGAGCGCGATCCTTGGCGGGCTCTTCAACAGCCGCCTCAATCGGAAGCTCCGTGAGGAGAAGGGCTACACGTACGGCGCGAGTGCCGGGTTCGATCTGCGCCGTTCCGCCGGCCCCTTTGCGGCTCGAGCGGCCGTGAACACCGAGGTCACGGTCCCGGCGATCATCGACATGATCGCGGAGCTCCATGCCATTCGATCGGAAGCTCCGACCGCGGACGAACTCAACGCCGCGCGTGATTACCTCGTCGGCGTCTTTCCACTGCGGTTCGAGACGCCCGGCGCCGTCGTGGGCGCGTTGACCGGTCTCGTGATGCAAGGCCTGCCGGACGACGAACTGGCACGCTACCGCGGCGCGATCGAGTCGGTCGATGCCGACGCCGTGCTGGCCGCGGCCAACGCACACGTTCGACCCGATGAAGCGGCAGTCGTGCTGGTCGGGGATGCCGATGCCTTCATGCTCGGACTCGAGGCCGCAGATCTTGGCCCGATCACCGTCGAGCGGGATGAAGCGTGACGGAGGTCCGCAACGCTCCAGCCTGACGCGCCTGCAGCGGTCAACCAGCGCTTTCCAGCGCTCGCATCTCCGATCTACCGGCGTTTCCTCCTCGCCTCGATGCTTGCGACCCTCGGTGCCTTCATGCAGGCAACGGCCCAGGGCTGGCTTGTCCTGCAGCTCACGAATTCACCAGGCTTGCTGGGACTCGTCAGCGCGATCGCAGGCCTGCCCGTGCTCCTTCTGGCCGCAGTGGCGGGTGTCCTGGCCGACCGGATGGACCGGCGGCGACTCCTTGCCTGGGGCTATTGGGTCGGCGCCGCGCTGGCAGGCACCCTGGCCCTGCTGACATCCTTCGGTGTGGTCGAGTACTGGCATGTCGCGTTGATCGCCCTGCTCGGCGGGATCGTGATCACGGTCCAGATGCCGGCGAGCCAGGCCGTTGTTTCGTCGATCGTGGATCGGGCGGTGATCGGCGGCGCCATCGCGCTCAATTCCGCGCAGTACAACCTCGCCCGGATCATCGGTCCGTCCATCGCCGGGCTCTCCATCGCCGCTGGTGGTCTGGCTTTCGGGTTCTGGGCGAATGCCGTTGCGCTGGCGATCGTCGGCATCGTCATTGCGCGACTCCCGATTCCCATGACCCAGACCGGCAATCGGGCCAGTGCAGCGCTGTGGGGGGACCTGCAGGACGGCGTGCGCTATGTTGCCAACGATTCGATCCTGTCCGTCCTCATCATCCTTGCGGCAGCCCCGGCGTTGTTCGTTCTTCCATATCTCACATTCGTGCCGGTCTTCGCCAGGGACATTCTCGTGATCGGGGCGCCGGGCCTCGGGCTCCTTACCGGGTCCATCGGGGTCGGCGCGCTGATCGGAGCGCTGCTCATGGCCGCGCGACGTCCGTCTGGCGGGAGCGGGCGACTGTTGCTGTTCGGGCTGGGTTCGATCTCGCTCTCGCTGTTTGTCTTCGCCACATCCCGGTCCGTCATCGTCTCGATGCTTGCCCTGGCGATCCTCGGAGCCAGTCAGGTGGCTTACTACTCGACGACGAACACATTGATCCAGCTCCGCGTTCCGGCGCGTCTCCGGGGGCGCGTCCACAGCCTCTACGTCCTGACATCGATCGGGTTGTTGCCGCTGGGCAATCTCGCATCCGGCGCGATTGCCGAGCGGACCGGCGTTCCGACGGTCCTGGCCGTCGGTGCCCTGATCACCCTTGGGGCAACGATCCTGGCTGCAGTCCTTCGACCCGCGCTTCGACAGGTAGCATCGGGGGCGGCGGCCCTCCGACCGTGAACCAGGGCCGTGCCGCAGCGCCACTACGGCGCGACGTGCCAGCTGGCCCCGAGTCGCCAGCGGCGCCGGTACCTGCGACTGAAACCTTTCGGTTCGAGTTCGCCTCAGACAAGACGAACGACCGATCGCCGATCGAGTCCCGCCCAGGAGCACCAACATCATGACGTCCGCCATCCGCCTGCAGATGATCCGCACGCTCGGCATTGCCGTCGTGAGCCTCTTTCTGATTGTTGGCGGAGCTTTTGCCGCCAACGGCATCGCTGGTTCCGTGGCGCCCACGAACGACGCGTTCAACGCCGCGGCTACCTCGGAGCCGTCTGAATCGCCCGAGGCGAGCGAATCGCCCGAGGCCAGCGACAGCCTTGGTGCCACGGAGTCCCACGACCCG
The DNA here is from genome assembly GCA_039933295.1 of Chloroflexota bacterium. Classification (GTDB taxonomy): domain Bacteria; phylum Chloroflexota; class Limnocylindria; order Limnocylindrales; family CSP1-4; genus UBA5189. Next base: position 9,843 of record JBDTOJ010000013.1, read on the forward strand.
AATGCAACCCCCGAGGCGTCAGACGCTCAAGGCGATGATGCCAACGAGGCAACCGACGTTGGCGACGACAGCGACGACGCGACCGAGTCGCATGCGCCCAGGGCTTCGGACGGCCAGCATGGCGACGACGGCGGTTCGTCCGGCGGAAGTGATGACAATGGTGGCGGCGACGACTGACCTGATCCTTACGACTCGGACGCAACGTGACGAATGGCTCGGTATGGAAACCGCTGAATCGCGTCACCATGGGATCGGTGATGCCAGCCGGGCCCGGTTCGGCAGCACGTTCATGGAGTGGACCGATCGATCTAGCCTCAGCCGCCACGCGACCCCACGAGCCACTCACCGATGACGCCTCTATCGTCGAGGCTATCCTGGGTGGTGATCGAGACGCCTTCCGTGCCCTCGTGGACCGTGAAGCCCCCTCGATCATCCGGGCGTGCCACCGCATCCTCGGCGACCTCGGGGAAGCCGAAGATGTCGCGCAGGACGCGTTCGTGACCGCTTATCGATCCCTCGGTTCGTGGCGCGGTGACGGCCCGTTCGGCGCCTGGCTTGCTCGGATCGCTGTGCGCCTGGCCATCCGGCAGGCAACGCGGCGGAAGACCGTGGCGTGGGTGAGCCCCGGGGTTGCACCGGAAGGCTCGCTCGATGATCCGATCGCCCGGCTTCGATCCGACGGATCGGTCGATCCGGAAGGTCTGGTTCTGCGCGGCGAACGCCAGGTAGCTGTGCGCAATGCTGTCGCCAGCCTGGACGAGCCGTATCGGGAGGTCGTTGCCCTGCGGTTCTTCGCGGAGCGCTCACTCGACGAGATCGCCACGCTGACCGGCCGACCCCTCGGAACCGTGAAGACCCACCTGCATCGTGGCCTGATCCGCCTCCGCGGGCGGTTCTCGGAGAACGACCGATGACCCTGCGGCCGGGGTCCTATCGACCCAACGAGGTCGGCGGTGCGGACGCCCCGATCCGGGACTCGGAGCTTGCCGAGGCCTACGCTGCTGCGCGACTCCTGGAGCGGGCGATGCCGGCCGATCCGGCGACGCGGTCCGGAGATTTCGTCGATCGTGTCATGACCGCCGTAGCCAGAGAGCCGGCACCGCAGACCGCGGGCTTCCTCGGCGCGCTCCTGGCCAGGCCCGGACCGGCGAACTTCATTGCGAGCGTGCATTCGGCGTGGGCGACCGCTGCGGGCGCAGCCGGACGGCCCGTCCAGGTTCGTGCGGCCGCGATGGCCTATGTCCTGGCAGTCCTGCTTGCTGCGGTATCGCTGACCGGGGTGGCAGCCCTGGGAACCGCGGGAGCCATCGGTGGTTTCCTCGGGCGGGACGGATCCTCAGACCCTTCGGGCCTCGTCGGATCGCCGTCTCCATCGCCGTCGATCTCTGATGGCGTCGGACCCTCGGAGTCCGCTGAGCCGTCGGAATCGGCGGAGCCATCTGGGAGCAACGGGCCCGACGACTCGCTCGAACCGAGCGAATCGCCCAGCCCGACATCGTCGCGCGCGCCACGGTCCAGTTCAACTCCCGAGGCTTCGGACGATCACAGCGAGAGTCCATCGCCAGGTTCGAGCGACGACTCGGGCGGATCGGGATTCCCGTCGAACACGCCTCGACCCTCCGACACGCCGAAGCCCTCGGAATCCCCGCACTGACG
>JBDTOJ010000014.1:0-3258 GCA_039933295.1 Chloroflexota bacterium
GAACTACAAGCCCGAAGAGGTCGAGAAGACGGCCGACCGCGAAGCGCGCCGAACTCTCGCTGGTACCGGCCGGGCCGAATACCGAAACTGGTTCGCGCGAGACGAGCAACCGCGGATCGACGTCCTTGCGGACACCTACGTCATCGATGGGGCTGCGCTCGAGGTCCTCCGGCTCGCCGAGCTCGCGCAGGTCTACCTCGCGTACGAAGAGGAACTTGCCCGGCGCGGGGCCCTCGACTTCGGGGAGCAGATCGCAGCCGTGACCCAGCTCTTCAAGACGAGGACGAACGTCCTGCGCCGCTGGCAGCGGCAGTTCCGGTACATCCTCGTCGACGAGTTCCAGGACGCGAACGTCGCCCAGATTGAGCTCATCGACCTGCTCGGCCGCACCCCGGATCGACCCGACAACGTCATGGTCGTGGGCGACGACGACCAGTCGATCTACCGGTTCCGGGGCGCCAGCTTCGCCGCATTCGCAGAATTCGACGCACGCTTCTCGAAGGCGCCCGCCCACGACCCGACGGCGTTGCCGCCCGGCCCGCCGCCGCGGCTGCCGCTCGAGGAGAACTTCCGATCGGTCGGCCACGTCCTCGCTGGGGCAAACCGCCTGATCGGCAACAACGCGACTCGCTTCGCGCCCGACAAGCGGCTCACGACGACGCGTCATGACGGCGAGCCTGTCGAGCTTCTGATGTGTGCCGGGCCCGAGGACGAGGCCGTCGCGATCGTCGATGCAATCAAGGCGCGTCACCGAATGAGCGACGGCATGGGCTATCCGCTCAACGCCTTCGCGATCCTGTATCGCAAGCACAAACACCGGGACGCGATCGTGTCGCGGCTCCGGGACGAGGACATTCCGTACACCGTCGTCGGTGGCTTGAGCCTCTTCGACACGCCCGAGATCCGCGACCTGGAGCAGGCATTGCGCGCCGTCGCGGACCCCCACGACGACGTCGCGTTGGTTCGCACGATGTCGGCCGGGCCGTGGCGCATGGATGCCCTCGACATCCTCAAGGTCTCGCGCGCAGCCAAGTTCGAGCGGGCGCATCTTCTTGAGACCGCTCGAGCCATCGTCGCGTCAGGCGACCTCAAGGTCGACATTCCGGGTGAAACTACCGAGGGCGGAGAGCCGGCGACCGTGATCGTTGACGCGGCAGCCGGGTTGCGTGCGAAGCTCCGGATCCTCCTCGGGATCATCGATGACCTCAACCCGCTGACATTCCGCGACGGTCCGTTCACGATCCTGGAGCGGTATGTCGAACGAACCGGCCAGGTCCTCGATCTCATCGCGGCCGACACGCTTGAGGCCAAGCGGACCGTCACCAACATCGCGTCGTTCCTCCGGTTTGCGGCGGACTGGCAGGGCGCCAATCCGCGCGGCACGCTCGCCGGGTTCGTCGCCTATCTCGATGCCTACCAGGAGGCAGGCGGCGAACTCCCGACCAGCGTCGAGCTGTCCGAGGACCTCGACGGCGTTCGCCTCATGACCCTCTATCAGGCCAAGGGCCTGGAATTCCCGGTCGTCTTCGTTCCCCACCTCCTCGAAGGCGAATGGCCGACGCGCGAAGGCTGGGGCGGGATCTTCCCGCCGGAGTTGCTCCGGGAAACTGTCCCGCCAGGCGACCTGCATACCGAGGAAGAACGGCGGCTGCTCTACGTCGCGATGACGCGGGCCCAGGAGCACCTCATCCTCACGACGCATCCCGGGGAGGCCGGCAAGAAGGAACCGTCGCGGTTCATCGGGGAACTGCTCGCCGAAGCCGGCGCCGAGCTCGTGGTCATCGACCGGACTGGTCGCACGGTGGCCGAGAAGCTCGCCGACGGCACGGCCGATCCGGACGCGTCCGATGAGCCGGGCTCGGAGCCCGATCGCGAGGCACCACTGGCCCTCGCTGATGCAGCCGCAGCCGTCCGCCGGGTCATGCCGCTGCCGACGGCTCGCGAGCGGCGGCTCGCGATGCGCCTCCGCGCGAGTGAACTCATGGGGCTCATGGAGTCAACGGACCGAGCGGACCCGGAGGGCGAGGTAGCCAGATCCACGTTCACGAACGACCTGACGGATCTCGCTCGAGCCGCCGCCATGTCGGCCGACGAAGCACGAGCCGCCGGCCTGGATCCGTTCACCTTCCGGACGCTGGCGCTCGACGGCGGGGCCGGTGCGAACCTTCTGCAGGTCGCGCCGCTGCCGGGAGGTTTCAGCTACTCGTCCCTTAGCGTCTACGACAAGTGCCCGCTCCAGTACGCCTTACGCTACGTCTACCGGATGCCGCAGCCCGACCGACCGGTCGCGGCCTTTGCGTTCGGGTCCACGGCGCACGAGGCGTTCGAAGCATTCACGAAGGAGCGTCGGGAGCGGGCGGCTCGTGGCGAGCCGCCGCCGAGTCGCGAGGATCTTGAGCGGGAGTTTCGGGCCCGTTGGGTGCCGACCGCGTTCGGGGACCAGGTCGTCGAGGACGGCTACCAGCGTCGGGTGGCGACGCTCCTGGACAACTTCTGGCAGGGCGAGGTCAGCACGCTGAGCGAGGCTCTGGCTGAGGAACTCAGCTTCCAGCTGACGATCGACCCGGGAGACGGCTCGGCGCCGGTCATCCTCGGTGGGTCGATCGACCGGATCGATCGGCTCCCGTCCGGTGGCATCGAGGTCATCGACTACAAGACCGGCCGCGTAGAATCCCAGAAGGGCGTCGATGACAGCCTCCAGCTCTCAATCTATGCGCTGGCCTGCCGGGATGCTCTGGGCCTCGGAACCCCAGAGAAGGTGACCCTCTACTTCACGGAATCCGCCTTGCGACTTTCTACGACTCGCACGGACGAGCAACTCGGCGCCGCTCGGGCGGACATACTGGAACGCGTGGGAAGAATGCGAACGGGCGACTTTGCGGCGACGCCGGGCAAGCCGTGCCAGTGGTGCGACTACCGGGCGATGTGTCCGGTGCGCGCGTGAAGGCTGACACCGTGGATCTCGCGGCGATCTTTGGGCAACCCGTGCATTACGTGGTGCCGCTCTACCAGCGTCCGTACGTGTGGACAAGAGAGCTGCAGTGGGAGCCACTTTGGGAGGATGTCCGAGAGGTTAGTGATCGCCAACTTGACAAGATCCCGGAGAACGATGCGATCCCCCACTTTCTGGGAGCAGTGGTCCTCGAGCAGTCGTTGACTCAGGTCGGGATGATTGGTTCGCGGTCCATTATTGACGGCCAGCAGCGCATAACGACCTTGCAGATTCTCATTGCGGCAGCTCGTTCTGTGGCCATTGAG
>JBDTOJ010000015.1:0-6085 GCA_039933295.1 Chloroflexota bacterium
TGCCCTGGTTGCTGCGGACGAACTTGAGGAGCTTGTATTCGTCGAGCTCGCCGGAGTCAGCCTCGACCCGGACCCGCTCGGCGGTCACGCTCGTCACGACACCGGCTCGAGTCGACATGACGACCTGACCGGAGTCACGCGCGGCGCGCTCCTCCATGCCGGTACCCACGATCGGAGCCTCGGGCTCCAGGAGCGGGACTGCCTGGCGCTGCATGTTCGAACCCATCAGGGCTCGGTTGGCATCGTCATGCTCGAGGAATGGGATGAGCGCCGTCGCGACCGAAACGACCTGCTTCGGGCTGACATCCATGTACTCGATCTGGTCCGGCCGTGCCTCGGGGAAGACGTCCTGGAACCGGGAGGCAACGCGCTCCTCGATGAAGTGACCGTCAGTGTCGAGGCGCGAGTTGGCCTGGGCAACGACGTGCAGCTCCTCCTCGTCGGCGGGCAGGTACTCGATGTGGTTGGTGACGATCGGGCGGATCGGGAACGCATTGGCCTTCTGGCGCTTGAGTTCCGCGGCAGCGGCCGCGTTGATGGGCTCGCCACGCTTGAGAATGACGGCACCGCCCTTGGCGGCGAGGTCACCTCCTGCCTCGAAGGTCAGCAGGTCGGCGTCATCCCACGCAACCGTCCGCTTGACGCGGCGGTAGGGCGTCTCGATGAACCCGTAACTGTTGATCCGGCCGTAGGTCGCGAGCGATCCGATCAGCCCGATGTTCGGACCTTCGGGCGTCTCGATCGGGCAGATCCGGCCGTAGTGACTGTGGTGAACGTCGCGGACGTCAAAGCCGGCGCGCTCGCGGGACAGACCGCCCGGGCCCAGCGCGGACAGCCGTCGCTTGGACGTCAGCTCGGCCAGCGGGTTGGTCTGATCCATGAACTGGCTCAGCTGGCTGCCGCCGAAGAACTCCTTCATCGCAGCCACGACGGGCCGGATGTTGATGAGCGCGTTCGGGGTTGCCTTGTCGATCTCCTGGATCGTCATCCGCTCGCGGACGACACGCTCCATGCGAAGGAGGCCGATCCGGAACGCGTTCTGGATGAGCTCGCCGTTCGCCCGGATGCGTCGATTGCCGAGATGGTCGATATCGTCCTTGGTGTGCATGCCGCGGTTGCACTCGATCAGGTGTCCGACGATCGCCGCGATGTCCTCGCGGGTGATGGTCCGCTGGTCCACGGGCAACTCGATACCCATGTGATCGGCTGCGCCTTGGAGCTTCTTGCCGAACTTGTAGCGGCCGACCCGACCGAGGTCGTAGCGGCGGAAGTTGAAGAACAGGCCCTCGACGAGCTGCTTGGCGTTGTCGCCGGTGGGCGGATCGCCCGGGCGCAGCTTCTTGTAGACCTCGATCAGGGCCTCGGACGGCGTGTGGGTGACGTCCTTGTCCAGGGTGTTGGCGATGAACGGGTGGTCCGGATCGATGTCGATCGAGCTGAACAGCGCAGCGATCTCATCGTTGGTCTCGTAACCGACGGCACGCAGGAGCGTTGTGGCGGCAATCTTGCGCTTGCGGTCGACCTTGACCCAGAGCTGGTCCTTGTTGTTGGTCTCGAACTCGAGCCAGGCGCCGCGGTTCGGAATGACCTTCGCGCTGAAGAGCATGCGGCCCGACGCCGGATCCTCGACTTCGCTGTAGTAGACGCCCGGGGAACGGACGAGCTGGCTGACCACGACGCGCTCGGCGCCATTGATCACGAAGGTGCCGAGATCGGTCATCCACGGGTAGTCACCCATGTAGACGCGCTGGCGCTGGATCTCGCCGGTCTCCTTGATCAACAGCTCGACGCTGATGTAGAGCGGGCGGCTGTAGGTCAGGTCCTTGGTCCTACACTCCTCCTCGGAGTACTTCGGGTCGCCGAACTCGTAGTCCAGGAACTGGAGCTCCATGACCTTGCCGGTGAAGTCCTTGATCGGGCTGATCTCGTCGAAGAGCTCCCGGAGGCCGCGTTCGATGAACCATTTGAACGACTCCAGCTGGAGTTCGATCAGGTTCGGGACTGGCAGGACCTCTGGGATTCGCGCGTAGCGCTTTCGCGCGGCGGCCGAAGCAGAAAAGGTCGACGATTCAGCGGGAGACAGCATGAACGACGGCTCCTTGACGGAGGGCGTGGGGAGATGGAAAGGCGGGGCTCACAGAACGGCTAAGGATATCGCGATTCCTTGATTTGTCAACCGACTCGTAGCCCGCCGGAGCGCACGAACGACCGGTCCGTGGCCGTGACTCCGATCGGTCGGGGCTCGGACGCACCGGACCGTAGCGCCGATCGCTCAGGTACGAAGCGCCTGACCCGGCGGACCGGCCCGAAGCCGTAGCGACGATCGGTCGGTCCCAGGCGAAGGCGCCAGGCAAGCGTGGTCGTGAGCGCACTGAGACGTGCGTCAACGATCGCGCGAAGCCGGCAACGAACGCCTGGGCCGATCCGAGCGGTACTACTTGATTTCGACCTTGGCGCCGACGTCCTCGAGAGCAGCCTTGATCTTCTCGGCCTCGTCCTTGGTCACGCCTTCCTTGACCGCCTTGGGGGCGGCGTCGACGACGTCCTTGGCTTCCTTGAGGCCAAGACCGGTCAGCTCGCGGACGACCTTGATCACGGGGATCTTGTTCGGTCCGACTTCGGTGAGCGTCGCGGTGAACTCGGTCTGCTCTTCGGCCACGGGTGCGGCCTCGGCGGCGCCGGCGGCGGGGCCGGATGCCATTGCTACGGGCGCAGCGGCGGTGACGCCGAAGCGATCCTCGAACTTCTTCTTGAAGTCGGACAGCTCGAGGACGGTCATCTTCTCGAACGCTTCGAGCAGCTGATCAGCGGTCATGGTTGCCATGTGGATCAAATCTCCTGATGGTGAGTCGGGTATGGGGATGGACGAGGTGTGGCGTCAGGCAGCCGCCGACCGCTTGTCGGCGAGTGCGGCGACCAGACCGGCGACATCGCGCAGCGGCGCGTCGAACAGTCCGGCCATGGTTGCCATGGGAGCCGCGATCGCGCCGGCGACCTGACTGAGCAGCACGTCCCGCGAGGGAAGTGCTGCCAACCTGGTGACACCAGCGGCGTCGATGGTGCGGCTACCGAGCAGGGCTCCGGTGATCCGGACCTGCTTGAACGGCTTGATGGCATCGATGACCGCCTTGGCGGTCGCCGATTCGTCGGATCCGAACGCAATCGCGGTCGGTCCCACGAGGAGCTCATTGATCGCCGATCCCCGCGTCTCGGAGGCAGCGATCTTCATCAGCCGGTTCTTGACAACCCGGTACGTCACGTCCTGCTTGCGCAGGCTTCGTCGGATCTCGGCGATCTCCTTGACCGTGAGACCCCGATACTCCGAGACGATGAGCGTCGAGCTCAGATCGAGCTGCTGACGCAGCTCATCGACGACCCGTCGCTTGGCCTCGGTTGGCATGGTGCCCTCCGTGCTTCTGCGCGCAGCCGGCGCGCGGCGGTGGGCGCTCGATGTTTCCATCGGTCACCCCTGCGACGGTCGCCCAACGGGGCGAGGCCTTGACCGCAGGGGCGGCGCCCGCCCGCGAGGGCGGAGGCAATTTCCCTGCCTCGGCGTGGTCACCGTCGTCCCCGGGCGCTGGCCCGGTCCGATCCGGCGGATCAAGTCCCGATCGTTGGCCCGTTGGCCGCGATCAGAGGACCCACGCTGTCTTTAGCGGTCCGTCTTGTCTTGTTGCCAGATGACGCGCCTCTCGGCCGTCATCGCGTATGGTCGGCGGGAACTCCCCGCCGTGAGGCGATCAGGCGGCTGCTGCGGCCGCGAGCACGCTCGGAATATCGAGCCGGATGCCGGGGCCCATCGTCGAGGCGATGCTCAGCCCCTTGAGGTACGTCCCCTTGGCGCCGGCGGGCTTGGCCCGATTGATCGCGTCGATGAGCGCCGCCAGGTTGGCGACGATCTGGTCCGCCTCGAAGCTGACCTTGCCCACGGCCACGTGGACGATGCCTGCCTTGTCAACCTTGAATTCGACGCGCCCAGCCTTGACCTCGCGGACCGCCCGGTCGACATCGAAGGTGATCGTTCCGGACTTGGGGTTCGGCATCAGCCCGCGCCGTCCGAGAATCTTGCCGAGGCGTCCGACCTGACCCATCAGGTCCGGCGTCGCGATGGCGACGTCGAATTCGAGCCAGCCGGCCTCGATCTTCTTCACGAGATCGTCGGAGCCGACTTCATCGGCACCGGCGCGGAGCGCCTCCTGGGCCTTCTCGGCCTGGGCGAAGACGGCGACCCGAACGATCTTGCCGGTCCCGTGCGGAAGGACGATCGTGCCGCGGACCATCTGGTCGGCATGGCGTGGATCGACGCCGAGTCGAAGGTGCACTTCGACGGATGCATCGAAGGAAACCGTCGAGGTGTCCTTGACGAGCTGGGCCGCTTCGGCCGGCTCATAGGTCCTCTCGCGGTCGACGAGCTTCGCTGATTCGGTGTACTTCTTGCCGTGCGCCATGGTTCGGTTCTCCTGAGTCGATCGGGGCTGCCGATCTCCCCCGTGTCGTGGGGTTTGCGCCGGCGCTGGGCCGGATGACGATTCGTGCCGGCTAGCCGACGACCTCGATGCCCATGCTGCGGGCTGTCCCCTCGATCATTCGCGCGGCCGCGTCGAGATCGTTGGCCGACAGGTCGGCCATCTTCACCGTTGCGATCTCGCGGACCTGATCTCGGGTCACCTTGCCGACCATTTCGCGCTTGGTCGTGGTGGCACCCTTGTCGACACCGGCAGCCTTCCGAAGAAGGTCGGCGGCGGGTGGGGTCTTGAGGATGAACGTGAACGAGCGATCCTCGTACACGGTGATCTGTGCCGGAATGATCGAGCCGGCCTTGTCGGCCGTCTTCTCGTTGTAACTCTTGGTGAACTCAACGATGTTGATGCCGTGCGGTCCCAGCGCGGTGCCGACCGGCGGGGCAGGCGTTGCCTTGCCGGCCGGGAGCTGGAGCGTGAGGACGATTCGTACCTTCTTGGCCACGTGGGCGGGTCCCTTCTGCTTGCCTAGAGCTTCTCGACTTGCAGGAAGTCGAGTTCGACCGGTGTCTCACGGCCGAAGATGCTGACCAGGACCTTGACTTTGTTTCGTTCTGGATTGACTTCGTCGACGGTTCCAATGAACTCGGAGAACGGCCCGTCGGTGACGCGGACGCTCTGGCCCTTGGTGAACGCGACGCGGAACTTCGGCGTCTCGACTCCCATGTGCCGGAGGATCTGCTTGACCTCGTTTTCATCGAGCGGGATCGGTTCGCTCCGGACGCCCGGAATGTTCGAGCCGCCGACGAAACTGGTCACGCCCGGGGTATTGCGGACGACGAACCAGCTGTCCGGATCTAGGATCATCTCCACCAGCACGTAGCCCGGATAGACCTTCTTCTGGACCGTGTGGCGCTGGCCCTGGCGGATCTCGATCTCATCCTCCATGGGGACGAGGACCTGGAAGATCCGGTCGTCCATGCCCATGGACTCGATTCGATGCTCGAGATTGGCCTTGACCTTGTTCTCGTAGCCCGAGTAGGTGTGGATCACGTACCAGCGCTTCTCCGGCACCTTGGCCTCGGTCTCGGTGACGCCGGTGTTCATGAGATCGCCTTCGACAGGAAGCCGATGACACCCTGGAAGAGGCGATCGAACACGAATACGTAGAGGCCGACCGCGAGGCTGACCGCAAAGACGAGTACGGTCAGGTTGCGGGTTTGCTCGACCGTCGGCCAGGAGACCTTCTTCAGCTCGGAAACCGCTTCGGCAATGAAGCGGCGGATACGGGTCACGGGTTGGTACATTGCCTTTCAGGTGTGGCAGGGGCGATAGGACTCGAACCTACAACCGCTGGTTTTGGAGACCAGTGCTCTGCCAATTGAGCTACACCCCTGCGGAGCGCGGGTTGGCTATTTCGCCTCCCGATGGAGCGTGTGCTTACGACAGCGGGGACAGAACTTGTTCAGTTCGATCCGGTTCGGATCGTTCTTCCGGTTCTTCCGCGTGGTGTAGGTCCGCTCCTTGCACTCGGTGCAGGCGAGCTGGAGGGTGGGTCGGGCTTCTACTCTTGCCATCAGTTACTCGGTGATGCTCGTGATCGCGCCGGCACCGACGGTCCGACC
>JBDTOJ010000016.1:0-7539 GCA_039933295.1 Chloroflexota bacterium
GGCTGCTTCGTCACGACGTTCACGGCCACGACGGTGACCTTGTCGGACTTGTAGAGCTCCTCGATGGCGGCCTTGATCTGGATCTTATTGGCATTGCGGTGCACGGCGAAGGTGTACTTGCCACGGGTCGATTCGTCGATCGATTTCTCGCTGATGACCGGACGGAGAATGATCTCCGGAGCGGTGAGGGCGCTCACAGGTACACCTCCTCCATGCGGGCGAGGGCCGGCTGCTCGATCACGATCGTGTCGGCCTTGATCAGGTCGACGACATTCAGCGAGTCGGCCAGGATGACCTCGACCTTCGGCAGGTTGCGGGCCGACAGCTTGAGCTGCTCGTCCGCGCCCGGGGCGACGATCAGTACCCGGCCAGTCGCGTTCAGCGCGGCGAGGATACCAACGAAGTCCTGTGTCTTGATGCGCTCGAGCATGAACGCGTCCACGACGCGAATCGCCTCGTCGCCAAGCTTGGCAGTGAGGGCGCCACGGAGCGCCAGTCGACGCATCTTCTTCGGCAGGCGCTGCTCGTAGGAGCGCGGGTGCGGGCCGAACACGACGCCGCCGCCGCGGAAATGCGGAGCGGACTTGGTGCCCTGGCGCGCGCGCCCGGTGCCCTTCTGGCGATACGGCTTGGCGCCGCCACCGCGAACCTCGCCCCGGGTCTTGGTGTCGTGCGTGCCGATTCGTCGAGCGGCCAGCTGGGCCGTCACGACCTGGTGCAGCACGGCGAGGTTGACCGGGGCATCGAAGAGCTCGTCGTTGAGCTCAACGCTGCCGATGGTCGCGCCGGTTCGGTCGTACAGAGTGGTCTGGGTCATTGCTCAGGCCTTCTTCACGAGGATCAGGCTGCCTCGGGATCCGGGCAGGGTGCCCTTGATCAGGAGCAGCTGGCGATCGGCGTCCGCCTGGACGACCTTCACCTTCTTGGTCGTGACTTGCTCGTCGCCCATGTGGCCGGCCATCTTGAGGCCCCGGTAGACGCGTCCGGGCGTCGTGCCCGGGCCGATGGAGCCAGGGGCTCGATGGTGATCGGAGCCGTGGGTCTTGGGACCACGGGCGAAGTGATGGCGCTTGATGTGGCCCGCGAAGCCCTTGCCCTTCGAGACGCCGGTCACGTCGACGAGGTCGCCGGCGGCGAAGAGATCCGTGATCCCGATCGTCTGGCCGACTTCGTAACCCGACAGGTCGTCCATCCGGAACTCGCGGATCGTGCCGAGGCTCGGCAGACCCTTGAGCTGTCCGAGCTCGGGCTTGGTGAGCTTCTTCTTCTCCTCGGTCCCGAGTTGCACGGCCGCATAGCCGTCCCGGTCCTCGGTACGGAGGCGGGTGACGGTGTTCGGGGCGACCTTAATCACGGATACCGCGACCATGGTGCCGTCGGCCTCGAAGACTTGGGTCATGCCGACTTTCCGGCCAATCAGTCCGATTCCCATTACATCTTGATCTCGATGTCGACGCCCGCGGGTAGCGAGAGTCGCATCAGGGCGTCAACCGTTTTCGAGGACGGGTCGATGATGTCGACGAGCCGCTTGTGGGTGCGGATCTCGAACTGCTCTCGACTGTCCTTGTCGATAAACGGTGAACGCAGGACCGTGAACTTTTCGATGCGCGTGGGCAGCGGCACCGGACCGATGATGTCGGCCCCGGTGCGCTGGGCAGTCTCCACGATCTGGGCCGCCGACTGATCGAGCAGTCGGTGGTCGTACGCCTTGAGACGGATGCGGATGCGCTGCTTTGCCATCAGTTACTCGGTGATGCTCGTGATCGCGCCGGCACCGACGGTCCGACCACCCTCGCGGATGGCGAAACGCTGGCCGGTCTCGAGCGCGATCGGGGTGATGAGCTCGACGCTCATCTCGACGTTGTCGCCGGGCATGACCATCTCGGCCCCATCGGGCAGGCCGATGGATCCGGTGACGTCGGTGGTCCGCAGGTAGAACTGGGGTCGGTAGCCGTTGTAGAACGGGGTGTGCCGACCACCCTCTTCCTTGGACAGGACGTAGACCTGCGCCTGGAACTTGGTGTGGGGCTTGACCGAGCCTGCCTTGGCCAGGACTTGGCCGCGCTCGATCTCCTCGCGCTCGATGCCGCGCATGAGGCAGCCGACGTTGTCGCCGGCTCGACCCTCGTCGAGCAGCTTCTTGAACATCTCGACGCCGGTGATGACGATCTTGCGGGTCGCCTTGACGCCGATCAGCTCGACCTCGTCGCCGACCTTGACGATGCCGCGCTCGATCCGGCCCGTGGCGACGGTGCCGCGGCCCTTGATGCCGAAGACATCCTCGACCGGCATGAGGAACGGCTTGTCGATGGCGCGCTCGGGGTTGGGGATGTAGCTGTCAACCGCATCCATGAGCTCCTGGATCGGGACATAGGCGGGATCCGATGGATCGGCCGGAGCCTCGAGGGCCTTGAGCGCAGAGCCACGGATGAACGGGATGTCGTCGCCCGGGAAGTTGTACTTACTGAGGAGCTCGCGGACCTCGAGCTCGACGAGGTCGAGGAGCTCGGGATCGTCAACCGCGTCGACCTTGTTGAGGAAGACGACGATGAACGGCACCTCGACCTGGCGCGCCAGGACGATGTGCTCGCGGGTCTGGGGCATCGGACCATCGGTCGCGGCGACCACGAGGATCGCGCCGTCCATCTGGGCGGCACCGGTGATCATGTTCTTGATGTAGTCGGCGTGTCCGGGGCAGTCGACGTGCGCGTAGTGGCGCGCGTCGGTCTCGTACTCGACGTGGGCGATCGCGATGGTGATGCCGCGCTCGCGCTCTTCGGGCGCGTTGTCGATCGTGTCGAAGGCCCGGTACTCCGCCCCACCCTTCAGGTGGAGGTACTTGGTGATCGCCGCGGTCAGCGACGTCTTGCCATGGTCGATATGGCCGATCGTGCCGATATTCACGTGCGGCTTGTTGCGCTCGAACTTCTTCTTGGCCATCTTGGCTGCTCCTGGCTCTTCTGCCGACGCTACGAAACGCGAGACTTGGCGACGAGTTCCTGGGCGAGATTGCCCGGGACCTCGGCGTAATGGGACAGTTCCATCGAATAGCTCGCCCGACCCTGGGTCATCGACCGCAGGTCCGTGGCGTAGCCGAACATCTCGGCGAGGGGAACGGCGGACCGGACGACCGTGGTCGTGCCCCGGTTCTCCGTGCCTTCCATGATCCCTCGACGACTGTTGAGGTCGCCGATGACGTCGCCCATGAACGAGTCGGGCATGGTCACTTCGACCCGCATCATCGGCTCAAGGATAGCCGGGCTTGCCCGTTCGACGGCATCCTTGATCGCCATCGATGCAGCGATCTTGAACGCCATCTCCGAGGAGTCGACTTCGTGGTACGAGCCATCGAAGACGGTCACCTTGACGTCGACCATCGGGAACCCGGCATAGATGCCGGTCTCGAGGGCTTCCTTGATGCCCATCTGGACCGCGCGCATGTACTCGCGCGGGATGGTGCCGCCGACGATCTTGTCGACGAACTCGAACCCTGTGCCCTTTTCGCCCGGCTCGGCATTCAGGACGACGTGCCCGAACTGGCCCTTGCCGCCGGTCTGGCGCTTGAACAGGCCATTGCCTTCGGCCAGGCGACGGATCGTCTCGCGATAGGAGACCTGCGGGCGTCCGACATTCGCGGCGACCTTGAACTCGCGGACCATCCGGTCGACGATGACGTCGAGGTGGAGCTCGCCCATACCCGCGATGAGGGTCTCCCCGCTCTCGGGGTCCGTCTTGACCCGGAAGGTTGGGTCCTCTTCAGCAAGGCGCTGGAGGGCGATGCCCATCTTGTCCTGATCGGCCTTGGTCTTGGGCTCGATCTTGACCTCGATGACCGGATCCGGGAAGGAGATGGTCTCGAGGAGGATGGGATGGTCGATGTCCGACAGCGTGTCGCCGGTGAAGGTGTCCTTGAGGCCGACGATCGCGGCGATGTCGCCCGCGTAGACCTCGTCGATCTCCTCGCGGTGGTTGGCGTGCATCTGGAGGATCCGCCCGACTCGCTCGCGCTTGCCCTTGGCCGTGTTCTGGACGTAGGAGCCCGCCTTCAGCGTGCCCGAATAGACGCGGAAGAACGCGAGCTTCCCGACGAACGGGTCGGCAGCGATCTTGAACGCCAGGGCCGCGAACGGTTCCTTGTCATCGACGACGCGAACCAGCTCCTCGTCCGTTCCGGGACGCAGCCCGATGGTCGGGGGCACGTCGAGCGGCGACGGAAGGAATTCGGTCACGGCGTCGAGCATCGGCTGAACGCCCTTGTTCTTGAGCGCCGAACCGGTCAGGACCGGCACGAACTTCGACTGCAGCGTCCCGAGGCGGAGCCCGTGTCGGATCTCCTCGACCGTCAGCGCCCCGCCCTCGAGGTACTTCTGCGTCAGTGCATCGTCGGCCTCGGCGACGGCCTCGATCATCTTCTCGCGGTGCTTCGCAGCTTCCGCCTTGAGGTTCTCCGGGATCTCGACGACATCGAAGTTGTTGCCGAGGTCGTCGTGATAGATGATCGCCTTCATCTCGATGAGGTCGATCACGCCGGCGAAGGAGTCTTCCGACCCGATCGGGATCTGGATCGGGACGGGTCGGGCTCCGAGGCGGTCGACGATCATGTCGACGCAGCGCCAGAAGTCGGCACCCGTCCGGTCAAGCTTGTTGATGAAACAGATCCGTGGCACGGAATAGCGATCGGCCTGTCGCCAGACCGTCTCGGACTGGGGCTCGACACCCGCGACACCGTCGAATACGACGACAGCGCCATCGAGGACCCGGAGGCTCCGCTCGACTTCGACCGTGAAGTCCACGTGCCCGGGCGTATCGATAATGTTGATGCGGAAGTCGTTCCAGTGGCAAGTCGTTGCCGCGGCTGTGATGGTGATGCCGCGCTCCTGCTCCTGGGGCATCCAGTCCATCGTGGCCGCGCCCTCGTGAACTTCGCCGAGCTTGTAGATCTTCTTGGTATAGAAAAGAATCCGCTCGGTGACCGTGGTCTTCCCGGCGTCGATGTGGGCGATGATTCCGATGTTTCGCGTGCGCGCAAGCGAAACCTGACGTGTCACAGTGCGTACCTTTTCCCGATTACCACTTGAAGTGACTGAACGCTTTGTTGGCGTCAGCCATCTTGTGCGTGTCTTCGCGTCGCTTGACGGCGGCGCCCAGGTTGTTCATGGCATCCACGAATTCGGCGGCGAGCTTCTCGCTCATGCTCTTGCCGTTTCGCTTGCGTGCGGCCTGGACCAGCCATCGCACGCCCAAAGACAGCCGACGATCGCCGCGGATCTCGACCGGGACCTGGTAAGTGGCGCCGCCGACGCGGCGAGGCTTGACCTCGATGATCGGCGTGGCGTTGCGCAGGGCCGACTCGAGGACTTCGAGTCCGGGGCGCTTGGCCGAGGCCTCGGCCCGGGCGAGCGCCTGGCGCAGGATCCGCTCGGCCAGATTCTTCTTGCCGTCGGTCATGAGCTTGGCGTGGAAGCGGGCCGTCGTCCGATTGGCCGGGATCTGCTCGTACTTCGCCTTGCGGGGCATGCTTGCTCGACGCGGCATCAGCGCTTCCCTCCGACGACCGGGGTGGCCTTTGCGCCGTACTTCGACCGACCCTGCTTGCGGTCCCGCACGCCGGCGGCGTCAAGCGTCCCGCGAATGATGTGGTACTTGACCGATGGGAGGTCCTTCACGCGACCGCCACGCACGAGCACGACTGAGTGCTCCTGGAGGTTGTGGCCGATGCCGGGGATGTAGGCCGTGACCTCCATCTGGTTGGTCAGACGGACACGAGCAATCTTCCGAAGCGCCGAGTTCGGCTTCTTCGGGGTCATCGTCCGAACCTGCAGGCAGACACCGCGCTTCTGAGGCGCTCCCGGAATCGGGACCTGGCGCTGTCGGAGGCTGTTCCAGTTCTTGCGCATCGCCGGGGCCTTGATCTTCGAGATCTTCGGCTTGCGGCCGTGGCGCACGAGCTGGCTGATTGTCGGCACGAAGACGCTGCTCCTTTCAAAGGCACAAATCGGTCGCTGCGGCTCCTTGAGCCGCGGGTCGACCCGCCGGGTGTTCGGGACCCTCGGCGAGGACCCAGTCCCATCTCCAGATGGGGTTTCGGACATGAGCTTCGACGCCCATGTCGAACGCCGCCCCTTTCGGAGCCACGATCGCGGAGTGTATCAATTTCGCCGATCCGGTGTCAACCGAGGCGGGTTACCCGGACGGGCGCTCCCACGCTGGGAACGCCGATCCGGGACGGTCAGTCGGTGGGTTCGGCGGAGGCCTCGCCCTGGAGCAGCGGATTCGTGTCCGGATCGATCTCGTCGTCCGAGCTCGAGCCCGCGTCGGTCAGGAACGGATTGAACGAATCGTCGTCAGATCCGGCGATGGCAGCAGCACGGGCCAGGCCCGCTGCGTCGTCGTCGGCCGAACGAGGCGACCCGTCCTCGAGGAACGGGTTGTAGGCCTCGCCACCGTCTTCCAGCGCTTCACCGGCAAGGGCCTCGATGGCCGCTCGTCGTTCCGATTCCTTGCGAGCCGCCAGGTTGGCGGGCGCACCGGAGCCGGCCGGGATCAGCTTGCCGATGATCACGTTTTCCTTGAGTCCGATGAGGTGATCCTTGGCGCCGTTGATGGCAGCCTCGGTCAACACCCGGGTCGTCTCCTGGAAGGACGCGGCGGCAAGGAAGCTCGACGTGTTCAGGGAGGCCTTGGTGACGCCCAGCAGGACGGCCTGGGCCGTTGCCGGCTCGCCGCCCTCGGCGAGGACGCGGTTGTTCACTTCCTCGAAGTCGAGGCGATCGATGAGCTCGGTCGGCAGCAACTCGCTGTCGCCGGGCTGGTCGATCCTGACCTTCCGGAGCATCTGGCGGACGATGATCTCGATGTGCTTGTCGTTGATCGTGACGCCCTGGCTCCGGTAGACCTTCTGGACTTCCTTGACCAGGTACCGCTGAACGGCATCTCGGCCCCGGGTGTCCAGGTATTCCTGCGGGTTGATCGGTCCATCGGTGATCGCGTCGCCGGCGCGCACGTCCTCGCTGTCTGCAACGAGCAGGCGAGCGTTGTGCGGGATGCCGTACTCACGTTCGACGATGTCCTCGGCACGGACGACGAGACCGTCGTCCGTCTTGGCCAGGAAGCCCTTGACCGGCGAGGCGATCTCGACGACGGGATCGCCGGCGACCCGGGCCACGACCTGACCGGCTTCGACGAGGTCGCCGGGGGCGGCGAGCATCTCGGCATCGGCTGGCAGGGCGAGGATCGAGTCATAGGACTCGCGGCTCGTGACCTTGACCTTGGTGGTGGTCCCTTCGCGCACGACCGAGACGGCGCCATCGATATGGCTGATCTCGGCCTTGCCCTTGGGAACGCGAGCCTCGAACAACTCCTCGACCCGCGGCAGGCCGGCGGTGATGTCCAGGCCGGCGACGCCGCCGGTGTGGAACGTCCGCATCGTGAGCTGGGTACCAGGCTCACCGATGGACTGGGCGGCGATAATGCCGACCGCCTCGCCCACGCCGACGCCCTCGCCGGTCGCGAGATTGCGGCCATAGCAGCGACGGCAGA
>JBDTOJ010000017.1:0-4936 GCA_039933295.1 Chloroflexota bacterium
TGATCGCGGCCTCAACGCCGAGGATGAACCGGTTCTCGGCATCCGCATTGAGTTCGCCCTCGCCTTGGCCGATGACGGTCAATTCGTGTTCGGGCTTGTTCCAGCCGGCGACTTCCAGGACGACCTTGTTGGTGAGATCGAGCGCCATCCCCAGGCAGTCATAGCCGGCACCGAGGTTCGCCGTCGAAGCGGGCACCTCGACCGCGACCCGATGTCCATCCAGCTCGGCCAGCCAACTCGTTGTCATGCGCCTACGAACCTCACAATAGTTACCAACCCAACGCCAAACGGACCGAGTCAACGTCGGCGTTCGACTCGATGATCCCGGCACCGGCCGTCCGTTCCGCCGTATCCGGGTCCTTCAGGCCGTTGCCCGTCAGAACCGCGACCACCAGCGCGTCAGGCTCAATCGCCCCCGCCACGGCCAACTTGCGGATCCCGGCAACACTGGCGGCCGACGACGGCTCACAGAAGATACCCTCCAGCCGCGCCAGGTCCGCATACGCCGCAAGAATCTCACCGTCCGTCACCGCCTCGATCCGACCATCGGATTCGTCTCTCGCCTTGGTGGCGAGGGACCACGAGGCGGGATTGCCGATGCGAATGGCCGTGGCGATCGTGTCCGGATGCTCGATGGCATGTCCGAGGACGATCGGCGCGGCGCCGGCCGCCTGGAAGCCGAGCATCCGTGGCCGCCGCTCGACGATCCCGACCTCCGCGTATTCGGTGAACCCCGTCCAATACGCGCTGATGTTGCCGGCATTGCCGACCGGGATCGCGAGATAGTCCGGGGCCCGGCCGAGGTCGTCGCAGATCTCGAACGCCGCGGTCTTCTGCCCGGCGAGGCGATGCGGGTTGACGGAATTCACCAGGGTGATCGGATGGTTCGGATCGGCGGCCATTTCCCGGACCACGGCCAACGCCTGATCGAAATTGCCGTCGACCGCCACGACCCGCGCGCCCGCAATGAGCGCCTGGAGCAGCTTCCCGATCGCGATGGCCCCCTTGGGAAGCACCACCACCACCTCGATGCCGGAAGCCGCGCCGTAGGCCGCCGCGGACGCGGACGTGTTGCCGGTCGAAGCGCAGATCACGGATCGTGCCCCGTCCTCGAGCGCCTTGGCCACGGCGACGACCATCCCCCGATCCTTGAACGAGCCGGTCGGGTTCATACCCTCGAGCTTGACGTGGAGGTTCGGGACGCCCACCTGGGCACCGAGCCGCGGAACGGCGACGAGCGGGGTACTGCCCTCGCCGAGTGACAGGTTCGGCGTGGCCGCGGTGATCGGGAGCCGCTCGCCATACCGGGCGAGGATGCCGCCGCGGGGCGTTCGGTCGGTCATCGGATCACCGGGTAGGCAAGGCCCGATGGCCCGACGAAGGCGTCGCCGTCCGGCGGTTGCCCTGCCGCAACGGGCCCAGATGCCGTTCGGAGGCCTGCCCAGGTACTGCCGCCCTGACGGGAAATCGCGACGAGGTCGGCGAGGACGGCGGATGAAGTCGCCGCGCCGCCCGCGCCGGGCCCCGCGAACGCGACCGACCCGATGGGCGAGCCATCGACTTCGATGCGATTGAGGACGCCGTCGGTCCGTCCGAGCGGCGATCCCCGGTCCACCGCCGATGGGAGGACGGCGGCCGTGATCCCATCCTGTGTCCGAACAGCCGCAGCAACCAGTTTGATGGCGAAGCCCTGCTCGGCGGCGGCCTGGATGTCCGGGAGCGTGACGCCGGTGATTCCCGGGAGGCCGTGGATCCCGCCGACCGCCCACGGGGCGAGGCCGATCGATGCCGGTGCGAGCCACTGCCCGAAGGCCAGGCGCGCCAGGATCACCAACTTGTTCGCGGCATCGTGGCCCTCCACATCGCCTGCCGGGTCCGCTTCCGCATAACCCGCGACCTGGGCGTCGGCGAGGACGTCCGCGTACGCGCGCGCCTCACGGCTCATCGCCGTCAGGATGAAGTTGGTCGTGCCGTTGACGATGCCGCGCAGGGCGTCCAGACGATTCGCCGCCAGATCAGCCGCGATCGGGCCGAGCACCGGGATCCCGCCGCCGACCGCCGCCTCGAACCGGAGCGGCGTCCCGGTGCGGCGCGCGGTCGCTTCGAGCTCGGCACCGTGGAGGGCGATCACGTGCTTGTTGGCGGTCACGACAGGCTTGCCCGCCGCGAGTGCGGCCGAGATGAAGGTGTGGGCCGGTTCGTCTCCGCCCATCAATTCGATGATCACGTCCGTGTCGGGATCCGCCACGAGGTGGGCCGGCGCGTCAGTCAGCAATGCCTCGGGGATGCCCGCCGCTGCTGCGCGAGCCACGTCGCGCACGGCAACGCCCGCGAGGACGATCGGCGAACCGTCGGCCGCCCGAAGTTCATCGGCCCGCTCAAGCAGCGCGCGGACGACCTCTCGACCCACGGACCCGGCACCGAGCACGGCGACCCGGATGGGCGCACTCATCAGCGTCCTCGGGTCGATTGGGGAAGAGAATCGCGGCAGGTCACCGCGTGATGGTACGGGGTCGCCCGTCGCGCGCGCCGGGACCGCACATCCTCACCGGACGTTCGAGCGGCATTAGCTCCGCTACACTCGGGCGACGATGTCGACCCCTGCCTCACCCGGCCCCGCCGTTGCTCGCACGTTCAGCGGGATCCAGCCGTCCGGGGCCCCGCATATCGGCAACGATCTCGGGGCCATCCGGAACTATGTCCGCCTCCAGGACGAGTTTGAGGCGATCTACTGCATCGTCGATTACCACGCACTCACCAGCACCCACGACCCCGATCGCATGCGGCGCCAGACCCGCGAGATGGCTGCCGCCCTCCTCGCCCTCGGCCTGGATCCGGATCGCTGCACCCTGTTCGTCCAGAGCCATCGGCCCGAACACACGGAACTCGCCTGGCTGCTGATGACCGTGACGCCGGTGAGCTGGCTCGAGCGGACGCCGACCTACAAGGAAAAGAAGCTCAACCAGCCGGACGACATCAATCACGGCCTGCTCACCTACCCGGTCCTCCAAGCCGCGGACATCGTCATCTACAAGGCAACGACGGTCCCGGTCGGCAAGGACCAGGCGGCCCATCTGGAGCTGTCGCGCGAGATCGTTCGGGCGTTCAATCATCGCTACGGCCCGACCTTCCCAGAGCCGCAGGCCGTGTTCACCGAGGCGCCCGTGGTCCTCGGCACGGACGGTGTCCGCAAGATGTCCAAATCCCTCAACAACACCATCGAGATCTTCGCTTCCGAGGACGACATCCGACGCCAGGTCATGTCGATGGTCACCGACACGCAGCGGATCAAGCGCACCGATCCCGGCCGGCCCGAAGTCTGCAATGTCTGCCAGCTCCAGCGCTTCTTCGGCGAGGACTACCTCCAGCTCTGGGAGGGCGAGCGACAGGCGACCACGGGGTGCGTCGACATGAAGCGGCTCCTGGCGGAGCGGATCATCAAGCACTACGCCGGCGCGCGGGAACGCTACGCAGACCTGATGGCGCACCCGCAGCAGGTCGATGGGGTGCTCGAGGCGGGCGCTGATCACCTCAAGCCGATCGCGGCGGCGACCATGGACGAAGTTCGCGAGAAGATGGGGCTCCGGTAGGCCGGACCGGGACCGAGGAGGCTGGCGAGTTGAGCTTCGAGCTGACGCCCAGGGAACGCCGCTGGCTGGATATCGTCCTGATCCTCGCGGCCATCGCGTTGACCTTCGTGGTCCTCGGATTCTTCGCGAATCTGCTCGCGGCTTTCGGCGACATCATCCTCGTCTTCTTCCTGGCCTGGCTGCTCGCGTTCATCCTGACCCCGCTCGTGACGCGGCTCGCCGCAATCGCGCACCTGACCCGGGCCGGGGCGGTCGTGATCGTGTACGTCGTCCTCTTCGGGGGCCTCGTGATCCTCGTGGTCGGCGTGGCCGGTGCCGTCGCTTCATCCATTCAGGACTTCATCGCCAACGTGCCCACGCTGCGTAGCGACCTCCCGACGATCATGGCCCCCTGGCAGGAGCGCCTCAGTGCGCTCGGACTGACCGACGTTGATCTCTCGGCCCAGGGGGCAGCCTTCCTCGATAACCTCAGTAAGTACGCCGCCGAGCTGGCCGGGCCACTCCAGCAGGTCGCCGTGGCGAGCCTCAGTGCCATCGCCAATCTGCTCCTGATCCTGATCCTGTCGCTCTACATGGTCGCGGACCGGGATCGGTTGCTTGCCTCGCTGTTCAGGCTGGCGCCGCCGCAGTACAAGGAGGAGGCCCGTCTGCTGGAGCGCAGCGTCGCCCAATCCTTCGGCGGCTTCCTGCGCGGCCAGGCAATCATGGGCCTGACCTATGCCGGGGTCGGTCTCGTCGCCAGCATCGCGTTCGGGCTGGACTATGCCGCGGGCAACGCCGCGGCGGCCGGCATTCTCATGGCCATCCCGTTCTTCGGCCCGTTCCTCGCCTGGGCACCGCCGGTCCTCGTGGCGCTCGTTACGCGTCCCGATGCGGTGGTCGGCGTCCTCATCGTGATGGCCGTGGGCTGGCTCGCGGTCATGAACGTGCTCCAGCCGCGGCTGATGGCCCGGGCGCTGCGCATCCCGCCGATCGTGGTCCTGGGGTCGGTCCTGGTCGGCGGCAAGATCGCCGGGGTCAGCGGCGCTATCTTCGGCATCCCGATCGCGGCGGTCCTGTCGGCGTTCTTCTTCCACTGGCTGGGCCAGAGCGTCGACACGGGGCCGGTCGCCGCGCGCGCCGCCCAGCGCCTCCAGCGGCGCGAGGGCCGCTCGATCCGCGTCCCACGCGAGCCAGACCCTGCGACGGACGCCGACGTGGAGCCGGTCCCGACGGAGCGCTGACCTTCAACGGCGTCCCGACGGCTGATCGATCTGGTTGATCAATCCAGACCCGTCCACGCTCGGCAGACCGACGTAATCGACCGAAGTCGGGTACGGCCACGCTCATTCAGTGCGATTCGGATG
>JBDTOJ010000018.1:0-5937 GCA_039933295.1 Chloroflexota bacterium
GCTCGACTGGCGGTACGCCTCGCCGTGCATGATCGCCGTGAGGCCGGCCGCGAAGTTGCGCCCCTCGTCCGAGTCGTACGCCAGACCGCGGCTCATGAGCAGCGCGCCGAGGTTCGCGTAGCCCAGGCCGAGCGGCCGGAACTTGTGCGAGTTCTCCTCGATCTTCGGGGTGGGGTAGGACGCGTTGTCGACGAGGATCTCCTGGGCGGTCAGGGTCAGGGCCGCTGCGTAGCGGTAGGCCTCGACATCGAACTCGCCGTCCTCGCGGACGAACTTCATCAGGTTGAGGCTGGCCAGGTTGCAGGCCGTATCGTTCAGGAACATGTACTCGGAGCACGGGTTCGATGCGTGGATCCGGTCCGTGTTCGCGGATGTGTGCCAGTCGTTGATGGTCGTGTCGTACTGGATGCCGGGATCGCCGCACAGGTGCGCCGCGTCGGCCATCCGCCGGAAGATGTCCCGGGCCTTGTACGTGCCCATGGCCTCGCCACCGACGACCGCGTGGGTCGTCCAATCGCCGTCATCCTCGACCGCGTGCATGAACTCGTCCGTGACCCGGACCGAGTGGTTGGCGTTCTGGAAGAAGACGCTGCCGTAGGCCTCACCCGTGAAGCTCGGGTCGTAGCCCTGCTCGATGAGGGCCCAGGCCTTCTTCTCCTCGAGCATCTTGGAATCGATGAAGTCGAGGACATCGGGATGGCCCGCGTCCAGGATCACCATCTTGGCCGCGCGGCGGGTCTTGCCGCCCGACTTCACGACGCCGGCGAAGGCGTCGTAGCCCTTCATGAAACTCACCGGCCCGCTGGCCGTGCCGCCGCCGGTCATCTTTTCGCGGGCCGAGCGGATCGGGGACAGATTGCTGCCCGCGCCGCTGCCGAACTTGAAGAGCATGGCCTCGGTCTTGGCGAGATCCATGATCGAGGACATCGAGTCCTGGACCGAGTTGATGAAGCAGGCCGAGCACTGGGGCTTCGGCTCCACGCCAACGTTGAACCAGACCGGCGAGTTGAACGCCATCTTCTGGTTGATGAGGAGATGGGTCAACTCGGCCTTGAATGAGGCAAGGTCCTCGTCCGTGGCGAACGTGCGCTGCGTTTCGGCCCAGGCCGCGATCGTGTTGACGACGCGGTCGATCAGCTGGCGAACGCTGCTCTCGCGCTCGGGCGTGCCAATGTGCCCGCGGAAGTACTTGGACACGACGACGTTGACCGCGAGTTGGCTCCAGGACTTGGGGACCTCGACGTCCTTCTGCTCGAAGACGCTCTTGCCGCTCTCGTTGCTGATGCCGGCGGTTCGGGTCTCCCACTCGATCTCGTCGTAGGGATGGATGCCAGGCGTGGTGTTCCGGCGCGGCCAGGAGAGGCCGACAACGGGCTTGCCGTGTCCGTCATCGCCGACGAACGAGGCGCCCCAGGCGCCGCCGAGGTTGCGCTGATTGCCGGACCGGCCGGCCTTGGCCGCAGATGCGGCGCCGCCGTTGGTGCCCGCCGCGGCGGGATTCGCAGTGCCGGCCATCTTCGTTCCGTTGGAAACCGCTGGAACGGGCGCGCTCTCGGCTTGAGCCATGCTGTTCTCTCCTCCATCCCCGCCGACGGTGCTGCCGTCCTGCGGTTCGCCTTCTCCGTCCGTGGCGCCGTCCTTGTTTCGGCGCCGCGGCGGGATCCGCTTCTGCCGGTCCCGATTGCGGGGCCGGTTGCTGCAGGGGACCGTCAGGACCGTGAGCGGGTCCGCGACGGCAATCTGCCGACAATCAATAAGGAAGTCGATCGTCGTGCCATCGGCCTCCCGCTGAGCGGTGCCTCCGGTAGCTGCGAACCACCCCCTGCGTCCGGTCGCGTCGTGGGCCTCAGATTTCCGGTTGGGGCACCCGTAGAGGCCGAGGTCTTGCGACCTGGGCGGCCCTGCTGGCGGCCGGACTGAGGCTGGACGACGACGATCGAGCGACCCACGAACATTACGCCGACTGGTGGGACCGGTCAAGCCCAAAAACACAAGATGTAGTGGTGGCGGTCTGGGCACATCCGCTACATGTGGTGTCTACGCCATCTTGTGCTCAGGCGGGGATACGGGCCGGTTCGGGGCCCATATCGGGGAGAGCGGCCCGCGAAATGATCCACAGACCACCCGGAGATTTCCACGAACGGTGTGGATTCATCCACCGGGTACTAACCGGTTTCCCACGGTACGGTGGCTGGTGAAGCACCAGGATCGTGGATAGGTGAGTGGTCCAGAATAGAACAAATGAGCGGTTTGTGGTGGCTGGGTGGTTGCGTGGCGAACCCGTGCCCCTGCATTCGCATCCGCGCCGGTGCCCCGCGCCCGCGCCGGTGCCCCGCGCTCACGGCACCGCGCGTAATCGCCGGATACGTGGCGCGGGTCAAACTCGGGCGATGCAGGATCTGGCGTTCGGGAACCGCTTGCGGAGCGTCCGGGTTCGGCTCGGCATGCAGCAGGTCGAAGTGGCAAGGCGCGCCGGGGTGTCGGACGGGACGGTTTCGCGGATCGAGCGCGGGCACCTCGACTCCGTGAGCATTCGTTCCCTGCGGGCCGTGGCCTCGGCGCTGGAAATTCGCGTGGACCTGACACCGCGGTGGCGGGGCGGCGACCTCGAACGAGCCGTCAGCGCTCGTCATGCTCGACTTGCCGAGACCGCGATCCGGTGGCTCACCGATCACCTGGGTTGGGCCGTTCGTCCGGAGGTCTCGTTCTCGATCTACGGCGAGCGTGGAATCATCGATCTCCTGGCCTGGCATGAGGCTCGCCGGGCGTTGCTGGTCATCGAGCTCAAGACCGAGATCGTCGATGTCGGCGAGACCATCGGAACGCTCGATCGCAAGGCTCGACTGGCGGGGGCCGTGGCCGCCGATCTGGGCTGGGCAGCCGACGCAGTCTCGGTCTGCCTGATCGTGGCTGACGGCCGGTCGAACCATCGAAGGCTGAGCGACCACGCCGCCACCTTCCGCGCCGCTCTCCCGGACGATGGGCGACGGCTGCGAGGCTGGCTTCGAGACCCGATTGGGCGGCTCCTGGCCCTCACATTCCTGCCAGATCGACATCGCAGTACGGCAAGGCCAACTGGTTCCGCGAGTTGCCGCGTCCGAAGGCGCCGAGGCGAGCTGCGCGGGCCGCGCTGAGCACGAATCGCGTGTCCGGTTCAGCGCCGGGGCGGTGGCCGGGCCGTGGGCCGGCCCCCCCGCGACGGGGTCTGGGGGCATAACCGTGCCTCAGCGACCAGGGGTGTCGAAGTGGCAGGAAAGCCCGGGTAAAGGGGCCGCCGGAGCGTGGCCGCCGGAGCCGCCGGAGCGTGGCCGCCGGGGCCGCCGGAGCCGCCGGAGCGTGGCCGCCGGAACGTGGCCGCCGGAACGGGCCGCCGGAACGGGCCGGGTCGCCCGCCCTCGCGCCTGCCGCCTCGGCCCGCAGGCCCTACTGCCCGCGCAGTGCTCGGAACAAGGTTCGGGGCGTTGGGCGTTGGCCGTACATCAGGACACCGGAGCGGTACAGGCGCGCGGCGACCCACAGGGCAATCGGGATGAACACAATCAGGAGCACAACGGCAATCGCTACATCGAGCGGCGTCGCGGCGCCCTGGCCGAGCCGGGCGAGCATCAGGTACGGGCTGAAGAACGGGATGAACGACATGATCACGACCAGCGGCGAGTCGATCGGGATCAGGCCGGTGCTCGAATACGTGGCCACCAGGTACCCGCCGACCGAGATCAGCGTAAGCGGAGCGACGATCTGGTTGACGTCCTCCTGCCGGCTCACCAACGACGCGGCGCCGGCGTAGAGCACCGAGTACAGCGCGAACCCGAGCACGAACATCACCCCGAATACCGCCAGCAGCCCGATGGAAACGCCGCCCGGCAGGTCCACGGAGCCACCCCCGCCTCCGAACACGATCGAGGCGATCTGGCCCTGTAACAGGATCCCGAGCACCGACGGGATGAGCACGATCACGTATTGAACGAGTGCGAGCCCGCCGACGCCGATCACCTTGCCGGAAAGCAGCTGGAACGGGGTCGCGGCAGCCAGCACGACCTCCATGACCCGACTGTTCTTCTCTTCCGCGACGCTGAAGGCGACCCACTGGCCGTACAGGATGATGGCCATGAACAGGAGGATCGAGAGGGCGAAACCAACCGCGAAGGTCCCGACGAACGCCTCGGCGGTATTCGGTTTGTCGGTCTTTGCGTTGGGGTCGGCCTGGCGCAGTTCGAACGAGGCGGGGGCGAAGATCGTGGCCTGATCGATCAGCGGCACGCCGAGCCGAGTCAGCCGGTCCTGGATCGCGATCACGCTGGCCGCCTGCTGGATGACCAGCGAGCTCCTTGCCAGCGGGCCGTCCTTCGAATAGAGGATGAATCCGAGATCGCCGGTCGAGGTGCGATCGAGGGCGAGGACCGCAATCGATGAGCCATCGAGGACGTGAGCGCGCGATGTCACCAGGTCGTCGCTCGACTCGATGCGGTAGTCCAGCGACGCGCCAGGGTTCGAGGCCCCGGGGCTCCCCGTCCCGCCCGTGCCCGTGGCTGGCGCGTTGAGAAGCGCGCTCAGGGTGAGCGGCACGTTGACGCTCGGGCCGCTCGTGCCCACGACGACTTCAACGCGATCGCCGTTCGAACCGCGATCGAAGAACCGGATGATGACCGGCGACAGCGCCAGCGCGAACCCAACGAATACGAGCAGGGCCGTCGTGATCCGGAACGTCCGTGTTCGCCCGCGGAACACGAACTCGCGCCGCGCCACGGCCATGATGTTGCGGAGCGTGTTGCGAAGGGTCGGGCTCATCGGGGATCCTCGTTCGCTTCCGCGCTGCCGCTGACGTCGCTGCCGCTCGCGACGACCGCGGTGCCACCCGCCCCGGCTCTGCCAGTCGCCGCTCCGACCGTGGCCAGGTG
Source organism: Chloroflexota bacterium (assembly GCA_039933295.1). Taxonomy (GTDB): domain Bacteria; phylum Chloroflexota; class Limnocylindria; order Limnocylindrales; family CSP1-4; genus UBA5189. The sequence goes on from JBDTOJ010000018.1 coordinate 4,899, forward strand.
GTGGTCCTCGGACGGTGGACGCCCGACCCGATCGATGAAGATCTGCTCGATCGACGGGTCGGCGATGAGGAACTGCGTCACCCGCTCGCCACGCGCGATCGCGGCATTGAGGATCTCCTGGGGATCGTGCCCAGCATCAACATCGAGCTCGACGAAGTCCTGACCGGGTCGGATGACCTTCACGCCGTCGAGTTCGACGAGCCACGGCAGCGCCATGTCGCCCTCGACACCGAGTCGAACAACGCGACGGCCACTCGATCGCTTCACGTCGCGGATCGGGCCGCCGAGGACGAGCCGGCCATGGTCGATGATCGCGACCGCCTCGCACAGTTCTTCGACCATTTCCATCTGGTGGGTCGAGAAGACGAGCGTCGTCCCGCGGCCTCGCATCTCGTCGAACGCTTCCTTGAGCAGCGACACGTTGACCGGATCGAGGCCGACGAACGGCTCGTCCATGATGACGACCTCGGGCTCGTGGAGGATGGCCGCGATCAGCTGGACCTTCTGCTGATTGCCCTTGGAGAGTTCCTCGGCGCGGCGCTTCTCGTATTCCGAGATTCGGAACCGGGCGAGCCAGTCACAGGCGCGCGCGGCGGCTTCCTTGCGTGGAATGGCGTAAAGCGACGCGAAGAAGACGAGCTGTTCGAGGACCTCGAGGCGCGGGTAGAGCCCACGCTCTTCGGGCAGGTAGCCCCACGTCTTGCGTGGGACGTCGGTAGTCGGGATGCCGTTCCAGGTGGCGGTTCCACTGTCCTGGCGGAGGATGTCCAGGATGATCCGCATCGTCGTGGTCTTGCCCGCGCCGTTCGCGCCGAGAAACCCGAACACGCTGCCCCGTTCGACGCTGAACGAGATCCCGTCGAGTGCCGTGATCGGCCCGAACCGCTTCGTCAGGCCGTCGAGAACCAGTGCCATCGAGGCTCAGGGTACGGCGAGCGGCTCCATGGCGCAGGGACCGTGCCCGCGCGACCTGGTCCGGACGTGCCGCGCGACCTGGTCCGGACGTGCCGCGCGACCTGGTCCGGACGTGCCCGCGCGA
>JBDTOJ010000019.1:0-14169 GCA_039933295.1 Chloroflexota bacterium
CGGGTCCTGCTCGATCACGGCCGATCAGGCTGGCGACGCCACCTACAACCCAGCCCGGAGAATCTCGCGGACCTTCCGCGTGAGATGACGCGGAGGAGCCTTCGCATCGCCGAGCGCGAACGCGGCGAGGCAGGCAAACGCCCCGCGTCCAATTCCCTCGAGATCAATCCCGCACCTTGAGCCGCACCACAATCCGTTTGCGCGAACGCGGACGGATCCGACGCCCGATCGGCAACGATCTGGAACCCACGTCCTTGACTTGGTAGCCGACACCGACGTCCTCGCTGTTCATCTGAAGCGAAATAGCTCTAAGGTGCCCGGCGGGCATCACCGCCGGGCTCGTTTCTGCCCGGCGCCACTGCGGGTCGCGATCATCCTCTGGCCACGACAGACGCTCGCTCAGCCCGTGGCCGACATCGGCTACGCTCGCGCTGATGGAACTACCTGAACTCAGCCGCCCGATGCCCGAACAGCCTGTGTCCGGCGAGCCGCCGTCGCTCGTGGAACTCGTTCGGCGGGGGGTGCTCGACGCCGAACTCGCGGCCCTGGTCTGGGTCCTGGTCGAAGGTCGGATTCCCCTGATCGTTGCGGCTCCCGGCGCCCTGTTGGACTCGGGTTTGGCCGCCGATGTCCTGCGCGGAACGTTGGCTTCGCTCCGCCCCGACATCGGCCTCGCCGGAATCGACGCATCGGACATCGCGACGCCGCTGGGCCTGCGCGCTGCCCGTGCGGTGGTCATCGGCGATAGGATCGGCGGACTCGTTCGCGCGGATTCGCTGCAATCGATCTACGATCGGCTCGGGGCGGAGCCGCCTCTGGGACTGTCGGTGGACGAACTGTCGTTCCTCGGATGCGTCCTCGTTCTGGCGGATGATGCTGCCCCTCCGGTGGATGCGGCCGACCCCTCGATGGCCGCCCGCCGCGCCACCCGTGTGGTCGCCGCCCACTACGTGCGCCCACTTCACCGCGATGAGCACGGCCACCCACAGCTTCTTGGCCCCGCGGTCCTCGCGACCTGGGAACCGGCACGGAGCGTCTTCGAGCATTTCGCGTGGGGCGTCCTGCCGGAGATCGCGGCACGGCTCGGCCGGAAGGCCGGCGATCTCGAGGCCGATCTCCATCATCGGCGCGATGACATCGGCGGACTGGCCACGGCCGGTGTGGCCTCGCTGGCCGAAGTCGGGCGGCTCATCGCGGGCTATCGTGTCGGCTACGGCCACGCCCACGACGCCAAGGGACACTGACCCGCCACATACGACGGCGTCGCCGCGACATTCGGCTGTATCTCTCAACCAGAGACGCGCTACGATCGACGCAAGCGTGCGTCCCCGCGTGCCAGGTACGAGTGGACGCCTACAGGGAGGCCGGCCCCAACCGGCCACCGCATCGACTTCGGAGGTCCTCGTGAACCTGTTTCCGTGGCTCCTATGGCTGCACATCTTCGGCGCGATCGTCGCGTTTGGTCCGACATTCGCTCTTCCGCTGATCGGGGCGATGGGCGGCAAGGAACCGATGCACGCGAATTTCTCGGCCAGGATCAACGAGAAGATCGAGAAAGGCATCATCATCCCCCTGGCCATCGTCCAGGCGGTCACCGGCGTCGCGCTGCTCCTGCTTTCGGGTCGTAACCTCACCGATTCGCACAACTACTGGCTGAGCGTGGCCATTGTCATTTATGCGATTGCGCTCTATTTCGCGATCTTCCAGCAAACCAGGCGGATCGAGGCCCTGATCCACCTGACCTCGTCACCGCCTCCTCCGCCGGCCGCGGGCGAATCGCCATCGGGCCCGCCGCCCGCAGTCCTCGCCGCGGTCAAGGCCACCCGGCAGGGCGGGATGTTCCTGACCGTGATGATCGTGTCGATCATCTTCCTGATGGTGATCAAGCCCGGCAGCTGATCGGCTCGGGCGCCCTTGGCGCTCTGCGACGATAATGGACGAGATCCAACGAACGGTCGCCACCGACCGAAGGAGACTCGTCTGATGCCGTACGTCGCCAGCTCAGCCGCGGACCTGCTTGCCCGCATCCGGTCGGCCGTTCACATCGATGCCGGCCGGCTGGTCATCGATGACTTCGATCGTCTTCGAAGCGAGGCCATTCGCGATGTCGCCTGGACGGCGGCCTTCACCTCTGACGAGGGCGCGGCCGCGGCGGCCCAGTGGCTGGCGTGGGAGGCCTCGCAGGCCACCGGTGCGCGGTCGGCCAGCATCCAGGATCTGTACATGGCCCGAGCCCGCGGCGAGGTTGCCGGGTTCACGGTCCCGGCGATCAACATCCGGGCCCAGACGTTCGATATGGCCCGGGTCATCTACGAGACCGCGGCCGCGCACGATGTCGGGGCGGTGATCCTGGAGCTCGCGCGGAGCGAGCAGACCTATACGTACCAGCGACCGATTGACTACGCGACTGCGTGCCTCGCCGGCGCCGTTGCCGCTGGCTGGCAGGGTCCGGTCTTCCTGCAGGGCGATCACTACCAGTTCAACGCCAGGAAGTACGCCGCAGATCCTGAAGTGATGACCGAGGAGATCCGCCGGGCGTGCCGGCTCGCGATCGACGCGGGCTACCGGAACATCGACATCGATGCTTCGACACTCGTCGATCTCGCGTTCGAGACGGTCGAGGAGCAACAGCGGGCCAACTTCGAGCGGACCGCAGAACTCGTTGCGCTTATCCGTAACCTCGAGACCGACGGCGTGACGGTGAGCATCGGTGGCGAGATCGGCGAGGTCGGCAAGACCAATTCGACCGAGGGTGAGCTGCACGCCTATCTCGACGGCCTCCGACGCGAGCTCGAACGCGTCGCACCGGGCGTCGCGGGGATCAGCAAGGTCAGCGTCCAGACCGGCACGTCCCACGGTGGCGCCGTGCTGCCGGACGGTTCGATTGCGCGGGTCGCCGTGGACTTCGACGTCCATCTCCGGCTCGGCGCGGTCGCCCGCGAGGAGTACCGGCTCGCCGGAACCGTGCAGCACGGCGCATCGACCCTGCCGGAGGACATGTTCCATACGTTCCGCGACATCGAGACGGCCGAGATCCATCTCGCGACCGGGTTCCAGAACGCCCTCTACGAGCATCCTGCCTTTCCGGCCGAGCTGCATCGCGAGATCGAGGCATGGTGCTTCGAGAACGCCATCGACGAGCGCAAGTCGGACCAGACGGACCAGCAGTTCGTGTACACGACACGCAAGAAGGCGATCGGCCCGTTCAAGCGACAGCTCTGGGACCTCGCCACGAAGGACGAGATTCTCGCCTCGCAGGCCGCCAAGTTCGAGTTCCTCTTCCAGGTGCTGGGCGTACGCGAAACGCGCGACATGGTGAACAAGTACATCCGACCCGTCGAGTTGCATCGGCCGATGCCCGACGGCATGGCTGAAGCCGTCGATCGGGCCCGAGCCTGATCCAACCCGCTGCATGACCTCGGCCGCCGAGCCAGCCCCTGAGCCCGCCCGCGAGTCGGGCCCCGAGTCAGCTCCCGACGGCGCGCCGCGAGGCGCCCTCCTCGACGAGTTGACACGCGCGATGCATCGGGTTCCGGAGCTCGCCGGGCACGCCCTGCGGTTCACGGCCCTGTCCGGCGGAATCACCAACCGGAACTTCCTGACCGAGGCCGCCGGCCTCCGGGATCGGTATGTCGTCCGCCTGGCCGGCAACGACACCCACCTGCTCGGTATCAGCCGCGAGGTCGAGCACGCGGCCACGGTCGCGGCCGCCGGTGTCGGCGTGGGACCCGAGGTCGTGGCGTTCGTCCGCCCCGAGGGTTACCTCGTGACGAAGTTCATCGTCGGGGGACCCGTGAGCGACGAAGCGGTCCATCAACCGGCGACGATCCGCCGTGTCGCCGACTCGATCCGCCGGATCCACGATGGTCCGGCGATCCCGGGCCTGTTCATCCCGTTCCGGATCGTCGAGGCCTATCGGGCCCTGGCGCTGGCTCGAGGCGTCACCATCCCCGATGCGTACGGGCCCGCGACCGCGGTTGCGCGGCGGATCGAAGCCGCCTTTGTCGCGTCACCGGTCGAGATTCGGCCCTGTCACAACGACCTGCTGAACGCCAATTTCATCGACGACGGCGAGCGGATCCGAATCCTCGACTGGGAGTACGCGGGGCTCGGGGATCCATTCTTCGATCTCGGCAACTTCTCGGTCAACCACGGGTTGACCGCGGCCGAGGACGCCATGCTGCTGGAGGCGTACGAGGGCTCCGCCCGTACCGAGCGGCTCGCTCGGATCTACCTGATGCGGATCATGTCCGACTTCCGCGAAGCCATGTGGGGCGTCCTCCAGCAGGGGATCAGTACGCTCGACGTGGACTTCGAGGCCTACGCCGCGGCGCACTTCGAGCGACTGCTCGCGCATGCCGCGGCACCGGCCTTTGAAGCAGCCGTTCGGGCCATAGGCGAGGGGTAGCGCGCGAGTTGGCCGCGAGAGCTGGTCGCGAGATGTTGCTGCGGGGGCGTGAACCGCGGTGATCGATCTGGTTCATCAGGAGACCATTGATCGAGCGCGGCCCTACTCGTTATCCGTCGACTTGGCTGTTCGGCCGAGCGTGGACGGCTCCGTTTTGATGAACCAGGTCGATCAGGACCGGGGCAGGTCCGGGGTAGCCGCGCCGTAGATGCGAGATCTGGCCGCGAGGCCCAGACCCGGCTGTGAGGCTCAGACCCGGTCGCGAGGCCTAGACCCGGCTGCGAGGCCTAGACCCGGCTGCGAGGCCTAGCGCACCTCGTCCACGTCCGTCCACCACTGGCGACGATCACCCACCCGGTCGCGCATCCGCCAGGCGAGCGGCTTGGGCACCGCATCGATCGCGGCCTTGAGTTTCGTCACCGCATGCGCTGCCCCGACGCGCTGGGCGTCATCGAGCTGGGGGTAGGTCGCGGCCAGCGCGCCGACCTTCTCGAGGTTCATGGTCAGGGTTCGCCAGAGACCCCACTCCGAGGCCGCCAGTGCGGCAATTCGATCGATGTCGATCGTGTCCGCGTCACCCGACCCGAGCGGGTGGTCGAGCAGCAGCAGGATCGCGTCCACGACGTCCTTCTCGTTGAGTTTCACGATCTGCAACTTCGAGAGCAGGAGTTCGGCGAGCGGGATCGTCGGCGCATCAGCTTCGAGCCGTCCATCGAGCGGAATCACGTGGCAGAACTCGAGCCGATCGTAGAAGACGTCGATGTGGATGTCGGCCGACGGGTGATCGAAGATGGCGCGTCGGCCCTCGGAAAAGATGTAGATCTGGCGATCCTCGATGTAGCCGAGCCCGCCGATCGCCGCCGCGATCTCCTTGGCGTCCCGTCCATAGCCCACGAAGTCGATGTCCGCGTAGGTGCGCTTGAAGCCGGCGATCAGCGCGCCCGCATTGGGACAGTGGAGGGCCACGGCGATCGAACCGAGGACGCGGATGACGCGCCCGCGATCCGCGACGGCGCCCTCGATGCGATCGACCTCACGTTCCAGGGCGGCTCGATCCATGACGACGGCGTTCTGGTCGCGCGACACGGCTGCTCTCAACTCCGATCCAGGTGGGATGCGCGGATTGTAGGCGCGCGACGGGCTCGCGAGTGGACCGGTGAGCCGCTACCGTACGGCGGGGGCATCGAACGTCCGTGCGTGGCTCGGTGCCGGTCCTCTCGCCACGCGAGATCAGGAGGGCTCCTCGAACGTGAACCAGGCCAGGGTCGTCGTCATCGGGGGCGGCATCACGGGCTGCAGCGTCGCGTACCACCTCGCCGAGGCGGGCTGGACCGATGTGCTGCTCGTGGAAAAGGCGCAGCTGACCGCCGGTTCAACGTGCCAGGCGGCGGGACTCGTGACGATGTTCAACCCATCCAACACGATGATGCGATTTCGTCGCTACAGCGTTGAGTTGTACGAGCGGCTCGGCGTGTTCGAGCGAGTCGGGAGCGTGCGGCTGGCCTCGTCCCCGGAACAGCTTCTTGAGCTTGAGCGCACCGCGAGCCGGGCGCGAGGGATCGGACTGGATGCCGGCGTCATCTCGGCCGACGCGGCGCGGGCGCTCATGCCGGCGATCTCGCCGGATTCGTTGTTCGGGGGCGTCCACATCCCGGGCGACGGGTTCCTGGATCCGCATACCGCGACGCATGCGGTGGCGGACGCGGCCCGTGTGCTCGGCGTCCGGTTCCAGCTCAACACCCGCGTCACGGGGTTCGAACTGACTCCTGCTCGCGAGATGAAGCGGGTCCTCACCGATCGCGGTTCCATCGACGCGGAGATCGTCGTCAATGCCGCCGGCATGTGGGCGCCGCAGGTCGCGGCGATGGTCGGGGCGTTCGTCCCGTCGACCCCGGTGGACCATCAGCACGTTGCCCTGAAGGCCGTCCCGGGCCATGCATTGCCGCGGGACATGCCGTGCTTCCGTGATCCGGACAACCTGGTGTACGGCAAGAGCGAGCACGGCGGCATGGTCTTCGGCGGCTACGAGGCCGAGCCGCGTGCGCGCTGGCTCGACGGCGTTCCCTGGGATCACGCCGCGACGTCCCTGCCACCGGACTGGGAGCGGTTCGGGCCGCTCATGGCCGGCGCGATTCGCCGGTTCCCGTTTCTGGCCGATGCGGAGGCGATCCGCCTCGTCTGCCATCCCGATGCGATGACCCCGGATGCGAACCCACTCATGGGGCCCATGCCGGGCATTCGCGGCTTCTGGATGGCCGCGGGGCTGTCCCTCAACGGGTTCGGTGGTGGCGGCGGCATCGGTCGGGCCCTGGCCGGCTGGATCACCGCGAACGATCCGGGCGTGGACGTGGCCGCCTACCGGGCATGGCGATTCGCCGATACATACCGCGATCCGTCGTGGGTCGCTGGTCTGGCGCGCGAGACCTACTCCGACTATTACCGATTGCGATTCCCGTACGACGCGGACGAGGCCGGACGGCCGCGGCGCCTATCCGCGCTCCACGGTCGGCTTCAGGAGACGGGTGCGGTCTTCGGCACCAAGGCAGGCTGGGAGCGAGCCGATCTCCATCGGCCCGGGTCGACCTGGCAGCGAGCGGGTCGTCAGCCGCGGAGCGCGGGATGGGCGAAACCCGAATGGTTCGAGCGGGTGGGGGAGGAGCATCGAGCCGTTCGCGAGCGGGTCGGGATGATCGACCTCTCGTCGTTCGGCAAGTTCGAGGTCCAGGGACCGGCGGCGCTTGGGCTGCTCCAGCGCGTCTGCGCGAATGACGTTGATCGGCCGATCGGCGCCGCGATCTACGGGCAGTTCCTCGACCGGCGCGGGGGGATGCTCGCCGACGTCACGATCACGCGCCTGGCGGATGACCATTTCCGCGTGCTGACCGGGGCCGGCTACCTAGCGGCGGACATGGGCTGGGTGCGCGCAAACGCCGAGCCCGGCGCCGCGGTCGAGGTCCGCGACGTGACCGACGAGCTGACGGTCATCGGCTGCTGGGGCCCACGGGCTCGCGACGTCCTTGTGCTCGCGACCGCGGACGACGTCTCGGATGCCGTGATTCCGATGCGCACGGCACGCGAGATCCGGATCGGCCCGGAGGCCGCGCGAATCCTCGCCACGCGCATCAGCTACGCCGGTGAGCTTGGCTGGGAGTTCACGGTGCCGCGCGCCGACGCCGTCGGCGTCTGGGATGCGCTCGCACGCGCTGCGCGGACCGCGGAGGCGGGTGCCGAGCCCGTCGGCTACCGGGCCATCGATTCGCTCCGGCTCGAGAAGGGGTTCCGTTACTACGGCGCGGAACTGACGACCCAGGATTCACCGTACGAGGCGGGCATGGGCCCGTTCGTGCGACTTGGCAAGGGCGATTTCGTTGGTCGTGACGCGCTCATCGCCGGCCGCGAAGCGGCCCCGGATGGCCCGACGCGACGGCTTCGAACCGTGACGATCGGTGGCGACGCCTGGGCACCGATCTACGGCGGGGAGGCAGTCCGGATTCGCGGCGAGGTCGTCGGACGACTCCGCAGCGCGGCGTTCGGCTACACGGTGGGCGCTACCGTCGGGACGGTCTACCTCGATGGATCAATCGGCGAAGCGAGCCCGATCGAGGTCGATGTGTTCGACGGACGCATGACCGGCGCGGTCGCTGCAGATGTGCTCCACGACCCCACGGGCGCACGGATGCGCGGTTAGGATCGACGAATGCGTCTCTTCCAGAAGGGCCAGCGCGGTACGAAGATCTTCTACGCGACCGATGTCCACGGGTCGGAGCGAACCTGGAAGAAATTCCTGAACGCCGCGAAGTTCTACGGTGCCGACGTCCTGGTGATGGGCGGGGACGTCATGGGCAAGCTCGCGATCCCGATCATTCGCGAAGCCGGCGGGTCCTACCGAGCCACGGTCCATGGCCGCGTTGAGCGGGTCACCAGCGACGCGGAGGTCGCGGCGATTCGGGGGCTGATCGGTGACCTCGGGTTCTACGACGTCGTCATGGACGAGGATGAGTATCGAGCGACGCAGGCGGATCCAGAGGCGGTTGAGCGCCTCTTCGTGCGACTCGCGACCGAGCGGATCGCGAGCTGGATCGACCTCGCCGAGTCGCGCCTCGCCGGGACCGGGATCAAGGTCTACGCGACCGGCGGCAACGACGACCTGACCGAGGTCATGGCGACAATGGACCGGACCGACACAAAGGCCTTCGTGGCCTGCGAGGACCGGGCCGTGCCGCTCGATGACGATCACGTGATGATCAGCATGCCGTACGTGAACCCGACGCCCTGGAAGACGCCGCGCGAGGATGACGAGGCCGGACTAGCGACACGGATCGCGGCCCTCGCGGCGCCGTTCGCGGATCACGGCAAGGTGATCTTCAACTTCCACGCTCCGCCGGTCGATTCGACCCTTGACACCTGTCCGATGCTCGATGGGACCACCGATCCCCCAAGTCAGGTGGTCAAGGGAGGGCAGCCAGTCCTGTATGGCGCCGGGAGCGTTGCGATTCGCGAGGCGATCGAGCGCTATCAACCGATGCTCGGGCTGCACGGACACATCCACGAATCGCAGGCGGCGGCCAAGCTCGGTCGCACCGTATGCGTCAATCCCGGTAGTGAGTACGGAGAGGGCGTGCTCAGGGGCTGTTTGCTGACGATCGCCGGCGGCAAGGTCACCAGTTATCAGATGACCGCCGGCTGAGGATTGCCCCTGCGTCGATGCCCAAGTCGACGCGGACCATGGGCGGAGGAGGTGCAATCGCGCGTTGAGGTCGAGGTGAGGGGCGATCCGATCCAGGATCGCCGGTCCAACTCTGCATGTATCGAGGTGATGGAATGGCGGCTGTGACCACGGTCCCGGAGGTCTTCGTACGGAAGTCCTCTGGTCTTGTCCGCGTAATGTCCGCGCGATCGGCGTTCGTCTACAACGTCCTGACGATGGGCCTGATCTTTCCCTGGACGTACCTCTGGGCGCCGGGCGCGCTGCCGGGTGGCCAGCTTGTCTGGGGGATCCTCCTGGCGATGGTCCTGGAAATCCCGATCGCGCTCGCCTACGTCTGGCTCTCGACGGCGCTCCCGAGATCCGGTGGCGACTACGTGTTCCAGAGCCGCGTGCTCGGCGGTGGGATCGGCTTCACGCTGGTCTTCTCCGGGTTCGTAATCTGGATCCTCCAGTGGGTCGCACTGTCCGGATGGCTGCTGTCCGCTCTCGGGTTCGCCCCGCTCTTCTTGGGGCTGGGGGCCGCGACCGGGAGTTCGACCTTGATCGACCTTGCGTCGTGGTTCACGACCGGCACCGGAATCGTCGTGACCAGCGTCGGCAATGCCCTCGTGGCGATGCTGATCCTCACTTCGGGCTTCAAGAACTACGTTCGCCTCCAGCGCGTCATGTGGATTGCGATCCTGCTGTCCTTTGGCACGATGCTCGTCGTACTGGCGACGACGGTGGCCTCCGAGGTTCCCGGCAAGCTTGATGCGTTCTCGGCCGCTATTGGCGGCTCGGGCACCTTCACGGCTGACGCGATCGCCGCGGCCCAGGGCGCAGGCGTAGACCTCAATCCACCGTTCAGCCTGCTGGCGACCCTTCTCATCGCGCCGATTGCCTGGACGTCGCTCCAGTGGGCGACGTATTCGGCCCAGCAGAACGGCGAGATCAAGTCGGCCGGATCCTTCAAGGATCAGCTCTTCATCATCGTTGGGTCGCTCGTGTTGACCGGAGTCCTGCTGGCAGTACTCGCGTTCTTCCTGGAGCGCGCCGTCGGGACGCAATTCCTCTACGTCGCTGGGGCAGGCTACTGGAGCCTCGTCGGAGAAGCCTCGCTCGCAGGTTCCTACCTGTGGCCGAACATCATCGCCACGGCCATCGCGAACAACCCGATCATCACGATCATCATCGCGACTGGGTTCATCCTGAACGCGCACCAGATCGTCCACAACTGCTACATCGGCATGACCCGGGTCATGGTCGCGATGTCGCTCGACCGGCTGCTTCCGGAGATGGTCAGCCGGGTGTCAGATCGGCTCCACACGCCGGTCAACGCGCACGTCATTTACTTCTTGGCGAGTCTTCCAGTCATCTACCTGTACAGCAACTACTCGGTCGATGACGGCGCGGGTGGTCAGACGACCTGGACGTCGCTGACGCTCGGCGTCACGTTCGCCTGCGGCTACGTCTTCGTCGGCACGGCCATTGCCGGTGCGCTGCTTCCGTACCGGGCAAAGGCCCTGTACGAGGCATCCCCCGGCGCGGCGTACAAGTTCATGGGCGTCCCGCTCGTGACCATCGTCGGCACCCTCGGCGCGATCGCCGGTGGCTACTTCATCTACCTGTTCCTGACCAATTCAACGCTCGGGCTCACCAGCGACCTTGCCTACAAGGTTGTTGCCGGCGTCCTGGTCTTCTCGCTCGGCTGGTACCTCGTGACGTACTTCGTGCGTCGATCTGCCGGCATCAACGTCAACTATGCCTTCAAGGAGATCCCACCCGAATGATTCGCGGGTCCATCTGACGCCACGAACGGCCCGGGCAACGCCCGGGCCGTTCGATTCCAGCCTGGGTTCCCTAACGGCGAGCCGGTTGTCGCCCGGCTCCCTCGGTCGCGCCGCCGTCAGCCGGCGGCGGTCGCCGCGAGCCAGCCCTCGAACTCCGGTCCGTCAATCATCGCCTCTGCCCGTGCCCAGCGATCGACCGCCCAGCCCCAGAAGTCGAAGTCGATCGGGGAGATCCGGGCCTGGATGGCAGCCCACAGGCACCAGCCCACGTCCGACATGATCATCTGGAGGCGGCACCGAGCGAGGAGCGCCGGCGTTGCCTCGCCAAAGTACGCGGCGACCAGTTCACGCAGCCGCTCGTCATCGAATTCGAGCTCCTGGGCGGTGTTGCCGAGTTCGAACGTCGGATCGTTGTTGCCGCTGTACTCGTAGTCGATGATCCACAGGCGCTTGCCGTCATCGAGGTAGTTCTCGGCCAGCAGGTCGTTGTTGCAGGGGACCGTTGACAGCGGTTGTGCACGGAGCGCGGCATCGATTCTCGGCACGGCGCCGAGATGCTCCCGGTAGCCATCCGGGACCGGCATCCCGCGCTCGTCGATCACGGACAGGTAACGCGCCGATAGAGCAACCATGTCGAAGTCGTCGCGGAACCGGGGTCCGGCGTGGAGTCGTCGCAGCACTTCCGCAATCCGCGTCGGCTCGCCGGCCGCCTGGAACGCGGGATTCGACATCGTCGTCGCATTCAGCCATTCGAGGACCATGACGTTCCATACGGGCAGGCGGTGGAGGACCCTCGCGCCGACGCCGGCCTCCGCGGCAGCGACCGTATTCGCAAACTCGTTGTCCCGGTCGACAGCCAGCAGATCCGTTCCGACGCCGGGGATGCGAACGAAATGCGCTGTCCCATCGACGACTACGCGGAAGTTGCGATTGGTCAGCCCGCCAGAGACTGGCGCGACTTCGATCCGGGCACCGGTCCACGATGGAATCGCGGCGATGACGTCCTCGATCGACGGTTCCACGATGGTGGGCCTCCCAGCAATGGCAGGCGCCGAGGGTACATGAGCCGGGACTCGCGGCGGCGGTCCACGCGGCAACTCGTTGCTCGGTACGCTGTGCCGATCGGATCGTGGCCGGGACCATCCCGGAGCTGGACATCGAAGCGAGGAGTCGAGCGCGCATGGCGGAGCAGGCCCGGGCGGTGATCATCGGCGGGGGCGTCGGCGGGACGTCGATTGCGTACCACCTGACGGAACTCGGGTGGAAGGACGTCATCCTGGTGGACCGAGCGGAGCTGACTTCCGGCTCCACCTTCCATAGCGCGGGTCTGGTCGGCCAGCTTCGCAGCTCGGTGACCCTGACCAGGATGATGATGTATGGGGCGGAGCTGTATCGCCGCCTGACGGCTGAGACTGGGGTCGACGTGTCGTGGCACGAGGTGGGATCCCTGCGCCTGGCTTCGACCAAGGCCCGCTACGAGGAGCTTCAGCGCCAGGCCGGCTGGGCGAAGACGTTCGGGCTGCCGCTCGAACTCATCTCGGCCCAGGAAGCCCAGGACCGCTTCCCGCTCATGACCCTCGACGGCGTCCTCGGGGCGGTCTGGCTGCCGACGGATGGCTGGCTCGATCCGTCCGGTCTGGCGATGGCGCTGGCCGCCGGCGCTCGGGCTCGTGGCGCGCAGATCCGCCAGCACACGCGCGTGGTGGCGGTGAACGTGGAGCGCGGCCGCGTTATCGGCGTCGAGGTCGAGCGGCGCGATGGATCCTGTTCGACGATCGCGGCCGATGTTGTCGTTAATGCCGGCGGCATGTACGCGCCGGAGATCGGGCGGATGGCCGGGGTGACCATCCCGATCATCCCGATGGCCCATCAATATCTGTTCACCCACTCGATCGACGGGGCCGTTCCGGGTCTGCCGACGATGCGTGACCCGGACAACCTGTGCTACTTCCGCGAGGAGGTGGGCGGCCTGTGCATGGGCGGCTACGAGCGCGATCCGGCCCCGTGGTCCCTCGACGGGGTGCCCGCGGACTTCAACCACCGGCTCCTCGACCCTGACTGGCCGCGGTTCGAATCGATCATGGAGGGCGCCATCCGGCGCGTCCCGGCGATCGCCGATGCGGGCGTGACCCGGATGATCAACGGCCCGGAGGCGTTCACCCCCGACAACGAATTCATCCTCGGCGAGAGCGAAGTCCGCGGGTTCTTCGTCGCCGCGGGCTTCTGCGCCCACGGGATCGCTGGGACCGGCGGGATCGGCCAGCAGATGGCTCGCTGGATCGTGGACGGTGAGCCGGAACTGGACCTCTGGAAGATGGATATCCGTCGCTTCGGCGGGCAGTACCGGAGCCAGAAACTGACGCTCGCACGGACCTACGAGAACTACGCCACCTATTACGACATCCACTACCCGAACGAGGAGCGGCACGCGGCCCGGCCGCTCCGGATCTCCCCGGCCTACGACGAACTGAACGCGCTCGGCGTCGAGTTCGGCGAGAAGTCGATGTGGGAGCGTCCGAACTGGTTCACCCCCAACGAGGAGGGCGCCGGCGTCTCGGATCGCGCGACCCTGGAAGCGCTGCGGCCACGCGGCTGGGCCGGTGAGCACTGGAGCCCGGCCATCGGCGCCGAGGCGCTGGCAACGCGCACGAATGCCGGGCTGTTCGATGAATCGAGCTTTGCCAAGATCGAGATCGAGGGCGCCGGCGCGCTGGCCTACCTTCAGTACCTGTGCGACAACGACATCGACAAGCCCGTCGGCAGCATCATCTACACCCAGATGCTCAACCGCCGCGGCGGGATCGAGTGCGACTTCACCGTCACCCGCCTGGCCGAGGATCAATTCCTCATCGTGACGGGCACCGCCTTCGGCAATCACGACCTTGGCTGGATCCGGAAGCACCTGCCGGACGACGGGAGTGTTCGGGTCCGGGACACGACCTCGGCTCGAGCCTGCTTTGGGCTTTGGGGACCGAAGGCCCGGGACATCCTCGCGCCGCTGACCAAGGACGATGTCTCGGACGCGGGGTTCCCGTACATGACCGCCCGCGAGATCACGATCGCCGAGATCCCCGTCCTCTCTCTGCGGGTGACGTACGTGGGCGAACTTGGCTGGGAGCTCTACCCGCCCGCCGAATACGGCCGGGCGCTCTGGAACGCCCTGTGGACGGCCGGGAAACCCCACGGACTCACGGCGTGCGGGTACCGCGCCATCGACGCACTGCGGCTCGAGAAGGGCTACCGCGTCTGGTCGAGCGACATCACGCCCGAGGAGACGCCGTACG
>JBDTOJ010000020.1:0-3636 GCA_039933295.1 Chloroflexota bacterium
ACTCCGCATCCAGCCCCGGTGTCACGGACGTATCTGGACGAGATCATGGCCGCGGCGCGGCTGCCTGCCCGCCCAGCGAGATCAAGGCGAGGCGACAGGCGCTCATCTGAGCGCTTGACACTCATGCGTGCACCATCTAGGGTCGATCGATGACTGAGCCGAGCGCGGATCCGTCGATGTCAAGCCGTCACGATGCGATCGCCGCAGCGCGCGGATCGGCGGTGGTTGCGGACATTCGCCGAAGTCGCCTGATCATCGTCTTGCGGCGCGTGGAGCCCCGACCGCGTCTCCTCGAGCTCGTCAGCGAGCTGGTGGAAGCCGGTGCCCGGGTCTTCGAGGTCACCCTGGACGGCGATGACGCCCCGTCTGATCTGGCTGCCGTGGGTGAACTGCTCGCGGACCTTCCGCCATCCTCGGGTGCCCGTGCATGGGTCGGGGCCGGAACAGTCAGAACGGTCGACCAGGTTCATGCGGCGTACCAGGCAGGGGCGGCTTTCGGTGTCAGCCCGGTCTTCGATCAGGGAGTTCTCGATGCGGCACTCGCACTCGGGATGCCGTTCATGCCGGGCGCCCTGAGCCCTACCGAGATCGATGCCGCGTGGCGAGCGGGGGCCGCGCTCGTCAAGGTCTTCCCCGGGTCGTCGGTCGGCCCGAGTCACCTTCGCGAAGTGCGGGGGCCGTTCCGGGACATTGACCTGGTCGTGACCGGCGGCGTCGATCTCGGGAATGCCGCCGCCTTTCTCGAAGCGGGTGCCACCGCCGTGGGCATCGGGTCAGCAATCCTGCGCGCCACGCCCGCCGAACGAGCGGAACTCATTCACCTGGTCGCCCGGACTTCGGAAGCTGGTGGGTCCGCACGGTCGCCGGACACGAGCGCATGAGTCCGTCGATCGCACTGGCCGAACGCGGCGGCGCTTCGAAAGCCCCGACCGCCGCCGATGCACTCGCCGGCCAGGTGGCACGGCTGTTCTTCGATCGGCAGCTATCCAAGATCGAGATTGCGACCCGTCTGGGCATCTCGAGGTTCCGCGTGGCCCGGCTCCTGGACAAGGCCCTCGCCGACGGCATCGTGCGGATCGAGTTCCGCGACGCGCCGGCCACGGATCGTGACCTCGCTCGGGCGCTGGCGGAACGATTCGGGCTCGATCGATGCATCGTGGCCGCCGGCCCGGATGATCCGCAGGGCGCCGCCGCGCAGCTCGCCGCCGGGCTCCTGGAAGGGCTCCTGGAACGTCGAGGTTCGATCGGCGTGGCCTGGGGTTCCACCGTCACAAGAGTCGTCGCGTCAATGCCGCCTCGCGCGGACCCGTCGATCGATGTCGTTCAGCTGGCCGGCAATTCGGCCGCGATGGGCACGGGGACAGCGCCCGGCGACACGACCCGACTCCTCGCCGGGCGACTTGGGGCACGGGCGCACGCCATCCACGCGCCGACGTTCGTCGAGAGCAGCAGCCTGCGGAAGGCACTGGCGCGCGAACCCGAGATCGCAGAGACATTCGCCTGGTTCGATCGTCTGTCTGTAGCGGTCGTCGGCATCGGCGCATTCGGGCTCGAACCGGGTGAACCCGTGGGACGACCTTCGTCGTCGCTGCTTCGCTCCGGCGCCTTTCAGCCCGCCGACCTGGCCGGCCTCGAAGCGGCCGGCGCCGTCGGCGACCTGCTGGTGCATCCGTTCGATGTCGATGGGCGGTTCGTAGCGCCCGACCTCGCGGCGAGGGCCATGGCGATCTCCGTGCGGGCCCTTCGCAAGGTCCCACGCGTCGTCGCGGTTGCAACCGGTGCGGACAAGGCCGTCGCCCTGCGCGGAGCGCTCCGGACCGGCATCGTTCACATGCTCGTTACCGACGTCGAGGCCGCCACGCGTCTGCTGGACATCGAACGCCCATGAACCGTCTCAGCGGCAGGAACGTCGTCGTGACCGGTTCGACCGGGATCGCGGCCGCCGCCGCCCGTCGTTTCGCGACGGAAGGGGCACGCGTCTACGTGATTTCGAGGACGGTCGAACACGCCAGGGATCTCGCGACAGCACTTGGCGAGCGCGCCGCTTGGGCAGCAGCAGACCTCACTGACGGCGCGGCCGTCGAGCAGGCCATTGAAGCCTGCTCGACGGGCTTCGGACGGATCGACGGCCTGTTCTCGGTGGCGGGCGGCAGTGGCCGGCGGTTCGGCGATGGGCCGATCCATGGGATGACCCGCGACGCGTGGGATCGAACGCTCGAGCTGAACCTGACATCGCAGGCTCTTGTCTGTCGGTCGGTGGTTGCGCGGATGCTCGCCCAGGATCCGAACGGATCAGGGTCGCGCGGCGCCATCCTGCTGATGGGCAGCGTCACGGCCACGGACCCCGCGCCCGAGTTCTTTGCCACGCACGCGTATGCGGCGGCAAAGGGCGCGATCAACGCCCTCGGGACGACGATGGCGGCGACCTACCTCCCCGATCGCATTCGGGTGAACGTGGTTGCCCCGGGCTTGACCGCGACACCGATGGCCCAGCGCGCGGCCGACGACCCGACGATCCAGGCGTATGCCGAGCGCAAGCAGCCCCTTGCCGGTTCGATGATGGATCCCGACGAGGTCGCCCACGCCGCCGTGTACCTGCTGTCGGATGAGTCCCGCGCCGTTACCGGGCAGATTCTCAAGGTTGATGGTGGCTGGTCCGTGGCGTCCTTCCTGTCCGAAGCCGACCGATGACGCTGGCCGACCGATGACGCCCGGCTGGGCCATGGACGTCCCGATCATTGCCGAGGCCGACGTGTGCGTCGTCGGCTCGGGCTCGGCTGGGTCGACCGCCGCCATCGCGGCGGCACGTGGCGGCGCGTCGGTCGTGCTGGTCGAGCAGATGCCCTTCCTGGGCGGGACGAGCACCGCGGTTCTCGACACGTTCTACGGCTTCTGGACGCCGGGCGAGGAGCCGATCAAGGTCGTCGGCGGAATCGGGGATGATGTGGTCGCCGGCCTCCGGGCCCTCGGCTCGGTCCTGGAGCGACCGAATACCTACGGCGCCGGAACGGGCGTCACCTACGTACCCGATCACCTCAAGGTCGCCTGGGAACGCCTCGTCGGCGATGCCGGCGTACAGATCCTCCTCCACGCCACCCTCCAGGACGCTGAGGTGGTCGAAGGACGGATTCGGTCCATCCTCATCGCCACGAAGGCGGGCTTGCGGCGCGTCGTTGCGCAGGCCTACGTCGATGCCAGCGGCGATGCCGACCTGTGTGCGTTCGCTGGCTTTGGTTTCGAGATGGCCGGCGAGATCGATCCGGCGCAGACCCTGACGACCACGTTCCGGATGGCCAACGTCGATGGCACCCTGCGCCGGTCGATCTCGAAGGACGAGGTCCATGCGCTGATGGCCGACGCCGCGGCCGACGGTTACGACCTGCCCCGACGCGAGGGCAGCGACCACATCACACCGATCAGTGGCGTTACGGCTACGGTCATGACCCGCCTCGAGCCGAACCGACGGGATAAGGCCGGAAGGATCGTGAACACCACGGACCCTGCGTTCCTGACGAACGCCGAAATCGAAGGGCGGCGGCAGGCACTCGAATACGCCCGGTTCCTCGTGGATCGCGTGCCCGGCTACGAGGCGGCGTCACTTGTCGCCCTCGGAACGCGGATCGGCATCCGCGAGAC
>JBDTOJ010000021.1:0-19151 GCA_039933295.1 Chloroflexota bacterium
GGTGCGATCTGGATCGTCCTGTCGGCGATCGGGATCGTGCTCGTGTCCGGGATGCAGATCATGCCCCGCATCGCCTCGAAGGAGGCGGTCATCGAGAACGACGCCTTCGTCCTCCTGAGCGTGCTGTCCGTGCCGGTCCTCCTGTTCGTCGTGGTCGGGCTTGCCTACTCCGCGTGGAAGTTCAGGGCCACCGATCAGACCACGGAAGGCCCACCCGTCCACGAGCACCGGGGATTCCAGGCCGTCTGGCTCGGGATCAGCTTCGTGCTGGTGCTGGTGCTGTTTGCGTATGGCTCCCTCGGGCTCGTCGCCATCCGGGGCGACCAGTCTGCGGATTTCGAAGTGCGGGTCGAGGCCCAACAGTGGCACTGGGAGTACCACTACCCCTCGGGAGTCAAGGCTGAGGAACTGCACATCCCGGTCAACACCCGTGTCCACCTCGTGATCGATTCCGAGGATGTCATTCATTCCTTCTGGGTTCCCGCCTTTGGCGTCAAGCAGGATGCCGTTCCCGGCCTCATCACTCAGATCTACATGACCGCTACCGAGGTCGGCACATTCCCGGGGATGTGCGCCGAGTTGTGCGGCTTGGGCCATACCGGGATGACGACGACGGTCGTCGTCTCCGATCAGGCGGCCGTGGACGCGTGGCTCAGCCAGCAACCCCTGCCCTCGCCCTCGCCCTCGCCGACGGCGAAGCCATGACCACGTACGCTCGGAGAGTCGCCATGCCTGGACCTGGACTCCCGCGCGCCATCCTCGGCGCAGCGCTCGGCATCGGGCTGGGCATCGGCCTGTCGATGGTCCTCAAGACCGATGCGGGCCAGATGCTCGGTATCGCCTACCTGTTTGCGTTCGCCGGCTTCCTGCTCGGTATCGGCGCCTTCCGGTTCTGGCTGCGTTGGGCCGCCGCGAAGCCCGTCGATGTTGACGACGAACACGGTGCCCACGGCGTCGCCGGAGACTGGAAGCGCTACTTCCGGTTCACCACGGACCACAAGGTCATTGGCGTTCAGTACCTCGTGACCGCATTCGTCCTGTTCTTCACGGCCGGAACGGCTGCCATGTTCATGCGCTTCGAGCTGGCCCAACCGGGGATCGCGACGAGCAAGGAGCTCTACAACACGATCATGAGCACCCACGGGGCCATGATGATCACGGTAGCCCTGATCTCGATCATCGGCGGCCTCGGCAACTACCTCGTGCCGATCATGATCGGGGCGCGAGACATGGCCTTCCCGAAGGCCAACGCCATGAGCTACTGGATGCTGCCGCTGGCCGTCCTCCTCGTGGCGATCAACCCGCTCCTCGGCGGCTTCGACAGTGGCTGGACCGCTTATCCGCCGCTGAGCCAACAGGCAAACCTGGGCCAGCAGGCCTACCTGATGGCGTTCGTCACTGTTGGCGCGTCGTCCATCCTGAGCGCGATCAACTTCCTCGTGACGGTCTTCCGGATGCGCGCCCCGGGGATGTCATTGATGCGCATGCCGATCTTCGTCTGGGCACTCACCGTCACAGCGGCGCTGGCGCTGATCGCCACATCGGTGGTCGCTGCAGCGTTCACGATGCTGCTCTTTGACCGGCTTCTCGGAACGTCGTTCTTCCGCGCCACCCGCGGCGGTGACGTGATCCTGTTCCAGCATCTCTTCTGGTTCTATTCGCACCCTGCTGTCTACATCATGGGTGTGCCGGGCCTCGGAGCGATCCTGGAGATCGTGCCGGTCTTCGCCCGGAAGCCGCTCTTTGCCTACCCCCTGGCCGTGCTCTCGTTCATCACGATCGGAGTGATGAGCTTCATGGTCTGGGCGCATCACATGTTCGTGAGCGGGATGGCCGAGTTCTTCCATATCCCGATCATGCTCACGACCGAGCTGATCTCGGTTCCGACCGGAATTGTCTTCCTGGCCGCGCTGGGGACCATCTGGATGGGCAAGATCCACTTCAAGGTCCCGATGCTGTTTGTCTTCGGATTCGTGTGGGCGTTCCTCATCGGCGGCATCACGGGCGTGTTCCTGGCCGACGTCCCGACCGATATCACCCTCAGCGACACGTACTTCGTGGTCGCCCATTTCCACTACACCATTGTCGGCGGCACGATCTTCGGCCTCTTCGCCGGCACCTACTACTGGTTCCCCAAGATCACGGGCCGAATGTTCAACGAGCGCCTCGGCAAGATCCAGTTCTGGTGGTTCACGCTGGCCTTCAATGCCACCTTCCTGCCGATGTTCTGGCTGGGGATCGAGGGCATGCGTCGTCGTGTGGCCGACTACCCCGAGGCACTCGGCACCGTGAACCTGTGGGTCAGCTTCGCCGGCTTCAACATCTTCCTGTCGGTGGTGCTCTTCCTGTACAACATGGTCAGGTCGTGGCGTCACGGTGAGATCGCGCCGGCCAACCCCTGGCGTGCCCAGACCCTCGAATGGCAGATCGCCTCGCCCCCGCCGATCGACAACTTCGACGTGATCCCCACCGTCACCGCTACGCCGTATCAGTACGGATCGGTCATCCAGGCGCCCGCTGAAGGGAACGCAGGCTCATGAGCGCGCATGTCACCCACGTCGCTACGGCCTCACACGGCGAGGACCCGGTCGCTGCTCGCAGCAACATGCTCCTCGCCGTCAAGCTCGCGATCCTGTCCGAAATCATGCTCTTCGGGGCACTGTTCGCGGCCTACTTCGTGATCCGCGGAGCCAGCGGTCAATGGCCGCCTGCGTCCGGTCCAGACCGTCCCGAGCTCATCCTGCCGGGGATCAACAGCCTCCTGCTGATCGGATCAAGCGTGACCATGCAGTTGGCCGTTCGCGCGGTGTCTCGAGGGAAAGGCCGCTCGTCGCTCCTCCGATGGATGGGTCTGACGCTGCTCCTCGGTGGCATCTTCATCCTGGTCCAAGGCTTCGAATTCGCGAACAACGGGTTCGGGCTCGACGCCGGGGTCTTCGGGTCGACGTTCTACATCCTCACGGGCTTCCACGGTGCGCACGTCCTGTTCGGGCTCGCAATGATCGCGATCGTGGCAAACCGCGCCCGGAAGGGCCTGGTGTCAACGGAGAACCACACGTCGGTCGAGGCCATCAGCTACTACTGGCACTTCGTCGACGTCGTCTGGCTCTTCCTCTTCTCGACCCTCTACGTCCTGTAGGTCGAGGCGATCCGGCGGGCATCGTCCCGCCGGGTGCGCCGTGCGTCGGCGCGCATCCAGGCAGCCACGAGGATCGGCACGGTCGCGAGCAGGATCAGGTCGCCAGCGCCCCACATGATGGCGCCGCCGACCTGCTGATCGACGCGAGCCGTCGGACCCCAGGTCCGTTCGATCGTGGCGTAGTGGGCGTACAGGACGGTGGGGGCGAAGTAGATCGCCAGGCCAACTGCGGCGTTCACCGGCATCTGGAGCACGACATACACGACTCGCGCGGGATACCGGAGTCGTCCCGGAACCGGATCGGCCGCGACGATCGGCCACCAGAACAGCGTCCCGGTGACGAGGAAGACGAGGTGCTCCGCGACGTGCACGCCATCATTCTCGAGGGCCGCGTTGTAGAGCGGGCTGAAGTGTGTCGCGAACATGGCCACGGTGAACAACGACCAGGCACCGAGTGGCGAGGCGACCGCGCGCACGATGCGTGCGTGGAGGATCGGGAGGATCAGGCGACGACGCGTCGCAGGATCGGCAACGCGGAGCAGGAGCGTGACCGGAGCGCCAAGGGCGAGCAGCGGCGGCGCGATCATCGCCAGCATGAGGTGCTGGACCATGTGGACGCTCAGCAACTCGCCAGCGTAGAGGTCGAGCGCAGACACGAGCGCGATCAGTACCGTTGCGAGGCCTGCCAACCACGCCACCTGGCGCCAAACGGGAACAGGAACTCTCGGGCGCCTGCGGTTCACCTGACGCGCCGCGATAAGGTACGCCGCGGCAGCAACGATCGTGCCCATCCAGGGCAACGGATCGAGCGACCACCACCCAATGGCGCCGGCCAGGGTCGGCGCGGGCGCGCCGCCCGAATCGTGGGCCAAGACCGCCGATGGGACGATCAGAAGAAGCGTGACGGCCGCCAGAAGCCGTACGGGAATGCGGGCACTCAAACGCATGAGAGCCGAATGGTACGTGACCCGCATCGTGCCGCCATGCCCGCTGTAATCGGGCGTCAGGCCGTGTTCAGGAGCCGGCTCAGGAACTGCTGCGTTCGCGGGTCCTTTGGGCGGTCGATGACCTCCTCGGGCGGACCAGCCTCCACGAAGACGCCCTCCTCGATGAAGTAGACCTGGTCGGCGGCCTCGCGCGCGAATGCCATCTCATGAGTCACCACGATCATCGTCGCGCCCTCGTGAGCAAGTTCCGACATGACCTTCAGAACCTCACCGACAAGCGTCGGGTCAAGCGCAGAGGTCGGTTCGTCGAACAGCAGGACCTTTGGCTCCATCGTCAGTGCCCGGGCGATCGCCACGCGCTGCTTCTGGCCGCCGGACAGGCGGGCAGGGTATTCATCCCGCTTGTCCTGCAGTCCGACCTTGTCCAGGTACTTCTCGGCCGTCGCGACGGCCTGGTCTTCGGACACGCCCTTGACCCGCGTCGGCCCCTCGATGAGGTTCTGCAGGACCGTCATGTGCGGGAACAGGTTGAACTCCTGGAAGACCATCTGGGCCCGAAGGCGGATTTGACGGATCTTCTCCAGATGGTCGCGGCTCCATGCGTGCAGCGGGTCTGCGTCGACGCGGCGCCCGTCCACCTCGATCGTCCCGACGGTTGGCTCCTCGAGGAAGTTGGTGCAGCGTAGGAGCGTGCTCTTGCCGGATCCCGACCGGCCGATGATGCAGATCGTCTCGCTCGGGTAGACCTCGAGGGTGCACCCGCGGAGCACATGATTCGACCCGAAATACTTCTCCAGGCCTTCGAGCCGGACGATGGGTTCGGCACCGGGCGGCGTCAGCGCGCCAGGGGCCGCGAATGGGTCGCGGACGTTGGTCATCGCCTAGTCCTCATAGTCGTCGGTCGCTTTCGGCCATGCGCTTTTCGAGGCGGTCCTGGAGGATCGAAAAGACGATCGTGAGGATCCAGTAGACGAGGGCCGCGACGAGGAGCGCCTCGAGCGCGCGGAAGTTCTGCGTGCCAACGCGTTGGGCTCGCCACAGGAGCTCCTGCACCCCCAGCAGGGACACGAGCGCTGAGTCCTTGATCATCGCGATGAACTCGTTCCCGATGGCCGGCGTCACGATGCGGACTGCCTGCGGCAGGATGATCCGGCGCATCGTGAGCCCGTCGGTCATGCCCAGAGCTGCCGCGGCCTCGAGCTGGCCCCTGGGGATCGCCTGGATGCCGGCTCGGAACACCTCGGTCATGTAGGCGCCGTAGTTGAAGGCCAGCGCGAACGTGCCCAGGACGATCGTCGGAACGCCGGCGAAGCCCTCCCAGATCTGCGGGAGGGCCAGATAGATGAACAGGATCTGGACGATCAGCGGGGTACCGCGCACCAGCGACACGTAGAAGCTCGCGAGACCGTAGATGACCGGTCGCTTCGACAATCTGCCAAGAGCGCCCAGCACGGCAAAGACGATGGCGACGGCGATCGACACGGTCGACACCAGGATCGTGATCGGGATGCCGCCGAGAATGAAGTTCTGCCACTTGCCCAGGAACTCAAGGTCGATCTTGTTGGCGGCGACCAGGCCACCAACGATGAGGCCGATGAGGACCAGCCACGTGCCGAAGAATGCAAGCCGGAATTGAAGCTGATCACGGCGCCGACTGCGGGCGACTGCCTCGACGATCGCCGCACTCGTCTCGATCCGAACCTGCTCGATCGGCGCCTGCTGCTGGCCGGTATGACCAAACCCTGCCATCGAGCCCTCCGCTCCTCGAAACGACGACGGGGCGCCGGTCAGGGCGCCCCGTCGAATGGCCTCGGCCCTAGCCGCCTATCTTGGTCGTCAGGTCCTCGCCGAACCACTTCTGGGACATGGCCTTGAGCGTTCCGTCCGAATGCATGGCATCGAGGATCTTGTTCACCTCGGCCACCATCGACGTCGGGTCCGCTCCACTCTTGTCGAACGCGACGGCGAGCGGCTCGTTGAAGACGGGATCGCCGATCTTGACGACCGGGAGGCCCTCCTTGATCGCCCCATCGACCGTGGTTGAGGAACTCAGCCAGCCGTCGAAATCGTGGCGGCCCGACTGCCAGGCTTCGGCGCAATTGCGGTCCGTCGCGAGCGTCGTCGCGGTGGATCCGGCGGGTGGCTTGGTCTGGGGGTTCTCGGTCCCGAAGTCGAGGGTTCCGTCCAGCCATTGCAGATACGTCGTGCCCTGACCGACGCAGATGACCTTGCCAGCAAGTCCGTCGAGCGTGGTAATGCTGCCAGTTGACAGGCCGGCCATCTGGGCCGGGGTGAAGTAGTACGGCTTCGTGAAGTCCAGGACCTTCTGACGGTCGCTGGTGATGGTCATCGAGCCGACGCTGAAGTCCCACCGCCCGCTCCACGAACCAGCGGTGAGGGCCTCCCAGCTGGGGGTCTCGAAGGAGATGCTGACGCCGAGTCGCTTGGCAATCTCGGTCCCAACGTCGATGTCGAAGCCTTCGTAGGTTCCGCTCGCCGTAAGTGCCGATTGGGGCGGGTACTCGGGATCGGTCGACATGACGATCTTTCCGGCTGCCTTGACCTTGGACAGCAGATCGTCCTTCGCCGCGCCCGTACTCGAGCAGGCGGCGAACGTGATCGCGGCGATGACCGCAATCACGCCAACTTGCGCCAGGCGGCGCGCCTCAGTTCGCATGGCCAGTTCTCCTCCAGCTGACGACTCCAGAGGCACAACCCATCGAACAGCAGGTCGCACTTCCGTGGGACGCATGAGTGATGTTTCAAGCATGGTACGCCGCCGGCACCACAGTCCGGGTGGGTCCGTCCCTGGGCCTCCTGACGCCGGCCCTCTTCAGCGTGGTTCTGGTCGCCGTCGTTCTGACTACTGTCGTGGCACCCGTCCTGCTGAGCCTGACCATTCCGCGAGCGATCGCGGAGGACGCCGCGCGTCGTCGTTAGCCAAAGCCGAACGCGTCGCGCCGCTCGGCGGCCAGGAAGGCCCCATAGGTCCGTCTAGCGCCAGCCAAGCTCCGGCGCCACAAACTTCAGGATGCTCTCGATCGCGTGGGCGTTGTACTCGACACCGAGCTGGTTCGGGACCGTCAGCAGGAGCGTGTCCGCCGCCTGGATCGCCGTGTCCCCTGCCAGTTCCTTGACGAGGACGTCGGGCGAAGCCGCGTAGGAGCGCCCGAAGATCGCCTTGGTCTGGGCATCGAGGTAGCCGACCTTGTCGGAGTCCTGGTTGCCGCGACCGAAATACGCTCGATCGCGATCGTCGACGAGCGCGAAGATGCTCCGACTGACCGACACCCGCGGCTCGCGCTGGTGCCCGGCGGCAGTCCAGGCCGCACGAAACAGCCGGATCTGCTCGGCCTGGAGTGCGTGGAACGGCACGCCCGTGTCCTCGGTGAGCAGGGTTGACGACATCAGGTTCATGCCCTGCTGGCCGGTCCATTCCGCGGTCGCGCGCGATCCGGCGCCCCACCAGATCCGTTCGCGTAGTCCCGGCGAGTGGGGCTCAGGCCGAAGCAGTCCGGGCGGGTTCGGAAACATCGGCGACGGGCTCGGCTGGGCGAACCCGACGCCGGACAGGCCCTCGAGGAAGACCTTCGTGTGGTGGCGGGCCATGTCGGCATCGGTCTCGCCGTCGGCCGGCAGGTGGCCGAAGTAGCGGAAGCCATCGATGACTTGCTCGGGCGAGCCGCGGCTGATTCCAAGCTGCAACCGACCACCGGCGATGAGGTCCGCCGCGCCGGCATCCTCGACCATGTACAGCGGGTTCTCGTAGCGCATGTCGATGACGGCGGTCCCGATTTCGATGCGCTTGGTCCGCGCCCCGATCGCGGCGAGGAGCGGAAATGGCGATGCGAGTTGCTGCGCGAAGTGGTGGACGCGGAAGTAGGCGCCGTCGCCACCCAGGTCCTCGACCGCCTCGGCAAGCTCGATCGACTGAATCAGCGCGTCCGCGCCGGAGCGCACCTGCGAGTACGGTGATGCCGACCAGTGCCCGAACGAGAGGAACCCGATCTTCTTCATCCAGGAAAGTTTACGAGGTACGGCTGTCACCAGGCCCGGAACGCGAACTCAACTTCTGTCGCTCCGTTCGCATCCGCATCAGGGGTGGTCCCGACGTGGGCGCCTAGGAGGGGGGTGCGGTTGCGTCCAGGGCTGGCGTGAGGAGCATCTGCGGCGTAATGACGAGCGTGCCCCCAGTGCAGCCCGGACGAATGAGGGCGGCCACTCGGCGACCGGCAACTTCTACGAAGTAGGAGTAATCGTCGTCGCATCCGCCTCCAGCAGGTTCGGAGCCGTAGGTGCCTCCGTCCCCAAGTGTCATCACCTTGGTGGACGTGCCGTTTCGGTGGCTGAACTCGACGATGTCGACAGGCATGCCCGAGTCGTTCTCGATGGTCACCCGTGGAACCTGACCTGGATCACGGTTGGCGGTCGCGCATCCCGCCACGATCGACAGCAGCAGGAATGCCGCGGCCGTGGAACTGACGGCGAGCCGACTCATCGCGCCGAGTGGTACCACCTCGAGGTCGGTGCCGTCCAATCCAGGTGCGCGGGCGCGCTAGTTGGGTGCGGCCTTCCGATCGAGAGCGGGGATGGATCGGCGGCCGCAGTGAGGCGGCTGGCGGGACAGCCGGCACTTCAAGAGGCGTTGAATCGAACGCAGCAATAGCCTGGGGCCGAAGCAAGTTCGGGGTTGAGCCTCGTATCGGCAAGCCCCTTCACCACGCCTTCCGCCCATGCCAGATTGGTCCCGCAGGTCAGATCACGGTGGCTTGCGGCGAGTGCGTGGTAGGGACAGTTTCTGAGGCAGACGTTGCCGCTGCTGACCTCGACCTCCGGCTCATAACCGTCGCTTCGGAGCAGCTGGAGCAGTGCTGCTCGTAGACGACCGCGGCTCGGCCGCGGACCGGCGCTCCTCCTAGCCTCGATCCCGTCTGCCTGACCTCGCGCCCGCGCAACATCGGCTGCTGCTCTCGCTCCGACCTTGCCCTCGACACGATCGAGTGCCTCGGCGAAGTCTTCCGCCACACGGTCATAGTCTCGCGGCGGGAACGACACGGCGATCTCCCGGTCGGCCCGTCGGTAGAGCTTCGCTGGACGACCGGCCCCAGGTCCCGTGCGGGTCCCTAAGCGCCGGTACTCCGTCTCCAGCAGGCCGGCCACGACGAGTCGGTCGAGATGAAACGCGGCGAGTTCGCGGCTCATCCCCAACGCGGCAGCCGCTTCATCGCGGCCGAGGGGTACTTCGCGCCCCGCGACGAGGTCGTACAGCAGCCGGCGTTTCGGTTCGTCGAGCAGCGCGACCGCCCCGACCGGATCCTCGAAGGTCGCCGTCTTTGTCATGGCCCCATTCTAACAGAAATATTGGTTGTGAAAAGAGATTGACAGGGCGCTCGCCAGATGTAACGATAGCGTGCGTTATCGTTAGAAGCGGGACGGTTGGGTCTCCGGCCCTACGGAGACGATCGAAACAAGGAGAGTGACGCCATGGGAACGTCTGCCGAACCGGTCCGCCTTGCATTGCGCAAGCTGTGGTCCGACCACGTCATCTGGACCCGCGAGTACATCGTGGCCGCGGTCGCCGGAACGCCCGACGCCGCCGCCGCCGCCGGTCGGCTGCTGAAGAATCAGGAGGACATCGGCGCAGCGATCGTCGGTTACTACGGCGAAGGTGCTGGGGCGAAGCTCACGGAGCTTCTCAAGGAGCACATCATGATCGCGGTCGATCTCGTCGCGGCCGCCAAGGCCGGAGACCAGACGGCCTTCGCGACACACGATGCCCGCTGGACCGCCAACATCGGTGAGCTCGCTGCGTTCCTGGCGGGTGCCAACCCGAACTGGCCCGAGAAGGACGTCCTCGATCTCCTGGCGCTCCACCTCAAGCTGACCAAGGACGAGGCGGTCGCTCGCATCACCGGCGACTGGGCCGCCGATATCCGCGCCTTCGACGACATTTTCACGGAGATCATGGTCGTCGCCGACACGCTCCACGACGGCATCGTGGCCCAGTTCCCGGATCGCTTCCCGGCACAGGCCGGCTGATGATCTCGGTCGACATCGTCGAGGCGTCGCCCGAAAGGGCGGCCCTCGCGGTCGGTGCCTCCGGCCCGTCATTCGAGGGGTTGCTCGGGACGGATGGGGAACGGTGGGGATCCTCGAGGTTCGAGGATCGCACCGCGCTGGTTCTGATCTTCTCGTCCAACCGCTGCCCAACGGCCAAGGCCTACGGCGAGCGCATGAACGCCCTCCAGGCCGACTACGCCGCTCGCGGCGTGCAAGTCATCGCCATGAACTCAAACGACCCTCATCTCTACCCAGACGAAAGCCTTCCCCGGATGAACGAGCGGGCGGCCGAAGATGGCTACACCTTCCCGTATCTGGCCGATAAGGGCCAGCATGTCGCGAAGGCCTATGGCGCCGCGTGCACGTTCCACGTGTTCCTGCTCGATGGCGAGCGCCGCGTCCGGTATCAGGGTCGATTCGACGACTCGCGGATCCCGGCAAAGGTCTCGAGCCATGACCTCCGGAACGCTCTCGACGATGTGCTCGCGGGACGGGATGTCCGGGTCGCGACCACGCGCCCGTTCGGTTGCAGCCTCGACTACATCTGAAGGGCGTGAAGTCGATGCGAGTCCTCGAACGCGCCCGATTGGATGAGCCTCGCGGCGTCTCGATGATCCATCTGCCGCTCGCTCGCGCGTCGACAGTGGCGTGGGCGGCAATCGTAGGCGCCTGGCTGATCCTGCTCACAGCCGAGGTGACGGGCTACGCCCGCCTCCTTCATCACGACGCCCTCATCGAGGAAGGCCCACCACTGTGGATCGGTGTCTTGCTCTTCCTGCTCAGTTGGCAGGTCCTGATCGCCGCCATGATGCTGCCGGCGAGCCTGCCGACCATCCGGTTGGTGGGCGTGGCGATGGCGAGGCTCACCCGGCCACGCCTTGCCGAAGCGGCCTTCCTGGGTGCCTTCGCCCTCGTCTGGACGATCTTCGGCCTGCTGGCCTTCACCGGCGACTTCGTCCTTCACCACGTCGTCGATGCGACGCCCTGGCTCGCAGCACGCCCGTGGCTCATCGAGGCGGGTGTCCTGGGACTGGCCGGCGCCTACCAGTTCGCCCCGAGCAAGGTCCGAAGCCTCGCCGCATGCCGACATCCAGGCGGCCTGCTGACGGCAGCGGCGACCCCGCAGCGCGACTCGTTCCAGATCGGCATGGAGCACGGCCTCGCCTGTCTGGGCAGCGGCTGGGCGCTCATGTTGTTGATGTTCGCGGAGGGGTTTGGAGACCTCGCGTGGATGGGCGCCCTGACCGTGCTCATGGCCTATGAAGTCACCGGGCGGCAAGGCGAGCGGGCGCGCCGCGTCGCCGGATTCGCCCTGCTCATTGTCGGCCTGGCCGTGCTGTCAGGTCCGATGGCATCTGGAGCATGACCCGATGAACGAGCCGCGATTCCCGGAGGGTCAGGCGGGCTCGTCGGCCACGAATCGGTAGCCGAGGCCGCGTTCGGTCCGGATATACCTCGGACTCTCCGGGTTGTCGCCGAGCTTCTCGCGAAGGCGGCGGATGTAGACCCGAATGTAGTCAACCTCGTCGACGTATTCGCGACCCCAGACCTTCGCCAGCAACGTCCCGTGCTGAAGGATGTGGCCGGCGTTCCGGACCAGGTGGTAAAGGAGTTTGTATTCGGTTGGCGTGAGCTCGAGACGCTCGCCTCGCAGGCGGGCTTCCTGGCGCGCGAAGTCGACCTCGAGGTCGCCTGACCTGAACGACGGGGCACGGCTCGCGGGGGCCGGCATGTCCAGCCGGCGCAGGACCGCCTTGACCCTGGCCATGAGCTCAAGATGATTGAAGGGTTTGGTGACGTAGTCGTCCGCGCCGAGCTCCAGGCCCTTCACCTTGTCCATCGAATCGTCGTGGGCGGTCAGCATCACGACCGGCACGTCCGAGAATGCCCGGATCTGGCGGAGCACCTCGAAGCCGTCGATGTCGGGCAAGCCGATGTCGAGAAGGACGATGTCGGGACGTTCGTGTTCGACGGAGTCGAGCGCGGATTCCCCGTTGACGGCGCCGATGACATCGATCTCGCGCCACTGCAAGGTGAACCCGAGGCGAACGGACTCGATGACATCAGGTTCGTCATCGACGACCAGGATCCTCATTCCTCCGGAACCTCCTTCGGCCCGTCCGCCGGTACGACGATACTGAACGTGCTGCCCTGCCCGGGCCGGCTGTGCACGTCAATCCGACCGTCATGCGCTTGAACGATCAAGAGTGTGATGGGGAGACCAAGGCCGATCCCCGCGGTCGCTTCGGACCGGTCGCGCCGACCCACGAAGAAGCGTTCGAACAGCCGGGCCTTATCCGCCGCCTTGATGCCGTGGCCTTTGTCGCCGACGGTCCAGGAGACCTCGGTCCCGACGTCGGCGACCGATACGGTAATCGGAGATCCCTCAGGTGAGTACTTTTCGGCATTTGACAGGAGATTGACGAGCGCCTGTTCGAGCCGCCGATAGTCGGCGAAGACCGAGACCTTCCGAGGTGGCGCCTCGAGCGCGATGGTCTGCCCTCGTGACTCGGCGAGCACGGCGACGGAAGCGATCGCCGTCTGGGCGAGCTCGGTTGCGTCAAACCGGCGAAGTTGGAGCTGGACCCGACCGGCACGGAAGCGAGAAAGATCAAGGATGTCGCCCACCACGCGCTGCATCCTCGTCGTGTTGCGGTCGATGGTCTCAAGCAGTGTCTGGTGCTGGTCGGCGCTCGGGTCGACCGCTGGATCGAGCAACAGACCAATGCTCGACCGCACGGCCGTCAGCGGTGTCCTCAGCTCGTGAGCGATCGTGGCCAGGACATCGGTCCGCATATGTTCGATTTCCGCGAGCACGTCGGCATGCTCAGGCCGACCCGCAAAGGACACGCCAAGGAGCCGCGCACCGAGCGGCGTCGGGAAGTAATCGTCTTGAAGTTGTGCTCCTCGTACAACGCGAGCCAGCCCGAGCTCGGCCAACTCGTCGAGGAGCGCCGCCGCGGACCCTTGATCGATTGCCGCATGCGCTGCAGCGAAGCGACGGACCAGGTCGGCGGGCGTCACGTGGTCGTGGATCAGTGCGAGTGCCGCGACGGCGAGCGGTGAAGGTTGCGCCCTGGTCGGCATCGAGGACGCAGCATACGCCCGCTGCTGCCCGCGATCACTCGACCGACTCAATGACCACATGGTCGCACCAGTTCAGCGCTGAGCGACTCCCACGCGGTCGGCGTCAGAGGACACCCGCGGCCCGGCCCTTCGCGGCCCGGCCACTCGCGGCCCGGCCCCTTGCGGCCCGGCCCCTTGCGGCGTGAGCACGAGATCGGCGATATCGAGGCAGTAGCGCACACGCGCTTCATCGGCGGCCTCCTGATCGTACGAGCAGATACACGGCCCGTTGGCCGCGCAGCCAGCGCAGCAGAAGGGCAGCCCGATGTGGAACGTCGGCGAGCCGACGATCTCGATCTCGCACGTGACGCAGCTGAAAGGTTGGATGGTGCTCAAACGCCGCATGTCGATCCTCGCTGAAATGGGGGCGGACCCCGGCCGGTCAGCCGTCGAGGGCGCGCCCCGCTGATGGTGGTCGCTGCCACGGCCGTCAACGTAGGTCGGCAGTCTGAAGAGCCGCGAAAACCCGGATGAATACGGCGTGAACGGGCGGCCCATCGCGCTTATTCACGCTGCGTTCACCTTGATCCATTCGCTTGTTCGCCCGGGTCTCACACGCTCGGGGTGTCCATTCCTGCGCGCTTCGAACTTAACCCCGCGCGCCCGCCGTCTACGGAGAGCACCGATGCAACAGGTCCTTCAGAAACCCGTCCAGTCGCGCGGCGCAAATGCGCTGGCTGCTGCCCTTGCCCAATTCGACCAGACCGCCGATCACCTTCATCTCGATCCCGGGCTCCGCGCCGTCCTCCGGGTCCCGAAGCGCGAGTGGTCCGTCAACTTCCCGGTCACGCTCGACGACGGCACGGTCGAGGTGTTCACTGGCTATCGCGTTCAACACAACGTCGCGCGCGGCCCGGCCAAGGGCGGATTGCGCTACCACCAGGCAACCGATCTCGACGAAGTCCGCGCCCTTGCGATGTGGATGACCTGGAAGTGCGCCCTCGTGGACGTCCCGTTCGGGGGCGCCAAGGGGGGCGTGACGGTGGATCCCCGGACCCGCAGCATCAGGGAACTCGAGGCGGTCACCCGGAGGTTTGCCACGGAACTCGAGGGGATCATCGGACCGGACTCCGACATTCCTGCCCCGGACGTTGGCACGAACGCTCAGACGATGGCCTGGATCATGGATACGGTGTCGATGCATCGAGGCTATTCGGTCCCGGGCGTCGTCACGGGAAAGCCCATCGCGATCGGCGGTTCACTCGGCCGAGCAGACGCGACCGGCCAGGGGGTCGTCTACATGATTGCCGATGCCGCCCGGCGCGGTGGCTTCGCGATCGAGGGGGCGCGAATCGCTGTTCAGGGATTCGGCAACGTTGGCGAGGCAACGGCTCGGTTGCTGCACGAGGCCGGCGCGCAGGTGGTGGCGATCACCGACGTCGGGGGAGGAGTGGCGAAGGCCGATGGGCTCAACGTGCCGATCCTGAGCCGCTACCTTCAGGAGCACGGCACGATCGCGGGCGCGCCCGGCACGACCCCGATCACGAACGACGAGCTGTTCGCCCTTGACGTCGATGTCCTCGTTCTGGCTGCGCTTGAAGGCCAGATCACCGAGCGGAATGCCGGCACGGTCCGTGCGCGGATCCTGGCCGAGGCAGCGAACGGACCGACCACGCCCGACGCCGACCCGATTCTCCGGCGCAACGGAGTCGTGGTGATCCCCGACATCCTGTGCAACGCCGGCGGGGTGATCGTGAGCTACTTCGAATGGGCCCAGAACCGGGCCGCCCTGGCGTGGACGCTCGATGAGGTCAACGATCGCCTCCGCCGCCAGATCCTCAGCGCGGCCGAGGCCGTCTGGCAGCGCGCTGCTGCAGATGACGTGAGCCCGAGGCTTGCCGCCAACGCGATTGCGGTCGAACGCGTAGCCGAGGCGACCCGCCTGCGAGGGCTCTATCCGTAGCCACTTCCAAGTTCACGTTCCGCTGATCTTCACGGCACATTCGCGTCAATTTGGTCGGCCCAAACAGCCGGCCGATGGCGTTCCAAACGAAACGAGCCGATCGCGCGGACCAGGGCTGGACCTGGTCGGCCCCTCGGTCCGGGAGGTAACAAGTTGTTGATTCGCGTTGGTGACGCAGCCGATGTGGCGGTTGGGCAGATGCGCGTGTTTACCGTCGAAGGGACCAAGGTCAACGTCGTGAATGCTGACGGTCGCCTGTACGCATTCGATGACACGTGCACCCATGCTGGGTGTTCGCTCGCCAAGGGCGAACTTGAGGGCACCACGGTGACCTGCGCATGCCACGGCAGCCAGTTCGACGTCACGTCGGGGACCGTTCTCCGTGGGCCGGCGCAGCGGCCCGTTCGTTCCCGCCTCGTAAGGGTCGAAGGTGGGGCTCTACTCACCGAGGCCTGAGCGACGTCCCCATCCGGACATCCAGCGACGGGTCACGCCGCAAACAACAGACAGGACCGATGATGAAGATCTTCCTCGACACAGCAGAAATCGATGACATCAGGACAGCCGCCCACTGGGGCGTCCTCGATGGCGTGACCACCAACCCGAGCCTCTTCGCCAAGGTGGGCGGCAGCTATGACGACATCCTGACGGAGATCTGCGGGATCACGCCGGGCCCCGTCAGCGCCGAGGTGGTGGCCGACGATGTCGAAGGCATGCTCCGCGAGGGGCGCCATTTCGCGACGCTTGCCCCGAACATCTTCGTGAAGGTACCGATGAGTGAAGAGGGCCTTGAGGCGATCGCCCGCCTCGCAGCCGAAGGCATCAAGACGAACTGCACCCTGATCTTCAGCGCCAATCAGGGACTGTTGGCGGCCAAGGCCGGCGCATCGCTCCTTTCGCCGTTCGTGGGACGCCTCGACGACATCAATCAGGACGGCATGGAGGTCGTCCGCGAGCTCGTCAGCATCGTCGAGATCCATGGGCTCGAGACGGAGGTTCTCGCCGCATCTATCCGGAATCCGCTGCACATGACCCAGGCCGCCCTGGCAGGCTGCCACATCGCGACGGTACCGCTGAAGATCCTTCGGCAGATGGTCCATCACCCACTTACGGACAGCGGGATCATCCAGTTCCGCAGCGACTGGCACAAGGCGCAGAACACCGCTGGAGCGCAGCCGTCATGGCCGGCCGCGACCGGAGTTGATCGATAGGTCCCGCATTGGACGACGGCACCCAGCGGTGAACGGCGCCACCCGGCTCGGCAAACGAGTGGGGTTGCAGACGGAGCGTCCTGAATCTCATCGGTCTGGTTGCGGCAAGGCTCCACCTCCGCCCGCAAGGCTCCACGTCCGCCCGCTTGGTATGTTTGACCATGCCCTATCCTCAGTCCTGAAGGAGCAAACGATGACAGCTGGTTCCGATCAGGATCGACCGCCGCCACGGGAGCGGTTCGCCGGAAGCGAGCACGTATTCGAGCTCCGGGCGATCGCGACCGGACTGCGCCACGAGAGCACGCCGGTGCGCGACGGGCATCGGCAGATGACGATCTTCCACAAAGACCTGTTGACACTGATCGTGTTCGACTTCGAGCCGGGCGGGCGACTGGCCCACCATCAGGCTGAGGCGGACGTGACGATCCTGGCGGTGTCCGGCCTCCTGGAGGTCTCGACGCCGAGCGGAACACACCGCCTGCCCGAGGGCTCCCTTCTCGTCCTGGACCCCGGAGTCGTACACGACGTGTACGCACCCGAAGCGAGCCAGATGCTCCTCGCCGTCGGCCGCGTCGAGTAGCGCCAGTCGACGAGACGCTCAGGATGGCCATGTTGGCCGATGTTCATCCGCCATTCATCTTCGTCACGGGCCGTGTTCATGGCTTGAACCTACCTTGGACCCATGCCCCGATCGGGCACCAAGGACGAAGAGGATGTTGACATGACGGCAACCGCTACCTGGCCGACGTTCGAGGCTGGCCTGTTGGACCGAGAGTTGGTGGCTGATCGGACGATGACATTCCGCTTTGCCAAGCCGGCTGACTGGACATATCGGGCTGGCCAGTTCGTCGACATCACCCTGCTCGACCCACCTGAGACAGATGCCGAAGGCAATACGCGGGGCTTTTCGCTTTCAAGTGCGCCGAGCGAGGACGTGATCATGATCACGACGCGCCTGCGCGACACCGCGTTCAAGCGGGTCCTCCAGACGATGCCGATGGGGACCGCGGTAAAGATTGAGGGACCGTTCGGCGACCTGCGCCTGCACCACGCGAACCGGCCGGCTGTGGTCCTGACCGGAGGGATCGGTATCACGCCCTTCCGGAGCATCCTCCTGCAGGCGATCAGGGACGGCGGCCTGCGCTATCGCGTGGTCGTCTTCTACGCCAACCGCAACCCCGAGGAGGCCGCCTTCCTCGACGAACTTTCCGAGCTCGCAAAGCGGGATTCCAACCTCACCTTCGTGCCGACCATGTCGGACTTGTCAGAGTCGGCGAGGGCCTGGGCAGGGGAGCGCGGCCGGATTGATGCTCCGATGCTGGAGAGCCACCTCGCCGGTATCGTCGACGCCATTTACTACCTCACCGGTCCACCTGGGATGGTCAGCGGGCTACGGGCGATGCTCGTCGAATCAGGCGTTGACGAGGATGACATCCGGACCGAAGAGTTCACCGGCTATTAGAGATCAAGAGGCGACATGAGACTCGACTACCAACTCGCACTTCCCGAGGCCGCCCGAGCCATGAGCGAACTCGAACGGGTTGTCGACGCGAGCACCCTGGACCCGAAGCTGCTCGAGCTGATCAAGCTCCGCGCCTCGCAGATCAACGGTTGCGCCTACTGCTTGGACATGCACACCAAGGATGCCCAGGCGATGGGCGAAGATCCGCAGCGGCTCCACCTCGTCGCGGTCTGGCGCGAGGCGCCGGTGTTCAGCGTCAGGGAGCGAGCAGCCCTCGCCTGGACCGAGGCCCTCACGCTGCTGCCTGAGACCGGGGCACCCGATGACGTCTATACAGCGGTCGCGCATGAGTTCGACCCGGCCGAGCAGGTGGCGTTGACGTTGGCGATCGTCGCCATCAACGGCTGGAACCGTCTGGCCGTCGGCTTTCGGCAACCGGTCGGGACGTATGTCTCGCATCACCGGCCCACGGCGCGTGAGCCTTGATGGCCGCACCCATCGACCGTCTCGACGATTGGGTCGATCTGCTCGAGGCGCGGCACCATGGCGTCCGCCCGCTGACGACGCGGACGAAGGGGAAGGCATGAGCATCGTTGTGAAGCGCGTTTACGATCAGCACTCGACGGATGACGGCTACCGGATCCTCGTCGACCGGCTGTGGCCACGGGGCGTGAGTCATGAGATGGCTCATCTCGACCTCTGGATGCGGGACATCGCCCCGACCACCGAACTCCGGAAGTGGTACGACCACCAGGTTGAACGATGGCCCGAATTCCAGAAGCGCTACACAGTGGAACTTGCGGGCCACGGAGCCCTGCTGGATCTGCTCCTGGACATCGAGCGTCACCGGCGACGGGTCACCCTTCTCTTCGCCGCTCGCGACCGTGACCACAACGAGGCACAGGTCGTTGCC
Source organism: Chloroflexota bacterium (assembly GCA_039933295.1). GTDB lineage: Bacteria > Chloroflexota > Limnocylindria > Limnocylindrales > CSP1-4 > UBA5189. Next base: position 18,762 of record JBDTOJ010000021.1, read on the forward strand.
AGCGCTCTGGCAGGCAGGTCGGTCCATGCGCACCATTGAGCGGCCGATCGATGCTGTCGTCGAGGATGAACGGCCCGGCTTCGACTTCGGCCGGACGATTTCAATGCGCAAAGGAGGTCAACAAGCCGATCGTGCGCCTGTCCGACGCGAAGGTCCGACCGACCCTCGCGATGTCCAGGTGAACGACCTCGCGAAGCCGCCTCGGATGTTGGTTGGCAATGCCAGCTCGCTCTCATCGCCGATGGATCACCGCGTTGCCCGGGTCATGGCTAGGGCTCGACTCTTGTCAGAGTTGCGGTCCATCGTTTTCGATCTGATCGGTCCGTGCGAGCCGGACGAGCTTCCGGCCGAGATGGCGGCCTGGATCGAAGATGCGACGGCGCTTGTCGT
>JBDTOJ010000022.1:0-3593 GCA_039933295.1 Chloroflexota bacterium
CCTGGTGGACCGCGCGGTGCGCGTCGTCCTCGGTGGTGTAGGCGACGACCGCCGGGCCCGCCATGTCTTCACCGCGACCACCAGAGCGAATCCCGCGGTCTTCGATCTCAGCCATGTCCGTCCCCGTACTGCCCGGCCCTGGTCGGTTGCGCGAGGGCCATTCATCGGCATCATAGACGCAGGCTGAATGTACTTGGTCGTGACGGACCGGTGGATCTTCGAGGAGGAGTACCTGATGTCGGTGGGATCCTGGATCAAACGAATGTTGTTGGGAGCGCCGGACCCTTCCGCTGCGGAGCCGGCCCCGCGCCAGGAGCGCCGCGAGGCAGGTCGGGATCGGCATCACGAGACCGGTGAGCCCGCCTGGGAAGAGAGCGACCGGCTCGACGAGCCACCGGGCGCCGGAAAGCGCAATCCCGACGCGGCGCCAGAGATCCTCGGGGGGACCTGACTCGCCGCGGATCGTCCAGCACGACGGCGAGCTTGGCGATGGGCCGCCGATGCGCTACGGGCCGCGTCCGGCGCGACGCGGCTACGGCCAGCTTGTGATCCACGGGGCGACCGCCTCGTCTTCATAGCCGTAATAGGGGTACAGATCGGAGAAGTACTGTGCCTTGGCAAGGACGAGGTCCGGGTCGTATGAGGGCGCGCCGGCCACGTGCTCGCGGGTAGGGCTGATATGGACGGCGTCAGGGTGATCCCGGTGATGGCTTCGACGGGGATGAAGGATGTTGTTTCGCCGAGATGCAGAAACCCTCCCGAGGCCACCTCCATGAAGCGGACCTTCATTTCGGCATCGTCGACCAGGAGGTGTTCGATCGTGCCGACGTCATGGCCATCCACGTCCTTGACCATCCGCCCCCTGATGTCGTCATCGGACGTCGACACGGTCTGGCCGCTGTCGTTCGGCCTACTGAGCGCTGGCCCCCTTCGTTTCCTGGTCGCCATGAGCCCGGGCCTTCGTTGCTGTCATGAGGGCAACTCCCTGAAACTGGTACACCGACGGGATCTGTCGGAACGATGGCACCACTCGCCCAAATCCGGGCTCACCTTACTTGTCCGTCGTGTCGAGAACCGGCACCCCACCAAGTCCGGGCAACGGCTCCTCGAGAGTCGCCAGAACATGGTCCGCTCTCGCGTCACGAAGCGCCTCCACCTTGTATTTGCCGGTCGCCACGCCGACTGCGATCGCACCCACGGCGTGCGCCGCATCGATATCGCGGGGGGTATCGCCGACGACCAACACGCGGGCGGCGTCGAGCTGGTGACCGTGGATCCGGCCAGCGCGTTCGATGGCCACGCGGGTGAGCTCGGCGCGGTCGCTGGAGTCGGAACCGTAGCCGCCGAAGCTGAAGAAGCGGTTCAGGCCGCCGCGGGCGAGCTTGATGTGGGCGGCAGCCTCCAGCGCGCCGCTGACGATGCCAAGGAGGACACCAGCATCGGTCAGGCGTGGCAGCAACGACGCGACACCGGGCATGACCCGATAGCCGGCTGACTGCTCGACCTCGACGCCGAGCCGGTCAAGATAGGCCGCGAGCAATCGGGCCATCTCCCGATCTGTTGGATCCCGCCCGATCACGCGCTTGAAGGTCAGCCGGCCGACCGTCGGGTCGGTCATGCCGCCCTCGGTGTACTCACCGATATCAGCCGGGATGCCGTGCAACTGATTGAACGCATATCGCCATGACTTGGTGCCGGCGCCGCCGCTCGAGATCAGGCAGCCGTCGACGTCGAACAGGATCGCAACCGGTGTTCGGTCCTCGTGGGCATCCGTCATGCCGTCACGCTCGATCCGGGCGCCGGTGGCCACGCCAGGTGCAGCAGGACCATACTGTCCTCCACGGCCACGGCCGTCCACGGGTATCCGGGCGCGACGACAGCAATCTCGCGCTCGCCCACATCGCTCGTCTCGTCGCCGACTCGGACGGTCACCCGTCCCTCCAGCACCTGGAGCGCGATGCTGCCGTTCTGGTCGGCCTCGTCGAGCCTGGCCCCGACGTGCAGCGCAACGAGCACGAGGCGGAACCAGTCCACCTTGGTCAGGGTGCGGGCGTTACGGTCGCCCTCGAGGTATGCGCGCTCGGCCCGTAACCGAGCGCTTTCCACCGAGAGCTCGAACCGGAGGGCTGGAGCGCTGAGGGACCGCGGCTCACGCTCATCGCCGCCACGCGTCGTCGCTGCCTCTTCCGGTCGTCCAGTCATGGCGCTTCTCCTCGGCCGTGATGTCCGCTGGGCATCGGCCGTGGTATGCGGCGGGTATGGGCGATCGACCGGCCCGGCCGGGGATCCCGTTCTCGGGCACCTCCCCCGCTCAGGTCCGAGGCCTCACTTCGACCACATCACCCGCCCACCCGGTTGGTCGGATAGCCGACGAGCGGCGGGATGACCGTGGACCCATACCCGTAGTACGGGTGAAGACCAAAGAAGTAGTTGGCGTCCTTGGCGGCGAGCTCCGGGTCGTACGATGGTGCCCCGGCCACGTGCTCACGGGTGTGGCTGATGTGGACGTCGTCCGCCGTGATTTCCGTGATCGCCTCGATCGGGATCAGCGACCTCGATTCGCCGAGGCCGAGGAAGCCACCAGAGGCGACTTCCATGAACCGCACCTTGCCTGCCTCGGCGTCGACCAGCAGGCCGTCGATCGTGCCGAGATCCTGACCGTCTTTGTCCTTGACCATGCGCCCCCGGATGTCCTGATCGTCGATGGAGACCGTTTCTCCGGTGTCGCGGAGATTACGAAGGGTGGGCTCCCGATCGAGGTCCTCCTCGTCCGATTCCGTCTTGGTGTGAGTCATCTGCGGGCCTCTTTCTGAGCTCGGGAACTGTTGCGTCCGCGTACTGCGCGTACCGCTCGGCCCCAGCGTGAGCCTCCGACCGCCCAGTCGTCATTACGAACGGTCATCGGACCTGGCATGCACGCGCCCAACAGTGGGCGGTCCTGTCGCCGCGCAGATGACGATCCGTCATGACGCTCCTCGCGTCCGATCGTGGCGAATGGTCGCCTACCGAGCTTCGTACGCTGCCTTACATGCCGCGTTGGTGTAGGAGTTGCTTCGGGTGCTGTCCTCTCCCTGCCTGAAGTACCAATCAACCCGGGCGCTCGACGCCTCCATCGAGTCTGACGGGTAGGCGTCCTGGACGGCCGAGATGTGCCCTTGACACCAGTGCCACTCCCTGTTGCTGACACCGCCGCACCCGGTAGCCAAGAGCGCGATCGCCAATGCCAGAAAGACCTGTCGTTTCATTGCCACTGACCCTGATGGACGCGGAACAAACGCCTGAGGTTGCGGAGTCTGCATCCGCTGTCGATTGTCGCGCTATCGCCCGATCGGCTCCACGAAACCGGCGAGCCCGCAAGTGGTGCCATGATGGTGCATTCCTCACCCAGCCTTGAAGATCCGATGCCGAAATCCGCGACCGCTCCCTCATCGCTGCCAGCCATCGGGCCGACACGCTCCCATTCGCCGTGCGAGCTCCGCGAGGTGCTGACGTGAGCCCAGGCTTCCCCGCGTGGATCATCGCCGCGCACTGGATCAATGTGCTGTTCATCGGATTCCTGATCCGTGCAGGCATCCAGATCTTCGGAGCCTATC
>JBDTOJ010000023.1:0-9310 GCA_039933295.1 Chloroflexota bacterium
CGGAACCCCGCATTCGATGTGACGCCCGCCGCCCTGATCTCCGGGATCGTGACCGATGAGGGCGTGCTCCGGGCGCCGTTCGGGCCTGCGCTCGCCGGTGCCATGACGGCTCGCGACGCTCGCCGTGCCATCGAGGCGGAACGCACATGACGACCGTCGTGCTGTCCCGTCGGGAGGCGTCCGTAACCACGTCGGTCACGACGGATCGCGTCATGCTCCGAGCGTTCCTCGATCGCGACCCACTCCTCGCCGCCTACGCGATCTGCGACCTCGACGATCGTGAGTTCCCGCGGACGCGCTGGGGAACGGCATGGTCGGGGGGATCGATCATCGCTGTCGTCCTGGAGTACTCCGGAGGATCTCCACAGCCCCTCTTCATGATGGGTCGAGACGATGGCATCGAGGCGATCCTCCACGACATCATTCGCCCTCGATTTGCCTACGTCGCCGCGCTTCCCGCCAACCTGCCGGCCATCCAGCGACGCTACCGGCTCGACGCCGGCCCGCAGATGATCCGGATGACCGTGAACCGCCAGACATTCCTGCCGGCCGACGATCCAGGCGTCGAGCGTCTGTCGCCATCCGATGCCGCGGAGCTCAACCGGCTGTACCAGCTCGGGTTCGGGGCGTGGTTGCCGCCGCAGTCGATCAGTGAGGGCGTGTACTTCGGGCTTCGTGTGCGCGGCCGGCTCGTGGCTGCCGCCGGGACGCATGTCACGAGTCCCGCGGCGCGCATGGCCGTCGTTGGCAACGTCCTGACCCACGGCGACTTCCGCGGGCGCGGGTACGCGACGGCCGTGACCGGCGCCGTGACTGCCGAACTCCTCCGGTCGTGCGACCATGTGGCGCTCAACGTTCGGGCAGACAACCCGCCGGCCATCAGTGCGTATCGCCACCTCGGCTACACCGAGCACGTCCGTTTCGAAGAGCGACTGGCCCGTCGCATCGGATCGCCATGGTCTGACCTCATCTCGACGGTTCGCCGTCGCCTCAACCCTCGCAAGGAGTCCTCGAACTGATGACCGCCACACAGACCACCGCCCTGCCGCCGCACGACGTCACCGATCTCGGGCGTTCCGCCGAGGGTGTCCGTCGGATCGAATGGGCCGAGCGGGAAATGCCGGTGCTCCGCCTGATCCGCGAACGGTTTGCGGTCGAGAAGCCACTTGCCGGGCTCCGTGTGGGCGCCTGCCTGCACGTGACGAGCGAGACCGCCAACCTCATGCGCACCCTCAAGGCGGCCGGGGCCGAGGTGATCCTTGCGGCGTCCAACCCACTGTCCACCCAGGACGATGTCGCGGCCGCGCTCGTGACCGAGTACGGCATTTCGACGTACGCCCGCCGAGGCGAGGACCGGGACAGCTACTACGCTCATCTCAACACGGTTGCCGACTCGATCCCCCAGCTCACGATGGATGACGGTTGCGACCTCGTCTCGCTGCTCCACATGGAGCGGCCACTCCAGATCAAGGACGTGCTCGCCGGAACGGAGGAGACGACGACCGGCGTCATCCGACTTCGAGCCATGGCCAACGACGGCGCGCTCGGGTACCCCGTGATCGCGGTCAACGAGGCGCTCACCAAGCATCTCTTCGACAACCGGTACGGGACGGGCCAGTCGACCGTTGACGGGATCATCCGCGCCACCAACCTGTTGATCGCCGGCCGCAACGTCGTCGTGGCTGGGTACGGCTGGGTCGGGCGAGGGATTGCGTCGCGAATGGACGGGCACGGCGCCCACGTGACCGTGATCGAGGTCGATCCGGTCCGCGCCCTCGAGGCCCTCATGGACGGGTTCCAGGTCATGACGGCCGGCCAGGCCGCCGGATGGGGGGACCTGTTCGTGACTGCCACGGGCAACGTCAACGTCTTCCGACGGGAGCACTTCGAGGCCATGAAAGACGGCGCGGTGCTCGCCAACTCCGGCCACTTCGATGCCGAACTCGATCTTGCGGCGCTCCGGGCGATGGCCGAGGGCCACGTCCGCGAGGTCCGGAACAATGTCCAGGAATTTGATATCGGCGGCAAGCGCGTGCACCTCGTCGCCGAGGGTCGGCTCGTCAATCTCGGGGCCGCCGAAGGCCATCCCGCGGCCGTGATGGACATGAGCTTCGCCAACCAGGCGCTCGCCGCGGAGTACGCCGCGCTGCACTATGCCGAGCTCGAGCCGCAGGTCTATGTCGTTCCCGAGGCGATCGATGCCGAGGTCGCGAGGCTGAAGCTCGCCGCGATGGGCATCACCCTTGACGCGATGACGCCCGAGCAGCTCGCGTACGTCGCTTCGTGGCGCCAGGGCACCTGACCCGATCAATGGCAGACCGGATCGTCGCGCCCTACGGGAGCTGGGAATCGCCGTTTGCGATTGAGCGCCTGACCGACGGTGTCGTGTTCATCGGCGAAGTGCGCCGGCACCGCGGTGTCTGGTGGTGGCTCGAGGGCAGGCCCGAGGAGGGTGGTCGCCAGATGCTGGTGCGGCGCGCGGCGGACGGCACGGTCACGCGGATGACACCCGAGGGCTTTAACGCCCGCTGTCGCGCGCACGAGTACGGCGGTGCCGCGACCCTGGTGTCCGGTGATCTCGTGGTCGTCTCGGACTTCGCGACGGGACGGCTGAATCGCGTCGGTGCGCCCGGGGAGCTGACCCCGTTGACTGCCGACCGGGCATGGCGATTCGCCGACATGGCACATGACCCTCAGCGAGGCCGGATCTACGCCGTTCGCGAGGACCACGAACCGGCCGTGGTGGCGGAGCATGGCGAGGCGGTCAACGAACTCGTAGCGATCGATGTCGCCACGGGCGACGTTCAGGTCATTGCCAGTGGGGCTGACTTCTATGCGGCGCCGCGCATGGCTCCGGATGGTCGGTCGCTGGCCTGGCTTCAGTGGCATCACCCGAACATGCCGTGGGATGGCACGGAGCTGTACGTCGCCCCGATTCTGGAGGACGGATCCCTGGGCGCTGGCACGCAGGTCGCCGGCTCTTCGACCGATTGGATCAGCCAGCCGCGCTGGTCACCGAGCGGCGTGTTGCACTTCGCAGCCGAGCCGGACGGCTGGATGAACCTGTATAGCCTGCGAGCGGGCAGGGTCGAGCCGGTCGCGCCCATGGAAGCAGAGGTCGCATCGCCGGACTGGGTCTTCGGCAATGCCGAATACGACTTCCTACCCGACGGCGGGATCCTTACGGTTGCTCGAAGTGATGGCCGCGATCGTCTCTATCGGATCGCGCCGGACGGGACCTCGGCGATTCTCGACCTCCCTTACACCGAGATCGGCTCCGTCTCGGTCGAGGGCGACATTGCGACCCTCCGTGTCGTGTCGCCGTTTGAGCCCGCACAGGCGATTGCCCTCGATCTTGCCTCGGGGTGGATCGAGATCCTCCGGCGTGCGACGCCGTTCGAACCGGATCGCGACGATGCTTCGGCGGCACGGCACATCTCGTTCCCATCGAGCGGTGGACGAACGGCGCATGCGAACTACTACGCCCCGGTCAATACGCGGTACGAGGCGCCTGCGGGCGAACTGCCGCCCCTCATCGTCACCTCGCACGGCGGTCCGACATCGGCGGCGTTCACGGGCTGGGCGACGACCGTCCAGTTGTTCACGAGTCGTGGCTACGCGGTCCTCGACGTGGATTACGGCGGGAGCACCGGGTACGGCCGCGCGTATCGCAAGGAGCTCGAAGGCACCTGGGGGATCGTGGACGTCGATGACTGCGTCGCGGGTGCCGAATTCCTGGTCTCGCAGGGTCTGGCCGATCCCGCGCGGCTCGCGGTGCGAGGTGGCTCCGCCAGCGGATTCACGACCCTCGCGGCCCTCGCCTTCCGGCGCACGTTCAGTGCCGGCACGACCCTGTTCGGGATTGGCGACCTGCGGGCCTTCGTCAACGACACCCACAAGTTCGAGTCGCGCTACCTCGAGGGTCTCGTCGGGCCGTGGCCCGAGGCTCAGCAGCGCTACCTGGATCGGTCGCCCGCGCTGCACGCGGACCAGATCGTCGCGCCGGTCCTGGTCCAGCAGGGCGCCGAGGACCGCGTCGTCCCACCCTCCGAGGCCGAGCGGATCGTCGATGCACTCTGGGAACGTCGGGTGCCGCACGCCTACATCCTGTTTCCGGGCGAGGACCATGGGTTCCGGAGTCGGGACGCGATCATCAAGTCGGTCAGCAGCGAACTCTCCTTCTACGGCCAGGTCTTCGGCTTCACGCCGGCCGACGACATCGAACCGATTGAGATCAAGTTCCTCGACGAGTGGCGGGCAACCAGAGCCTGACGAGGGTTCCGCCCGCGATGGCGTCCCCGCCAGTCGGGCCAACCTGGCGTGACCTGGGCGCGTCAGCCCGCGAGCAGCGCGCGAATGGCCTCGATCCCGCGATGCACGTCCTCGAACGACGTCGTCAGCGGTGACAGCCCAAGGCGAATCGAATTCGGCGCCCGGAAGTCGGGGATCACGCCGCGGCTGATCAGGTTCGTCGTCAAGCGGCGCGCCTCGGGGTGGATCACCGAGACGTGGTTGCCACGGCGCGTGGGGTCGCGAGGCGATCCGAGCGAGCAGCCGAGCGGTGCGAGCTTAGCGTCCAGCAGTTCGACGGCATACGCCGTGAGGGCCATGCCCTTGTCCCGGATCGGCCCGATCCCGGCCTCCGCCGACAACGAGATCCCGGCCTCGGCCGCAGCGAGGGCGAGAATCCCGGGTGTACCCACCAGCCATCCGACGATCCCGTCGCGTCGATCGAAGCGTGGGCCCATCTCGAATTGACCCGCCTGCGCGAACCAGCCCTGGATCGGCGGCCGGAGCTGGTCCTGGAGTTCGCGACGTACGTACAGGTAGGCCGGTGCTCCGGGTCCACCGTTCAGGTACTTGTAGGTGCACCCGATCGCGAGGTCGACACTATGCGCGGCGAGGTCAACCGGCACGGCGCCGGCGCTGTGGGAGAGGTCCCAGAGGACGAAACTGCCGTGCGTTCGGGCAAGATCGGTGATCGCGGGCAGGTCCGCGATGGCGGCGCTCCGGTAGTTGACGTGTGACAGGACGATCAGGGCCAGGTCCTCATCGACGACCCGCTCGACATCCTCGAGGCGAACACCTTCGACCTCGTCCTCGTCGAGCCAGCGGATCTCGAGGTCCCGAGCCGCAGCGAGGCCCTCGACGATGTACCGATCCGTCGGGAATTCGCTACGGCTGATCGCGATCGCACGCCGACCGGGGCGTGCATCGAGGGCCGCCGACGCCAGCCGGAACAGGTTGACCGTCGTCGAATCCGTCACGATGACCTCGCCCGCCTCGGCACCGATGAGCGGAGCAAGCTGATCCCCGATGCGACTCGGCGCATCAAGCCAATGATCCCAGCCGCGAATCAACTCGCCCGCCCACTCCTGCGAGGTGACCCGCGCGACGGCGTCGATCGCTGCGAGCGGCGGCCGACCGAGCGAGTTACCGTCGAGGTAGACGAGGTTCGCGTCGGGAATCGCGAAGCGGGCGCGGAACAAGCCGAGCGGATCCGCCGAGTCGAGGGAACGTGCGCGGCCGGGGTCCGGTGGGTTCATGCCGGGCAAGTCTATCGACGTCACGGACCCGCGGGTCAGAGGACCCTGTCCAGGAATCGTGTGAGCAGGAAGAGCACGATCGGTAGGAGCACCGCGGAGGCGACCGCGCCGGCAGTCCCGGCCTGCCACGGCCAGGTCGAGAGGCGATTCACCAGTTCACGCTCGGCGATGAGGCTTCCCAGCGCCTTGTTCTGCCCATCGGCGCCTGTGAGATCGTCCCGATCTACCGATCCATGAAGCCGCTCCACAAGCACTTCCACCCGCTGCCCGACCTCGTCCTGCAGTCGGTGCTTCTCGGTGCTCATTCGCCCGTGCATTCCCAGGAGGGGCAGGAAGAACGCCAGGACGGCGACCCCGATGATCAGGCCGCTGATCGAGGACAGGGTCACGAAGTCGAGCGCCGTCGATGCGGACGTGAGGCCGCTCCCGAATGGGATCACCAGCAGCGCCAGGCCGATGGCCGTCTCGGAGGTCAGGCGCGAGAAGGCATACAACGGTGCCGGTCGGAACAGGTTGATTCGTTTCGATTGGGCATGGATCCGGCCAACGAGGCGCAGTTGCCTGACGGTGTGGTAGATCAGGATCAGGACGAGCGCAGTCAGGAGCGTCTCGAACGGGAAGCGGAGCGCCAGTGCGCCGGGCGTCAGGCCGGTCAGGCCCTCGGATTCGGGCTGGAAGGCGAAGGCCTCCGCCGTCCTCACGGCGGCGAGACCGAGGATCACGAGCGCCGGCGTGCGCGGGATCACCGTCAACTCGTACTCGAGGCGGCCCCGCTCTTCGGCCGCGAGACCGAGCATCGGCCCGAAGTCGTCAAAGGCGCCTCGGGCCACGCTGTCGAGGTGGTGGATCAGCCAGGTTGATCCAACGAGAGCCAGGGCCCAGACGACGCGATCCGGCTTGAGCTCGCCGATGCGACCACCCGAGATCCAGTCCCCGACCTCGAGATAGAGCAGGGTGGGAACGATCACCACGACGTAGGCCGCCCAGGCCGGTCCGGGGAGCCGCTCGACGCGATCGATCAGCGCGTTGACCCAGCTGGCACCATACGGAGCCGTATCGATCGGCATGTGCGCGAGTGTACGCAGGACACCCAGCCGCCGTAGCGCCGCGCGGACCATGCAGGCGCCGGGGTCAGTCGATCTGGGCCGATGAGTGCTACGCTCGCCGCCATGATCGAGTTGTACGCGTGACCAGCATCGTCGACGCGCCCGAGTACCTGTTCACATCGGAATCCGTGACCGAGGGTCACCCGGACAAGATGTGTGACCAGATCAGCGACGCGATCCTGGACGCGATCATCGCCGAGGATCCCATGGCGCGCGTCGCGTGCGAGACGGCCACGACCACGGGGCTCGTGATGGTGCTCGGGGAGATCACCACCGATACGTACATCGATTTTCAGTCCATCGTGCGCGAGACGGTCCGGGATATCGGCTACACCCGCTCCGACTACGGCTTCGACTACGAGACCTGCGGGACGCTCGTGTCGGTCAAGGAGCAGTCACCGGACATCGCCCAGGGGGTCAACTCTGCTCTCGAAGTGCGCGGCGAGCGCATCCAGACGCACGAGTTGGGTGCTGGTGATCAGGGCATGATGTTCGGCTTTGCCTGTCGCGAGACGCCGGAGCTTATGCCGCTCCCGATCGCGCTAGCCCACCGGATGGCTCGTCGCCTGGCGGAAGCCCGCAAGAGCGGGCAGCTTCCGTACCTGCGCCCGGACGGCAAGACCCAGGTCACCGTCGAATACCGGAACGGCCAGCCGGTGCAGGTCAGGACCGTCGTGGTCTCCGCGCAGCACGATCCCGACGTCCGCATGGAGCGGCTGCACGACGAGATCATCGAGACCGTGATTCTGCCGACGATCCCCGTCGGTCTCCGACCCGCCGACCCGGTCATGCACGTCAACCCAACCGGTCGCTTCGTGACCGGCGGCCCGATGGGCGATGCTGGCCTCACTGGGCGCAAGATCATCGTCGATACCTACGGCGGCATGGCCCGCCATGGCGGCGGTGCGTTCTCGGGCAAGGATCCGACGAAGGTCGATCGATCCGCCGCGTATGCCGCTCGTTGGGTGGCCAAGAACGTCGTCGCGGCCGGTCTTGCCGACCGGTTCGAGATCGAGATCGCGTATGGAATCGGGATTGCCCGTCCGTTGTCCGTCTCGATCGAAACGTACGGCACGAACCACGTAGCCGACGAGGTCATCGAGAAGCTGATCGCGGAGCATTTCGACCTCCGTCCCGCGGCGATCATTTCCGCGCTCGACCTTCGACGGCCGATCTACCGGCAGACCGCGGCATACGGCCACTTCGGCCGGGTCGATCTCGATCTGCCCTGGGAGCGAACCGACAAGGCGGCGCTGCTCGCCTCGGACGCCGGCCTCCCCGCACCGGAACAACCCGCCGTCGCCTGACCCGACGCCAAAGGTCCGCTCGAGGCAATCACCTGCCCGCCCCTTTCGTCGGGACGGGCCACCGTCGGGCGCCCGCACCGGATAGGATCCTGAGATGTACGTCGTCATCCTCGCCGGGGGAGGTGGCACGCGCCTGTGGCCGCTCAGTCGTCCTGAAACGCCCAAGCCGTTCCTGCCGTTGCTCGGCGACGAATCGCTTCTTCAACGCACCGTCGCCAGGATCGCCGGGCATCGGGAGCTCGGCATCGAACCCGGCGATATCACCGTTGTCACGGATCAGCGGTACGTCACGCTCATTCGGACGCAGTGCCCCGGCGTGCGGGTCATCGCCGAGCCGATCGGTCGAAACACCGCACCTGCGATCGCGCTGGCGGCGATCCTCATCGATCGACCCGACGACGAGGTGATGTGCGTCCTGCCCGCCGATCACACGATCGAGCGCGAGGATGCGTTTCGCGGAGTGCTCGCCGGGGCCGCCATGTTGGCCGATGGCGCGTTCGGGATCGATTCCCCGCTCGTGACGCTCGGAATCCGAGTCGATCGCCCGGCCACCGAATATGGCTACCTCCTCCCCGTGGTCGAAGCTGGGAGCGATCTCCACGGGCTCCACGGGTATCCCCTTCGCGCCTTCGAAGAGAAGCCCAATCCGGCGCGAGCCGCGGAACTCGTCGCGGAGCCGGGCGTCGCCTGGAACGCGGGGATCTTCCTCTGGCGCCGCCGGGCGATCCTCGACGCGCTCGAGCGATACACGGGTCTCGTGACGCTCCTCGGGTCGGTCGCGGCCAGCCCGAGTGCGCTGGCAAGTGCCTACGACCAGGCTCGGTCCATCTCGATCGACCACGCCGTCATGGAGCGCGCAGCGGCGGATCGACGGGTCGTGATGGCTGCGATGGACGTCGGCTGGAGCGATCTCGGCTCCTGGGCAGCGCTCCTCGATGCGCTCGGAGCCACCGCCACGGGTCGCGTGGTGCAGGCCGATGAGCCCGCTGAGGCCGGCCCCGACGATCTCATCGTGGAGCGGCTCCATGGCCGCCTCGCCGTCGCTTCTGGTCCACGCGGTATCCTCGCGCCGACGCCCACGGCACTGCTCGTGGGGGCCGGCCCGCATCGCGAGGTCGTTGAAGCCCTGATTGAACGTGTACGCCGCTGGGAGGACCGCTCGTGACCGACGCCATCGCTCCAACCCGGATCGTGTTCGGAACGGACGGTTGGCGCGCTCGGATTGCCGAGGACTACACCTTCGATGCGGTCCGTCGCTGCGCAGACGGCGTGGCGCGCTACGTCATCGAGCGGGGCGAGCAGGCGAAGGGCGTCGTGATCGCCTACGACCGCCGCTTCGCGTCGGAGCACT
>JBDTOJ010000024.1:0-5565 GCA_039933295.1 Chloroflexota bacterium
GGCGTCCGGGCGACCTCGATGCCGCCGCACTCGTGATACACGCCCAGATCGCGGTACTGGTTGGCGCTGTCAATCGTGAAAGCCGCCATCTCCTTGTTGTGATCGGTCAGGAAGATGAAGTTCGAGGCATGGCCGGTCGAGCCGCCGGGGTTCGGGAGGGTGCCCTTCTCGAGCAGCACGATGTCCCGCCAGCCCAGCTTTGCCAGGTGGTAGGCCATGGAGTTGCCGACGATCCCGGCGCCGACGATGACAACCTTTGCGCGCTCCGGCAGCGAGGCCATGGCTTCGAAATCCTCCAGTTCGTTCGTTTGTTGCGCCTTGCGGCCGGGTTGCGTGTCGGCCCCTAGGGGCCGGTTCGTCCCGCACAGTACGGGCTGGTCGATCAGGCGAGGTTCAGAATCACCGTCTTCATCTCGGTCAAACGCTCGATCGAGAAGCGTCCCCCGACGCGACCCATGCCGCTCTGGGAGCCGGCACGTCCGCCGAACGGGAGGTGCGATTCCCAGTAGTTCGTGCCTTCGTTGATGTTGACCCATCCGGCCCGAACCGACTCAGCGAAGTGGATTCCGGCCCGGAGGTCGCGGGTGAAGATGGCGTTGAGGAGCCCGAAGGCCGACGCATTGACGATGTCGATGGCCTCCTCGATCCCATCAATCCGGGTGATCGGAGCCACCGGCCCGAAGGTCTCCTCGCGCGCGATCTCCATCTGGCGCTTGATCCCGGTCAGGACGGTCGGCTGGTAGAAGAGCGGGCTGCCCAATTCGGGACTGCGCGACCCGCCGGTCACCACGACGGCGCCGGCCGCGATGGCCTCAGCGACGTGCCGTTCGGTCTTGGCCGCCGTGGCCTCGTTGTTGAGGGGACCCATGGTGGTACGTGGGTCGAGTGGATCGCCGAGGCGGGTGTCGCGTCGCATGGCCGCGGTCAGCCGCTCGAGGAAATCCCCGTGGATCGCCTCGTCGACCAGGATCCACTCACCAGCGGTGCAGCTTTGGCCCGCATTCAGGAAGCAGGCAGTGAGCGTGGCCGTGATGGCCGCATCGAGGTCGGCGTCCTTGAGGATGACGAGCGGCCCGTTCCCGCCCATCTCCAGCAGGAGCTCCTTGCCGATGGCCCGCTCTGCGATCTTTCGTCCGGTTGCGGTCGATCCGATGAACCCGATGGCCGCGACATCCGGGTGGCCGGCCAGTTCATCACCGACCTCGGACCCTGGGCCGGTCACGAGATTGAAGACGCCTGGCGGAAGGTCCGCATCGGCCAGGCAGCCCGCCAGGACGGTCGCACAGAACGACGTCAGCGTCGCGGGATTCCAGACGACGGTGTTGCCGCCCGCGAGGGCCGGGGCGATCATTTCGGCCGGCATCGTGTACGGCCAGTTCCACGGAGTCACGATCCCGACGACGCCCATTGGGACGCGATAGATGAGCACACGCTTGTTCGGATCCACGGACGGAGGCATGAGCCCGTCGAGACGCGTGGCGTCCGCGGCGGCCATCCGGAAGTAGACGTACAACTCCTCGACCTCGCCGTAGGCCTCGGCCAGGAGGGGCTTGCCCTGATCCAGGGTCAGGGCTTCGGCCAGATCGTCCCGGCGCGCGTCGATATTCGCGGCGACGCGCTCAAGAGCGGCCGCGCGATCGAATGCCGAGGTCCGCTGCCAGCCTCGACGAGCCGCCAGAGCCGCCGCCACGGCACGCCCCGTATCCTCGCGTGAGCCCTTGGCCACGTTCGCGATGACCAGTCCAGTGGCTGGATTCGTAGCGGGAAACGTCGCGCCAGACGCGGCATCGCACCAGGCGCCGTCGATGAACATGGCGGTGGAGCGAACGGCAACGAGATCAGTGGGCAATCGTGGCTCCGGTGCGGTCCGCCGGGCGCGGATGTGCTGCGCTTCGAGCGGTCGGGACTCCCCCAGTTTGCGCCGGGAACCTCGGCCGCCGCAACTCCCCCGTGCCTCGCGAGAACGGAACGCTCGGCTTCGCGGCTTGACGCGGGCATACCCACGGGTCGATCCTCAGAAGGTCCGATCGGCGCTCCCAATCGTGGGCGTCCCGTGGCGCTCCCCGAGGTGGAACGCGTGCAGACCGCGCAGACCGACCGTTCAACGGGCGTCGCACCCACCATCGCGGTCCGCGGACTGTGGAAGATCTTCGGGCCGGCCGAGGCGAAGGTCGCCGGCTCGCCACTCCTCGAGCTATCGAACGCGGATTTTCGCCTTCAGACCGGGTCGACGATCGCGGTTCGTGACGTCTCGTTCGACGTCAAGCCCGGCGAAGTCTTCGTGGTGATGGGTCTGTCCGGCAGCGGCAAATCCACCCTCGTCCGCTGTCTGACCCGGCTCATCGAACCGAGCCTCGGCCAGGTGCTCCTCGACGGCGAGGACGTCCGCGCAGCGGATCCGGAGCGCCTGCGCGAACTGCGACGCCGCCGTTTCTCGATGGTCTTCCAGAACTTCGGGCTGCTGCCCCACCGCCGGGTGATCGACAACGTGGCATTCGGCCTCGAAATCCGCGGTGACGCCCGCGAGACGCGCCTGGCGCGGGCGCGCGAGATGTGCGAACTCGTGGGCCTCGGCTCGCTGATGGACAGTTTCCCCGACCAATTGTCCGGCGGCCAGCAGCAACGTGTTGGCCTCGCGCGGGCGCTCGCGGGCGATCCGGAGGTGATGTTCTTCGACGAACCGTTCAGCGCCCTGGACCCGCTCATCCGACGAGATATGCAGAACGAGGTCATCCGGCTGCATCACGAGGTCGGCAAGACGATGGTCTTCATCACCCATGACCTCGCCGAGGCGCTCAAACTCGGCGATCACATCGTGATCATGCGCGATGGCCGGATCGTCCAATCCGGCTCCCCCGAGGAGCTGGTCGGCGCGCCTGCGGACGATTACGTCGCCGACTTCGTTCGGGACGTCGCCAAGTCACACGTGCTGACACTGCGCTGGATCATGCGCGACCCAACGCCAAGCGATCCTCTCGATGGCCCGGAATTCCCGGCGACGACGGTAATTCGATCGGCAATCCACGCAGCCTCGGCCACGGAAAAGCCGATCCGGGTCACGGAGGGCGGCGTCCTCCTCGGCGTTGTGGATCGGCGCCAGATCCTGGGATCGATCGCAGGACCGGAGGACGGTGCCTGATGGCAACGGCCGCGACCACCGCTGAACGGGTTGTGGCCGTGCCCTCGCGACGAACGCTGGCGCTGCTGCTCGCTGCCGCGTTCGCAGTCCTTTTCATGCTCTTCCGAGGCCAGGGCACGCTACCTCATAACGAAGGCGCCGCCTCGTTCCAGATCTTCAATGGGGTCCGTGATTGGGTCTCGGACAATCGGCTGACCAACCCATTTCTCGTGGTGTTCGCAGGAGTGACCCGGGCCGTGATCGCCGTGATCGTGGACGCGTCGATCGCGATCCTTCATGGAATTGGTTGGCCCGGCGTCACGCTGCTGGCAGCGGCCGCTGGAACTGCTGCCGGCGGTCGGCGCCTCGGCCTCCTCGCGCTGACCGGTTGCCTATCACTCGGCGTCCTCGGCCTCTGGAGCGCGGGCATGGATACGATCGGCCTCACGTTCGCGGCCGTCACGCTGTCCTTGCTGATCGGGGTACCGCTCGGGATTCTGGCCGGTCGGAGTCACGCCTTCGCACGTCTGATCAGTCCGATCCTCGATCTCATGCAGATCATGCCTTCGTTCGCCTACCTCGCACCGATGACCTTGTTCTTTTCGATCGGGGCTCCGTCAGCAACCATCGCCACGCTCATCTTCGCGATGCCGGCGGCGATCCGGATCACGGCTGTCGGGATCCGTGGCGTCTCGGCGACCACCGTCGAAGCCGCGATCTCACTCGGCTCGACGGGCCGGCAAGTCCTGATCAAGGTGCAATTGCCACTCGCCCGCAAGATGCTCGCGCTCGCCGTGAACCAAACGATCATGCTGGCCCTTGGCATGGCCGTGGTCACCGCCCTGATCGACGGACCTGGCCTTGGCAAGACGATCATCAAGGCGTTGTCCCATAACGATGTCGGAGCGGCCTTCGATGCCGGCCTCGCGATCGTCATCATCGCGATCGTGCTCGATCGACTGACGGAGCATGCCGCGAACCGTGTCGATGCCCGGCCGGGTGGAGCCGAACCGACGCGGGCGACGGATCGGCGCATTGCCAAGGCCCTGCTGGCGGCTGGCCTGCTCGCCTCGGGGGTCAGCCTGTTCGTGCTGGCGATGACCGACTTTCCGACCGAAGTCGGTTTCTCATTCGCCGAGCCGGTCAACTCCATCGTCGGGTGGGTCAAGTTGAACCTGTACTTCCTGACCAACCCGCTCAAGGACGCGGTCAGTTACGGGATCATCAATCCATTCGAGGCGCTCCTCACGTCCTCCCCGTGGCTGCTGATCGTCGGAGCAATCACGGGCCTCGCAGCCCTGGCGGGTGGCTGGCGGACAGCGCTGATCGCAGCGGTCTGCCTCGTCGCGATTGCTGCGCTCGGTCTCTGGGATGACGCAATGGTCACCCTCACGGCATCGCTCGTCGGTGTCGCTCTGACCCTGATGATCGGCGTCGCCATCGGCGTCGCCGCAGGTCGAAGCGATCGAACTTCCGCGATCCTCCGTCCGATTCTGGACGCGGCTCAAACGATGCCGAGCTTTGTCTACCTGATTCCTGCCCTCGCGCTCTTCGCACCGACGCGCTTCACCGCCATCGTTGCGGCGGTCATCTATGCGATGCCGCCCGTGATCCGGCTCGTTGAAGCTGGGATCCGGTCAGTACCCCTGGCCGCTATCGAGGCTGGATTGTCTTCGGGCGCGAACCCCCGTCAACTCCTGTGGAAGGTACAGTTGCCAATGGCCCGTCGCTCGCTGCTGTTGGCCGCGAACCAGGGCATCGTCATGGTCCTGGCCATGGTCGTCGTCGGCGGGCTCGTCGGTGCCGGAGCCCTCGGTTACGACGTGGTCGCTGGCTTCGCCCAGCACGAGGACTTCGGAAAGGGTTTGTCAGCGGGTATCGCGATCGTGCTTCTTGGCGTGATGCTTGACCGCATTACCCAGGGTGCTGGCGATCGATCGTCTGCTGTTCCGGCTCGGGCCGGGTAGTCTGTGCCGGTTACCGGCCAGGAAGGGATAGGAGGAGCTCATCGTGCGATCCCGGATAGCCGTCATCCTTGCCACCGCCGCGCTCGCGTTCGCCGCCTGCAATGGTGGCGCCGCGGCCCCGAGCAAGGGGACGGTCAATATCGCCATCAATCCGTGGGTGGGCTACGAGGCCGATGCGGCCGTCGTCGCCTACATCCTCGAGAACAAGATGGGCTACAACGTCGTCAAGAAGGACCTGAAGGAAGAAGTTTCCTGGCAGGGCTTTGAGACCGGCGATGTCGATGTCGTCCTCGAGAACTGGGGCCACGACGAGCTCAAGAAGACATACATCACTGACAAGAAGGTCGCGGTCGAGGTAGGGCCAACCGGGAACGATGGCGTCATCGGCTGGTATGTGGACCCGTGGATGGTCGCGAAATATCCCGACATCACCGACTGGAACAACCTCAACAAGTACGCCGACCTGTTCAAGACGTCCGA
>JBDTOJ010000025.1:0-5085 GCA_039933295.1 Chloroflexota bacterium
CGGGCGCGGCGGCTTGACCGGCGAGACTGTACCGCTCCGGCGCGTCGATCTCCTCGCCCTCGATGACCTCCCGGACGGAACGATGCAGATGGCCTTCGTGGACGGCACGGACCAGGTCATCGTGATCAACACCGGCGGCACGGTTCGCGCCTTCCAGGGAATCTGCACGCACGAGTATTTCGAGCTGGACAAGGGCTTCCTGACCGGCGGGGGATCGCCCGGCCCGGATGGCAAGCCGACCGGGACGCTCACCTGCGCCCTTCACCTGTCGCGGTTCGACCTGGCCGATGGCGAGGCGCTCGAGCCGCCCGCCGAGCTGCCGCTCGTGGCCTATCCGGTGATCATCGAGGATGGGCGCATCTTCATCGAGATCCCCGAGGGACCTCTCCCGATCAACGAATAGGGTCCGTCCCGGCAGCGCCGCGCTCGGACGCTGTGCGCTACGGGGTCAGGGTCAGCGTCGTCACGATCGAGGCACCGACGGCGGCCGCGCTGAATGGCAGCGGAACGGTCTGGCCGGTCGCCCACCTGTCGATCATGTCACCGTAGTGCCGATCAAAGGGATTGCCGCTCTGGCCGGTTGAATTGATGATCCGGGCCGAATCGATGTTCGACATGTCGATCGTGAACCGATGCGCCGGCCCATTCGAGACCTGGAACAGGGTGTCGAAGCCCGCTGGTTTGTATGCCGGGTCGGATGGATCCGGGTACGCCTTCCACATCCGGTAGTAGTTGTTCTGGACGGCGCCCGCGAAACCGCCGACCGCACGAGGCCCGGAGTTGAAGTACCACTCCAGCGGCCCGATGCCGGAGACGCCGAGTGTCTGCTCCCTGAAATTGATGGTGTGGAGCCGGCCCCACGTCCAGCGGGATGGCTGGCCGACTGTGGTCCGCAGCTCTGCGCCCGTCCGATCCAGGGCCGCCGAGAGGATATCCCGCGGCTGTCGGTTCGCAGCCTTCGTGGCGTCGTTCCACCAGGGGCTCTTCGGGTCGGACAGCACGTTGATCAAGGCTCGCCAGGAATCCGTCGAGCCGACGTAGTCCTTGGCCACGGGTCCGAGCTGGTCGTCGAAGATCGCTCGCATCAACGTGAACTCGGCAGCAGCGTACGCCGCGCAACCCATGGAATCGACGTCGCAGGTGCGATCCCAGGATCGGATCCGCTCGAGCACGAGCTGGCCGTCGGCCGTCGTCGGTGCCGCTTCGGCCAGGAGTGGAATGACAACATCCGCACGGAGCGGATGGGTGTCCATCTGGATGTCCCGAAGATCCGCAGTCGTGAGATGGCCGGCCTTGGCCGTCAGCAGGTCGGTGATCCGCTGCGCCCGGTATCCGGGATCCCAGTCATCGGACACGAAGTAGGGATAGCTCGCGTCAACCGCGGCATTGTTGGCTGAGACGATGAACCCGCTCGGTGGGTCGTACTGCCAGGGCAGGTCGTCGAACGGGATGTAGCCGGTCCAGTCCTGCGTCCCGGAGGCACCGTCGCGGATGCGGTCGCCCGTTCGCTCGCCAGCCCGGACGGGGATCAGCCCCGGGAGCTGGTAGCCGATGTGACCGTCCACATCCGCGTACACGAAGTTCTGGCTGGGCGAGCCATAGGCCCGGAGCGCGGTCCGGAAGTCATCGAACGTGGCAGCCGTGTTGAGATGGAAGATCGCAGCGAACGCCCCGTCCGGCTCGGCCGTCGCGGTCCAGCGCAGGGCCAGCGGAGCCTGATCCTTCAGTCGTGAGTCGACGTCGTTGAGGATCGGACCGTGGATCGTCGATCGCACGACGATGGTCTCGGGATCACCGCCCGCCACGACGATCGTCTCGGTCCGGGTCTCAAAAGGCATCGACACGCCCTTGTACATGTAGTGGGTCGAGTCGGCCGGATCCACGGTCTCGCGGAACAGGTCCTGGACGTCCGGCCCGACGTTGGTCGCGCCCCACGCGATCTTCGCGTTGTGGCCGAGGATCACGCCCGGAACACCCGGGAAGGACACACCTGCCACGTTATACGGGCACGATGCGTTGACCTCGCGACAGTGCAATCCGTTCATGATCCAGACGGACGGTTCGCTGAATCCGAGATGAGGATCGTTGGCCAGGAGTGCGCCACCTGATGCCGACTTCGATCCGGATACGACCCAGTTGTTGGACCCGATGCCGTGATCGCCGACGAGTCCTGAAGCACCGTCGAGTCCAGCAAGCGCCATGATCGATGAGCCCAATGCGGCGACGCCAGCCCAGCCTGCGGCCGCGTCCGGGTTGATTGGCGGGTGTGCTGCCGCGGTCACCGTGCCCCCGTCCGGCGCGGTCGCGGTCGGTGCGCCGGTCGCGCCCGCGCCGCCCGAACCATCAAGGCCCGAGGGCGTGATCACGGGCGCGTTGACGTCATAGGTCGGGAACAGCGAATCGGTGAGAGCCGGGTCGCCGAGCTGGGCATCGGCCAGGAGCCGGAATATCTCGGTAGCCATGTTGCCGCCGAGGTTGTACGACTGGACCTTGCCCCAGGCTGCGGAGTCGAGTGCGGTCCACGGTTCCGGTGTGTACCCGTCCAGGCCGCCCGTGCCCGTTCGAAGCCCGGTGATGACCGAGGCGAGGGAGAACGATCCGTGCTGATCCGCGATCCAGGCGTTCACCCCGTCTGCGTACCAGGTCAGCGCGTCGCGCGCGTCCTGCGGCATCGCATCGAGGTCGACCTGGGCGGCTTCGCGCCAGCCGATCGTCCGGATGAACCGGTCTTGCTCAAGGCTCACGGATCCGAACAGCTCGGACAGGCGGCCGCTGCTGATGTGCCGCCAAACGTCCATCTGCCACATCCGCTCCTGGGCGTGCGCATAGCCCTGGGCGACGAACAGGTCGTGCGAGTTCTCGGCGACGATCTGGAGGATGCCCTGCTCGTCGCGGCCGATGGTTACCGCTGCATGAAGTCCTGGAACGTGGATCGAGCCGCTCGTTTGAGGAAGGCCCCGCCTGGTGATCGAACCGAGGAGGGCGACGACGCCGACCACGGCGATGACGACGATGGCCACCAGGCCTTTCATGGCCCAACCGAGGACACGCACCATCAGCCCCCCAGGATTTTCGAGATCAGCGCGGAAGTTCCACGCCAAGCCCGGCGGCCTGCGCGGTCCGAAGGATCGAGTCAGCGAAGACCACGTCCGACAGCCCGACCCCGAGATGCGTCACGACAACCCGACCGGGCGGTCGTGGTGTCGCGTCGAGGATCGCCTCGCCGAGCATCCCGTCGGGGTCCGGATAATTGTCGAAGTTGCCGACCTCGCGGTTGGCCAGAAACTGTTCTCGCTGATCGACGAGAAAGAGGGCCGCGTCATGCGCCACTTCGGCCGCACAGTACGTGGCGTAGTCGATCGGGATGACGGTCGCGCCCGGCGCGAGCCAATCATTCGTCATCCGCTGGCGCTCGGTCGGGGGACCGAACGACGCGGCCGTGAGCACGACATCCGAACCGTCGACCGCATCGCGCGGGGACAGGTGGACCGTGACCGAACCGATCGTGTCGATCGAACGGGCGTATTCGGCGAGCTTCTCCGAGCGGCGGACGTCGGGATCGAACAGCTGGAGATCGAGGTCGGGGAGGACGTGCCCGAAGACCGGCACGTGGGACCATCCCTGGACACCTGCGCCGATGATCGTGACGCGGACCGGACGCCCGGAGACGATCGGGCCGAAATGGCGAAGGGCGACGCCTGAGACCGCGGCGGTGCGTTGGGCCGTGATCGGCCCGCCGTCCATGATCGCGAGCGGGATCCCGGTCGCGGGATCGTTGAGGATCACCAGGCCGCTGATGCCGGGCAGGCCGATTTCCGTGTTCGTCGCGAAGCCGGCGACCCATTTCATGCCGACGAGATCGCCGAACAGGTCCTTGCCGCGGAGCATTGCCGGCATCGCGTGGATGAACGATGCGTCGGGACGGGGATGGATGGCGATCTTCGGCGGAAGTTCGGACCCGCCGGGGGTTGCCAGCGCGACCATCGTCTTCTGGGCCAGGTCGAGGCGTTCATCGATGTCGGGCATGGCTTCGAGTACATCGGCCGTCGAGAGCCAGCGAAGTGGCGGCAGCAGGGTCTCGGTCATCGGCAGGAGTGTAGCGCCGGGCGATGACCACGAGTGGGCCGCTCGGCGGTCCTCGGCCGCGTCGCCGGCTCCCACGCGGCGCGCTTCCGGATACGCTTGGCCGATGACCGACGCCGATCTCCTGCAGAGCCTCGAGAACCTCAAACTCGAGCGCGACGCGATCCAGCTGTACGTTGCCCTCGCCCGGATCGAGCGTGATCCGGTTCGTGCCTCGGCATTCCGTCGGATCGCCGACAACGAGCGTCGGCACGCCGATGTCTGGGCGCGTCGGCTGACGGAGCGCGGGGCGGACGTTCCGGAGGCGACCAGGGCTGGCTTCCGGGTTCAAGTGATCATCGCCATCGCCCGCGTCTTTGGGACGCACGCGGTACGTGACCTGGTCCTCGCGCTCGAGGGCGACGAGGAACAGATCTACTCGACCCAGAGCACGCCCGAGGTTGAAGCCATCGCGGCGGATGAGCGCGAGCACGCCGAGATCTGGAAGACCCTGTCCGGAACGCGCAACGGCGGGCCCCGCGGCTCCGGAACCGCGAAGGGCGACCTCGGCCCTGTTGCTTCGGTTGGCGCAGATGGGCGAGCCGCCGCCGTCGGACCGACCAATTCGTCCGTATCCGATGAGGCCCGGGCAACGGTGACCGCCGCGGCCGGCGAGCACGCGGCCATGTCCCTCGAGGTATCCGAGCCGGGTCAGATCGCGGCCCGTGAGCGATGGCACCGCTCGAGCCGATCGGGCACCCTCCGGGCCGTCATCTTCGGTGTTTCCGACGGGCTCGTGTCCAACCTGGCCCTCGTGATGGGCGTTGCCGGCGCGAACGTGGCCATCGGTGCAGGCAACTTCGTCCTCCTGGCGGGGATCGCCGGGCTCCTCGCGGGGGCATTCTCCATGGCGGCTGGTGAGTACATCTCGATGCAGTCCCAGCGCGAGTTGTTCGAGCGTCAGATCGCGCTCGAACGGGCCGAGCTGGAAGCGATGCCCGAGGAAGAGGAGGCGGAGCTCGC
>JBDTOJ010000026.1:0-40998 GCA_039933295.1 Chloroflexota bacterium
GTCCCGCACCGATGTCGAGCAGCCTGGCCCCCATGGGCAGCGCGGCAGAGCTGAGCAGCGCCCTCGTCCCGGCACGGCCCCCGGGGTGAAACGAGTCACCGACCAGCAACTCGACGATCGGATTTCCGTAAAGGTTGGTGCAACACGCAAGGACCTCCGTGGCGGGGGCGCTCACGGTGTCGTCCCTTCGAGCACCGGAATGGATCGGGCACCTCGGCGGCGGGCAGCGAGCCGAGCCCGCGTCTCCTCGCGGTAGCCGACGGTGTTGTAGGTGCAGAACGGGATTATCCGGCCGTCGTCCTGAAGGATTCCGATGCAGCACTTCATGGCCTTCTTCACATCGAACGTCCATGGGTCCATGAAATCCCGGAGTTGGACCATGAACACGCGTCGGGCGACGTCCGTGAGTGCCGGGAGGTCGAGGTCACACGCGGCGCAGACGAAGTTCTCCGCCTGCATGTCGCCGGGCACTGACCCGGCGGACCAGAGGCCCTCGAGCGCGTGGAGGATGTCGCGGTCGATTCCTGGCGTGGCCCGGTTCGAGATGTAGTCCAGGTACTGATCGACCTCGAGGAGGCGTGTGAGGGGCACGACCTGTCCGTCATCTCCGAGATACGCATAGGTCACCGAACTACACGTCGGCGAGCAACATGGAATCGGCACGAAGTCACTCGATCGGAACGTCCCGTCGCGGTGCGCATCGATGCTTTGGAGGACATCCGGGATCGTCATTCGCCGCATCGGATCGTGGTCCGGATGGCGCCCGCTATGGGTCACGGGCTGGAACATCACCCCACGAACCGCGGGATGCTTGAGTCCGAACTCGATGATCGCTCCGGCCTCGTGCTCGTTGACATCGCGCTCGATCGCCGCGACGAGGACGACGTGGAGGTCCGCCTCGGCCAGCCGATCCAGGGCACGCAGCTTTGTCTCGAGGAGCGGCTCGCCCCGGATGACCCGATAGGTCTCGTCCGTGAGACCGTCGAACTGCAGATAGATGAGCGGCCGCAGAGCCGCAAACCGTTCGAACCACGCCGGATCGTCTGCGATCCGGACGCCGTTCGTGTTGACCATCACGTACTTGATGTCTCGGCGCTGCGCTGCCTCGATCATCTCGAGGAGGTCGGGATGGATCGTCGGTTCGCCGCCTGAGAACTGGACGACCTCGGGATGGCCCTCGAGTTCGACGAAGCGATCGAGCATCGCCTCGGCCTCTGGCACGGTCAGGTTGAAGCCCGCACCGGCGTTCGCGAAGCAGACCGGACAGTCGAGATTGCAGGCCGTGTTGACCTCGATCAGGGCCAGACACGTGTGCTGACGATGTTCCGGGCAGAGCCCGCAATCGAGTGGGCAGCCTCGGGAGACTTCGGTCGAGATGCGGGCCGGCGCCTGGCCCGGCTTGTTGAACCGGGCCTGCTCGACATAGGCGCGCGCGTCGGCATAGATCAGTCCCTCGAACCAGCCGTGTTCGTCACAACGCTTGCGGATGAACACCTGATTTTCCCGTAGGAGGATCTGGGCGTCGATCACGACCCGGCAGACCGGGCAGATGGATCGGGTGACCTCGTGCAGGATCTCGCCAGCGGGTCGCGGTTGGGCCGGGAGCGTGGCAGGCATGGCCGCGGGACTGCTCGTGGGCTTGATCACGGAATGCATCCAATCATGGTCTGGCTCAGGTTCGAGCAGGCGTCCCGGGTCCGTCGGTCCTCATGCCCGCAGGGCGGGCGATAGTGCTCCTGGCATGCTGGGCGTAGCCTGCGCACCGAGCCGTAACCTCCGACACAGTCGATGTCATCCGGAGGGCCTATCGTCGGCGGCATGGATCTTCTCCGCCGCATCGTCTCACCAACAACCACAGCCTGCGAACACGTTCCGGCCGAGACCGCCGCTCCCAGCGGTTCTCGCTGCGAGGAATGCGGCAGCACCTACAACCTCCGCCTCTGTGCAACCTGCGGACACGTCGGCTGCTGCGAGTCGCAGGCCGGCCACGCTCGTGCGCATGCCCACGCCACCGACCACCAGGTCATTTACCAGATGCCGGCGGATTCCGGGTTCATCTGGTGCTACGCGGACCGACGCTATGTCGGCTGAGCTCGACCTGCTGAGGCGCGACCAACTGGCCGTCTACGGTGCCGGCTGGTGTGCCGATTGCGCCAGAGTGCGTCGTCATCTCGATGCCGAGGGCGTTGGCTACGAATACGTCGACCTCACGTCGGACCCGATTGCCCAGTCATTACTGGACAGCACGGGGATCCGGGCCATCCCTGTGGTCGTCACCCCGGACGGGCGCATGCTGATCGAACCATCGACCGTCGAATTGGACGCCTTGCTTGCCGCTCGGCCGGCAGCCTGACAGCGACCCTGTTCGAGATGCGAGCCGATATCGGGCCTGGCGCCATCCTTCCCGATTACGAGTTGCCTGACCAGTCTGCTCGCCGACGGAAGCTTTCCGACCTGCAGGGCGACGACCCGATGGTCCTCGTGCTGTCGCGAGGTCACTTCTGCCCGAAAGACCGTCGGCAGCTCCGGAATCTCGTGGAGCTCTACCCCGAGATCAAGGTCGCGTATACGCGCATCGTCACGATCTCGACCGACAACCTGCTCGAAACCAATGAGATGCGCGACGGGCTCGGAGCCGCCTGGCCGTTCCTGAGCGATGCTGGCCGGGTCGTCCAGAAGGATCTCGACATCGCCGAGTACACCGACCCTCTACACGATCCGATGATCCCGTACACGTTCGTCCTGGAGCCCGGCCTCCGGATCTACTCGATCTACAACGGCTATTGGTACTGGGGACGACCCTCCAACGACGATCTTCGTCGTGACCTGCGAGACATCACGCGCAGGATTCGGTCCGACTGGGACCTCGGCCTTCCGGGTCTGCGCGACGACTGGGACGCCGGCAACAAGGGGGCCTTCTGGCCGTACGGCCGCTCGATGCGCGAGGGCCTTTCTACCCGGGAGGCGTGAGCTCGCCCCGGACGATTGGTGGATTGGGAGTTTGCAGGGCTCCTGACAATCTTGCGCCATGAGGCAGGGAGCAGCGATTTCGCAGGACCGAGGGATACCGCTGCGCATCGCGCTCAACGACATGGCCGCGTCGCTCGTCGGGAAGGCCGACGGTAGTGCGGCCCGCACGCTCGCTGCGCTGAACGCGGCCCTGGTCCTCCTGGTGGGCGCAGCCGCCTTCTCCAGAGCCGGGGCCGAGTCCGCCCCGACGGTGGCCACCATCACATTCGGCGCGGCGCTCGGGCTCGGGCTGAGCTTCCTCGTGACAGGTCGGGCCCGCCTGCTCGGCATGGCCGTGGCCATCACGAGCACGGCCGCCTTTGCCGAGTTGACGTTCGACTCGACTCCCACCGTCGTCTGGTTGTTCGCGCTCGTTGTTCCCGCCATAGGCCTCGTTCATGGATTCAGGATCGGGGCCCTCGCTGGGCTGATCGCCGCTCCGGTCCTGCATTGGGTCGAGACCGGCATCGCGCTGGATCTCTTCGATCCGCAGACGCCATTCGGCATTCTGATTCTTATCGTCGTCGGGGCGACCCCTGGCTACCTCCTCGAACTCGCGCGCCGGCGGGGCCTGCTGCTGGATATCCAGCTCGAACGTGCCGAGGGCCTTGTTCAACGTGCCGATGCGGCGCGCCGCGGCGAGATGGAAGCCCGCCAGCAGGCTGTCTTTATGCTCGCGCGGGCAGCTGAGGCGCGTGACGGGACGACCGGACTCCACATCGAGCACGTCCGCGACCTTGCCGCCGAGCTCGCTGTGGCCGTCGGCGTCCCAGCAGATGAGATCGAACAGATTTCCTGGTCAGCGATGCTCCATGACGTCGGCAAGATCCGCGTTCCCGATCGGGTACTCCTCAAGCCGGGCCGCCTCGACGAGGAAGAATGGGAACTCATTCGCCAGCACCCAGCGTGGGGCGAGGAGTTGCTCAAAGGCGACGAGGGTTTCGCGCTGGCAAGGCAGATCGCGCGATGGCATCACGAGGACTGGGACGGGCGGGGATATCCCGATGGCTTGAGCGGGCTGGCGATCCCGCTAGCCGCCCGGATCGTCCGGGTTGTTGACGTCTACGACGCCCTGATGAGTGAGCGGCCGTACAAGCCGGCCTGGACGCTGGAGCGGACGCTGGACGAACTCAAGGCGATGCAAGGGCGCGGCCTCGATCCCGCTCTCACCGATCAGTTCATCCGCCTGCGCGACCGGACCTGACGAGCCGCCTCACGAGGCGCCGGATCCGCGATTCAGCGGGCCAAGGCGCGTTCTCGGACCCGTGTAGTCGACCACAGGAGCCCGATCGCGGCACCCCACATCAGGTGCCCGGCAAAAAAGACTCCGCCGTTGAGATTCCCGATCAACGGGTCAACCGCCGGGGTCACCACAAACCACATGCCGACAAACACGACGGCTCCCCAGGCCATGCCGGCCCCAACCGTCGCGGTGCGCGACCACGATGAGCGGACGACGATCAGGCCGAACACGGCGGCGAGGATGACCGAATTCATCATGTGCCCCATCAGCCCGAGCACGAGTGCCGGAGCATTGAAGGGGATCGGGTTGGCCGACCCCTGGAGGTCCCGGACAATCGTTGCGCCGATTGCGATCGGGGCCCCAAAGAATCCAGCCCCGTCTGGGATCACCGCCTCCACGATCATCTCCCACATCGCGATCACAAGACTCGCGACAACGCCAGCGACGAGTATGTTTCGACGATCCATCTGCAACGCTCCTCCACGGATTCCGGGCCCGGCTCGAATGGCCGGGCCGCAGGATCATCATCATTCGCTGCTGGTCCTTGGAGGGATGTGGTGCGCATTACGAAAGCGGTGATTGGCGACGTGTCGACGTTGGCGGGCCAAGGCTTGCGTGACGCGCGACACAGACGCGAGCTCCTTGCGCGCCTACCGTCTGTGCAACAGACGTAACAGCGGAGACAGCAAACCGTGCCCGAAGAGAACTTCGACTTCGTCATCATCGGTGGCGGCCCGGCCGGCGAGGCCGCGGCTCACCTGGCCCGCGCCCGCGGGGCATCGGTCGCGGTGATCGATCGCGAGCTCTTTGGTGGTTCCTGTCCGTTCTGGGCATGTATGCCGTCGAAGACCCTCCTCCATGCGGCTGCAGTGCACGCGGCAGGGGGTTCCTACGACTGGCCGGCGGCGTCCGATCGACGCGACTACATGATCAGCCGAGAGGGAACCGACTGGCCGAGCGACGCCGGACATGTCGGCGCGCTCGAGCGTGCCGGGGCGACGGTGATCAGGGGCAGTGGCCGCCTGGCGGGACCCGGCGTCGTGATCGTGAGCGGAGACGCGGGCGACCGAACGCTGGGCGCCCGCACCGTGCTGATCGCCGTGGGTTCCACGCCCGCCGCGCCGGAGATCCCGGGCCTCGATTCGATCAGGCCGTGGACCAACCGCGAGGCGACCTCGACACGCACCCTGCCGGCGAGTCTGGTCATCCTCGGTGCCGGCCCGACCGGGGTGGAGATGGCCCAGGTCTTCGCCCGATACGGCGTGCCAACCGTCCTGATCGCGCCACAGGAGACGATCAACCCGAAGGACCATCCGCGGAGCTCGGCCGCGGTCCAGTCGGGGCTTGAGCGCGACGGCGTCGACATTCGCACCGGCGTACGCGCGGAACGCATCGTGGCGCGGGCGGGCGCGTCAGGCGCACACGTCATCGAACTGTCGGACGGGACGACCGTCGAAGGCCATGAGATCCTCCTCGCCGTTGGTCGTGCGTTTCCGCTCGCCGACCTTGGGCTCGAGACGGTCGGCCTCGACCTCAGCGCGGGGCCTCCGACCGCGGGACCAGATCTCCGAGTCGCCGACGGGGTCTTCCTGGTGGGTGACCCGGCCGGACCCGAGATGCACACCCACCTTGCGCACTACCAGGGCGAGTTGGCCGTCCGGATCGCCCTCGGCGACGCCGTTCGGCCCGACTACTCGGCCATCCCGAGGGCGATCTACACGGATCCCGAAGCGGCAGGTGTCGGACTGACCCTCGAGGAAGCTGCGGCGGCCGGCCACGACGTCTTTGAGGAGACCGCTGATCTGGCGACGTCGGCAAAGGGCTACGTCGCGGAAGCATCCGGTCACGTCACGATCATCGTGGACCGACGCGAGCGGATCTTGCGCGGAGCGTTCGTGGCCGGACCAGCTGCGTCGGAGGTGATCCACGAGGCCGTCCTGGCCGTCAAGACCAGGACTCCGATCGACGTGCTCGCCGACACGGTCCACGCGTTTCCAACAACGGCCCGCGTGATGGGCGGCCTCTTTGTGGAGGCAGCCCGGCGTCTCGACGCCGCGCCATGAAGCGGGAGCCAGATCGACTGGTGCGCGCGGCACAGTGGCTGGAGACCGGCGGTCCGGCGCTGTGCACCCAGCTGCAAACGCTGCTCTTCGCGACGCGGTAAGGCCATGCCGACAACCGAGTCGTCCGTTCCGATCGTCAGTGCTTCGGAGGTCCCGACCGTCAGCGCAGCCCAGATGGCGGACGTCGATCGGCTGGCGATAGAGGACTTCGGGATCACGCTGCTCCAGATGATGGAGCAGGCTGGCTCGCATCTCGCCGAGGTCGTCCACCTCGAACTCGGCGGGGACCTCACGGATCACGTCGTTATAGTGGCCGTCGGTCCCGGTAACAACGGCGGGGGTGGCCTGGTGGCAGCTCGCCACCTCGCTAACCGTGGGGCACGCGTGCGGGTCGTCCTGTCGCGTCCAGCCCTTCGGATGACGAAGGCCGGGCAGCATCAGCTCGCCACGCTCATCGCGATGGGCACGTCATGCTGCGTCGCGACATTCGATCTCGCCGATGATGAGCTCCGCGACGCACTGGCCGGTGCGGACATGATCGTCGATGCCATCCTCGGCTATCGCCTGCACGGCGCGCCGCGCGGTGAGGAGGAGCGCCTGATCGGTTTCGTCGTAGGCGCGCGCCGGCCGGTGGTGAGCCTCGATGTTCCATCGGGCATGGATCCGGACACGGGAGAGGCTTCAGGATCGGCCGTTCAGGCTCGGGCGACCTTGACGCTCGCCCTACCCAAACCGGGCCTGCTCACCGTCGAAGGGGCCGGACGATCCGGCCGACTGTACCTTGGTGATCTGGGTTTACCGGCTCCGATCTACACTGCGCTGGGCGTGGACGCCGGCTTGCCATTTGCGAGTGGCCGTCTCGTGCTGCTGGACCGGGGTGCATGACAACTTCAGCATCGGCTCGCACCTTCACCGAAAAGATCGGCCTGCTCAGCGAGGTGGCCCTGTTCGCCGGCCTCTCGGATGCGGATCTGCAGGCAATCGGCCACGCCACGACCATGACCCATTGCGCCCGCGGACAGCAGATCCTGTCGCCTGACGACCCACCTGACCGGATCCACATCATCAAAAAGGGCCGCGTTCGTGCCTATCGGATGACGCCAGACGGGAAGCAGTTGACCCTCGACATCTTCGAGAAGGGAACGATCCTCGGCGACATGAGCTTGCTCGGCCAGAGCCGGCTGCCCGAGGCATATGCCGAAGCGATCGACGACGGCGTCATCTGCACCATCACGCCGGATCAGCTCCGACGGCTGATCGAGCGCTATCCAATCGTCGGCGTCAACATCATTCGCCATCTGGCGGCCCGCCTTCAAGGCGCCGAGCGCGAGCTCGAGGCGATGGCTTACCAGCGGGTTGATCAGCGTCTCGCACGGCGGCTGATCGACCTGGCCGAACGGTTCGGGATCTCCACAGCTCGCGGTACCCTGATCCAGGCCCGCCTTACCCAGCAGGAACTGGCCGAGATGATCGGCACGACGCGCGAGACGCTCGCCCACACATTGTCGGACTTTCGGCGCGCGGGGCTCCTCGACGTTGCGCGGCACCAGGTGACGATCAGGAACGCCGAGCGGCTCGCGCAGATGGCCGACGGCGAGTAGCCAACCCACTGGACGCAAGCGTCCAACAGGGCCCTGCGCGCCGGGCGGTCAACGAATCCGTCGTCCTCGACCACGCGCGGACGTAGCGCGAATCAGAAACCCCCGGCCGGAGGCCGGGGGTTCCACGAACGTGCGAAGGCGCTTGGATCAGGGAGCTGGCTTGGCCAGATCGCTGAGCTTCACGAGACCGTACGTGTCGGCCGTTGCCTTGGTGACGACAAACCCGTTCTGGTCGGTCGCTGCAGCCGGGTCGAGCGCCACGAGGCCGCCGCCCATACCGGACAGGTGCCCGTTGAGCTTGGCCACGGTGGCGGCCGGATCCGTGGACGCCTCGCCGGCGCCCTTGTTGACGAACTCGAGTGCCGTCGCGGCGTATTCGGCCAGGACATCGATGTCGCCGGCTTCGAGGGCCGGGAACACGATCTCGCGGTTACCGAGCTGGAACTTCCGCTCGACCGTGATTCCAGCTCCCTCGAGGACCTGGGCGTAGATCTCGCCGAGGATCTCCTGCTCGTAGAAGTTCGTCGACCCGACCTTGACGGTTCCGGAACCTCCCGAGAACGAGAATCCCTGAGCGGCGATCCACGCCTTGGCGACGTCGGTGGCGGCCTTGCCGTCAACAGTGACCTGCTTGTTGAGATCGGTCAGTGCAGCCTGGCTCAACTTCGCCGAGACGGCGTTGAGGGCATCCTTAATGACCGGGTTGGCATCGAGCGCCGACTGGCGTACGACCGGGACCAGGTTGTCGGCCAACTGGAGCTGCTTGTCATCCTCGAGCAGGACGAAGCCGTTGGTCGCGATCACTGGGTCGGACGTGAACAGCAGACCTACCTGAACATCGCCGTTCTTGAGCGCTGCGACGGTGATGGGCCCACCGGGGTCGGTCGGCTTGAATTCCTTGAACGTCAGCCCGTACTTCTCGGTCAGCCCCTTCAGGCAGAACGGTCGATCGGGACACTCGGCGGGTCCGGCCAACGCCAACTGACTGGCGATCGTCCCATTGGATGCCGAGCTGCCCCCACCCAGCGAGCAAGCGCTCACGATGAGCGCGAGAATCGCTGCCCCGAGGGCGGCCGTGCGGATGTGCCGCATTGGGTCGTCTCCTTATTACGCGCCCGCGCGATCCCCGTCGCGACCTAGGCGAGCGCGGACCATAACAGAGCTTCCGTGTCGGGACTGTGACGTGACCCACAGAAGAATCCACGTCGATCGGCGGACCTGCGGCGCGTCTAGAATCCTGCGGAATGCGGCAAGACCGGCGGGCCGAACGCATCTCGAATCGGGCGACCCGCCCGGCGCTCGAACCGACGCTGAGCCCAGTTGAACGCACGGTCCGTCCCGATGGCGAGCACGGCGACCAGCACGGCGCCGGCAAACAGCCTGTCGTCCTGGCGAAGGGCGAATCCATCGACGATGTAGCGTCCGAGGCCACCGCCCGCTACCAGGGCCACCAGCGTTGCCGTTGCGACGACCTGGACGGCCGAGGTCCGCAGGCCCAAGACGATGGCCGGGAGCGCGGCGGGCAGCTCGACGTCCATGAGGACCTCCCGCTCTGTCATTCCCATGCCCCGTCCCGCCTCGACGGTATCGGCGTCCACGTCGCGGATCCCGGCAACGGTGTTGACGAGAATCGGCGGGATGGCGAGCAAGATGAGGGCTGGCAGGGCGCTCGCGAACCCGAGCCCGAACAGCGGCACGAAGAGGATCAGCAGGGCATATGACGGAACCGCGCGCCCGAGTCCGGCGACCGCGGTCGCGACCTGTTCCGCTCGAC
This sequence comes from Chloroflexota bacterium, assembly GCA_039933295.1. Classification (GTDB taxonomy): domain Bacteria; phylum Chloroflexota; class Limnocylindria; order Limnocylindrales; family CSP1-4; genus UBA5189. The sequence continues at coordinate 9,691 of JBDTOJ010000026.1, forward strand.
CCGTATGACCGATGGCGAGTCCCGCGGGGATGGCGATCGCCACCCCGATCACCACCGCGAGGCCGGACATGACCAGGTGCTCACCCACCCGCCAGGGCACCCCATTGGTGCCCGTCCAATGCCCCGGATCCAGGAACCACGTCACGATCTGCCCGATGAACTCCATCAACCGGCCTTTGCCCGCGACCACGGGGTGATGGCTCGTCCGAGCCAACCGAGACCCAGGTCGGCGGCCAACCCGAGCGCCACCGTCAGGACGAACCCGACCAGGACCAGCGTGTCGTTCCGGAAGTTGTAGCCGCGCAGCATCACCTGACCGAGCCCGCCGAACCCGATCAGCGCCGTGACCATGACGAGGCCGATGGTCGTGACGGTGGCGATCCGGATCCCGGCCATGATCAGCGGAAGGGCCAGCGGCAGCTCGACCTGCCAGAGTCGTCGCGTCCGCCCGTAGCCCATACCGTCGGCCGCTTCCAGGGCATCGCGCGGGACGGACGCGAGGCCGGCCAGCAGGTTGCGCGTGAGGATGAACAGGGTGTAGCCGATCAGCGCGATCTCCGCGGTCACGAACGTCAGGTGAGTGAGGGGCACGAGGAAGGCGAGCAGAGCCAGGCTCGGGATCGTGTACACGACGCCGAAGAAGCCGGTGACGAGGCCCACGATCCTCGGCCGATCACGAATGAGCACCACGGCGACGCCGCTGATGACGAGGCCGCCGAAGACGGCCACCAGGGTCAGGGCGAGATGCTCGAGGAGCTTCGTCCCGATCAACGGCAGGCTGCTCTGGATCACGTCCCATCGGATCATGCCGCCCTCACCGCGAGGTTGCCTCTGCGCCACTGCCACTGATGCCGTCCCGGCGGCCGTAGGCGGTGATTTCGTCGGCGGTCACGAGACCCTGGACCGCTCCCTTGCCGTCCACGACGATCCCGACCTGCACCTCGGCATCGATGAGCATGGCCAGCGCGTCCTTGAGGGTCGTCTTGCCGTCGAGGAGTGGCGACATCGCTGAGGCCATCGCCTCGGTCAGAACGCCGCTCGACGGGACCTGACGCTGTCCGATCCAGCCGATCGGACGATTCGACGCGTCCACGAGGAGCAGAAATTCAAACGGGTCGGCGACGATCCGGCGCCGCGCCTCATCCGAGTCATCACCCACCCGGGCAGTCACCGCCGGTCGCAGATCCAAGGATTCCACGCGACTGAGCGCCAGACGCTTGAGGCCCCGATCCGCCCCGACGAACCTGGCCACGAAGTCCGAAGCAGGGTTGGCCAGGATCTCGTCCGGCGTTCCGAACTGGGCGAGCTTGCCGCCGACTTCCATGACCGCGACGAGATCGCCCATCTTGATCGCCTCGTCGATGTCGTGGGTCACGAACAGGATCGTCTTGGCGAGCGCCGCCTGGAGTCGCAGGAACTCGTTCTGGAGGCGTTCGCGAACGATCGGATCCACCGCCCCGAAGGGCTCGTCCATGAGCATCACCGGGGGATCCGCCGCGAGCGCGCGGGCCACGCCCACGCGTTGGCGCTCGCCGCCCGAGAGCTGGGCCGGAAAACGGTCCCGGTGAACGGCCGGATCCAGCCCGACCAGCGTGATCAGCTCGTCAACCCGTTCTCGACGGCGGGTTGCGTCCCAACCCAGAAGTCGCGGCACGGTCGCGACGTTCTCGCCGATCGTCTGGTGGGGGAACAGCCCGACCTGCTGGATGACGTAGCCGATTGAGCGGCGCAGATCCGTGACCTCGCGCCCGGCGATGTCCTCGCCCCCGATCAGGATCCGGCCGCTCGTGGGCTCAATCAGCCGGTTGACCATCTTGAGGCTCGTCGTCTTGCCGCAGCCCGATGGCCCGACCAGGACGCAGACCTTGCCCGCGGGGACCTCGAACGACAGGTCCTGGACCGCACCCGGAATGCCCGGTCCAGTGTTTCCGTACTGCTTCGTCACGTGGTCGAACGCAACCGTGGCGGCTGGGCTCGATCGCGCGACGGGAGCTGTCACGGCCGCACGCGCGCGCTGACGACTCGACGGACCACGGTGTCGTCTAGCCCCGGTCGACCAGCGGCTTCACGTCGCTGATGAGCCGTTCGATGGTCTCGTGATCGAAGGGGGCGGCGAGTTCCACGATCGTGGTGTTGAAGCCGGCTGCGACGTGTTCCAGCAGTTTCTCCGCGACAAGCTCGGGCGGACCGAAGAAGTTGCGATAGCCGTCACTCTCGCGAAGGCCTGAGTGGTTGTTCGCCATCTGCGCGGCCCAGACCCGCTCCGCCTCGGCCTCGGTGTCACGGATCACGGCCCAGCAGCCGGAGGTCCGGGTGATTGCCGCCGGGTCGCGGCCCTCGGCGGCACAGTGCTCGTCCAGGATCGCGCTCTTGCGCGCGAGGTCGGCCGGCGTCGCAGACACGTTCCACAGGTCCGCGTAACGGGCCACGGTTCGGAGGGTCTTCTTCTCGCCGCCGCCGCCGATCATGATCGGGACATGAGCCTGGATCGGCCGAGGATGATGCTCGAGATCCTGGAACGCATAGTGCCCGTCCGGCGCTGACGTCACGATGCCGCCATCGAGGAGCGTCCTCACCGCAGCCGCTGCCTCGTCGAGCCAGGCCAGGCGTTGTCCGACGCTCGTTCCGAAATCAATCCCGTGAGCCGTGTGCTCGTATTCGAACCAGGCGGCCCCGAGGCCCGCGATTGCTCGTCCATTACTGACGTGATCGAGCGTTTCCACGGCCTTCGCCACGATTCCGGGATTGCGGAACGGGTTGGCTCCGACGAGCAGGCCGAGCTTGACATGCTCTGTCGCGGTCGCCCAGGCACCGAGGACCGTGTAGCCCTCGAAGATGGGCTGAAGCTCCTCGCCGATGATCGCGTGAAGGTGGTCCCACGTCCACAGATGGTCATAGCCGAGGCGATCGACGCGGCGTGCCGCCTCGATCATGTCCGGCCATTCAGCCGCCTGGCTGGCGAGCATAATTCCCATCCGGAAGTCGGTCATCGCGTCGGTTTGCCCCCTGGTGACGAATTCGAGCCAGTATCGCCCGGCGCGCCAATCGGCGCCGGAGCCGGCGCGCGGGGCCGGGATGGGCTGCCGAAACCAGGGCCATAGATGCGCCGCGCAACTTCCCGTTGCGTCAGCGCAACGGGAGAATGCCGCTCGTGGGCGTCTCGGGTTGGCAATCGGAAGAGATCGGCGCAGGATGGCAGTCCATCTGCTTCCCGGGCCCAGAATGACGTGCCCGGCACATACCCTGGAGGGGGAATTGATGTCGCGATTGGAAACTGGGCGCATGGTTCGCCGCCTGTCATTGCTGGCGATCCTCGCGTTGATCGGCTCCACCGTGTTCAGCGCCTCGAGCCTCGCCGCATCCGGCGGGAAAGACCGGTTCCATGCCTCGGCCTCCGATGAGGGCGAGGGGGCCGAGGCCTCCGAGCTCCATGACCTGCAGCACTTCGACGAGGTGGCCGAAGCCAATCCGGTCGTCGGAGCGGCGGCGCTCTTCTCGCAATGCCGATTCACGCCGTTCAACGGGGCGACCAATATCTACCCCGGTCTCGCTGCGAACGAGCACGATGTCATCAAGGGCGACACGCTTTCGACATTTGCCGATGGCACGCAGTGCTACAACCCCCAGAACGAGCAGAACCTCGTCATCAACCCGACGAATCGAAACAACATCGTCACCAGCTCGAACGACTACCGCTACGACTTCGGTGCCTGCTGGGCGTACGTTTCGACCAACGGTGGTGCGACATGGACCGACGTGGTCATGCCGGGCTGGACCAACATCACCGGGGCCAAGGGCCAGTTCGTGAAGACCGGCTGCGGTGGTGACCCGGTCATGGCCTTCGCACCCGACGGGACGCTCTACTTTGCGGCCCTGACGTACAACGTCGACAAGTTCCCGCGCCAGATGTCCGGTGTCGCCGTGGGCGTCTCCAAGGACGGAGGACTCCACTGGTCGGCGCCGAAGATGGTCAGCTTCAACGCAGCCGGGAACTTCTTCTACGACAAGGAATGGATCGGCGTCGGTAACGACGGCACCGTGTTCCTCACATGGACGAAGTTCTATCAGGGTCCGAAGGGCCTCGGCTACATCAAGTCGCCGATCGTCATGGCGAGCTCCAAGAACCAGGGCACGTCGTGGTCGTCCGTCAAGGAAGTCTCGGACGCCGCTCACCCCTACAACCAGGGCTCTCAGGTGGCCATGGCTCCAAATGGCGACCTGTACGTCTCATACGAGGGCGCATCGCCGTCCACCGGCTACAACACGGACGCGGTGGTCGTCGCGCGTTCGACCAACGGCGGTACCTCGTTCACGAACGCTGAGGTCGCTCGAGCCTTCGACGACCTCGACTGCTACCCGATCCAGTTGCCGGGTGGCCAAGGTCGCCAGACGCTGTCCGGCGAACAGTTCCGCCTTCCGCTGAACCCGTCGCTGGCCATTGATCCAACGACCGGGACACTCGCCATCGGCTGGGCCGACAACGAGGGCGTCGGCAGCTGTGGCAATGGCGGCACCACCTTCACCGATGGACCGACCTCCAACCAGGTCAAGGTCGTTACGTCCAACGATGGGACGCACTGGACACTTCATCGGATCACCTCGAGTGGCCCCGACAAGGCCATCGTGGCGGTCGGCGCGAACGCCGGCACCATCGCGGTCGGCTACTACACCCGCGATTACGCAACGGCGGCAAACGACCCGCTATGTGAAGCCAAGCTCCGCGATGCAGCCACTGGCACGATCACCGTCCTCTCGACACAGAACGTCTGTCTCGATTGGGCGTTGAAGACATCGACCGACGGTGGGGCCACGTGGTCCAGCCAGAAGCGGATCTCGTCTCACTCGTCGAACCCGTACATCCTGTTCTCGGGCTCCTTCATCGGGGACTACGAGGGCACGGCGGTCGATGACCAGGGCAAGGTCTTCACGGTCTGGACCGACTTCCGGGGCAACCCGGGCGTCACCAGCCCGAACCAGGACACGCTCGTCGGGACGATCCCGGCGCACTGAGTCCCACGGTCCGGGTCACGCCCGGCCAAGAGAACCCACGAGAACGCCGGCCCCGATCCTCGGGGCCGGCGTTCTGATTCGGCGGACATGTCGACAGGGTTGATGGCGCAACGGCGTCACATGGGGAGCGTGGCCAGGTCGCCTTCGACGACCTCGCGGTCGCCCGGATCCCTGATTGCGGCGAGGCTCGAACGAGCGCGCTCGCGCCACAGGGCCGCTCCGTCGACGTCGCCGGCGACGGCGGCCGCGCGCGCCATCGCCTCCTGTGCCGAGGCCACGTCCCAGTCCTCCGCCTCACCGGCGGTGGTTGCTGCCTCCGCATATGCGAGGGCACGGGCCGCATGGAATCCAGCCGGCTCTGCGCGGCCGAGGATGGAGTAGACCCTGGCGATCTGCCACTCTCCGCGGCCGAGATTGACGGTCGTGCCAGCTTTTGACCAGTGATAGCGCGAGGCATGCGCCGCGTGGATCATCTCGTCGGTCTCGGATGCCGAGCGGTCCGGCTTCTCGATGAGCGTCCAGACGAAGTTGAAGAGCTCGACGCCCAGGCGCCGGTGTGCGGCCTGGTCGAGTTCGGGGGTGACGGTAGTGGCCTGGTGGTCGGACACGATGGGTTCCTTTCCTTGACTGAGTTGCCCCAGGACGTGGAGCACTCGCTGGAGTCGATGGATGCGGGCCTCGATGCGGGCCCGATGATCGGCGAGACGCCGGCGCTGCAGCACCGGATCGTCAGCGGCCAGGACCTCGCGAATTTCGTCGAGCGGGACCTCGAGATCCCGCAGCCGGGCAATCGCCCGGCCGACATCGATCTGACCTCGCCCGTAGCGTCGATAGCCCGTGAACCGGTCGACTTCCGCGGGCCGGAGCAGGTCCAGCTCGTCGTAGTGGCGCAATGCGCCGATCGAGATCCCGGCCAGCCGGCTGAACCGGCCAATCGAGAGGAAGTCGTCGTCCATGGCACCCATCGTGGACCCTCGGGCGGGTCGAGAGTCAAGCCCTGTTTTTCAGGCGTTGTCGAGTTCGCGGGAGACCGCCCGGAGGATGAATCGGGCGGCCTCAGCGCTCTTGCCGCCAAGCTTCTGGCCCTCGTCCTGCTCCAGGGCGACCACAAGGTCCCCGAGCATCTGGTCGAGGAGTGGCGTCCGGACCAGGATCCCGGATGCGATGGCCTCCTCGAGCAAGGCGACGGCGGCTCGTGCGTTCTCGACGGCATGGCCCTTGGCATCCATCAACTCGCGAAACGCGTGGCGCGCGGCCTCGGCCGCAGGACCCCTGGAACCCACGACTACCTCCCTGTGATACGGGCGACGACACCGCGGCGCGGCGCCGGCGCCGGCTGTGCTGGTCCTGTTTCGCCGGCGACGCCCATGCCGTTGCGACCGTCCCGGCTCAGCTGTCGCCATTCTGATTCCAGGATGCTCATGAGGACTTCATCCCACCACTGACCGTCACGCTGGATGGCCTCGCGAGCCCGGCCCTCGATCGTGAAGCCACATGTCTCATAGGCGCGCCGTGCCCGATCATTGAACGAAAACACGGTCAGCGCTATGCGATGGAGCGCCAGGGTCTCGAAGGCATGGCCGGCCATCAGGCGTGTGGCTTCGGTCCCGTAGCCGTTGCCCCAGGCGTCCTTCTCACCGATCGTGATGTGGTACAGCGCCGACCCGTGGTCCCCGTCCATCTGACTCAGCGCGCAGGTCCCGATCAGGCGATCCGTGTCGCGCACATGGATGGCCATCGCCAGCGATTCCGGTCCGATGGCCCGGGCATGGAAGAAGCGGTCCACTTCTTCGATCCGCATGGGCCCCTCGGTGTATCGCGCGAGGCGGGCGATCTCGGGGTCGACGTACCACCGACGAAATGCTTCGAGGTTCTCGGGGACGTGGCGACGGAGGACCACGAGCTCCCCCTCGAGAGACGCCGGAAACAACGCGCGACCCGCCATCAGGGCACGGTATACCATCGCCGCCATGCGTCGCTGGAGCGAGCTCGCCGAGCACGTCGCGGCCACGTCGCGCACTTCCGAGAAGTCGGCGCTCCTGGCCGAATATCTGAGCACGCTCGGACCCACCGACCTGCCGATCGCGGTGATCTTCCTGACCGGCCGTGCCTTCGCCCAGACCGACCCGCGAGCGACCGGCCTCGGCTGGGCGACGATGGCCGCGACACTGGCCGACGTGACCGGAACCAATGCCGAGGATCTCGGCGCGGCCTATGACCGGTTCTCCGACCTCAGCCTGGCCGTCGAGGACGTCCTTGCCCGAGCAGGCCATGCGCCGGACCCGGATCTCGACCCAGGACTCGAGGCAGTCAGCGCGGCGTTCACCGCCATCGAGCGCGCGTCGGGACCCGCTGCCAAGGGCGCGATCTTTGCCGAGCTCCTGCGACGATGCTCGCCCGGGACGGCTCGCGGAATCGTCAAGGTGCTGTCGGGGGACCTGCGAATTGGCCTCCGCGAGGGCCTCGTCGAGGCGGCGATCGCCCGGGCCTTCGATGCACCGCTGGCGGCGGTCAAGCGCGCCGGAATGCTGAGCGGCGATCTGGGGCGGACCGCGGTTTTGGCGCGGGATGGTGCCCTCGAGACGGTCAGCCTCACGCTCTTCAATCCGCTCAAGTTCATGCTCGCCTCGCCGGCCGAAGACGCAGCCGAGATCGTGCGACGCCTCGGCCCCGTCGTCTGGGTCGAGGACAAGTACGACGGGATCCGGGCGCAGCTGCACAAGCGTGGCGAGATCGTCTGCCTCTTCTCTCGCGATCTCCACGACATATCGTCCGGGTATCCCGAGGTCATCGAAGCGGCCCGCGTAATGCCCTGGGACGGGATCCTCGACGGGGAGCTGCTCGGCCTGAAGGACGGAGTGGTCCTCCCATTCGTGTCCCTCCAGGCGCGGCTTGGTCGCAAGACGCCTTCGGCAGCGATCCTCGACGAGGTGCCGGTCGTCTATGTCGCATTCGATGCCATCGCACTGGGTCCCGTCGGCGGATTGACGATCGCGGCTCTGCTCGATGAGCCGCTCGACGAGCGACGTCGACGCCTCGAGGCACTCGATCTGCCGGGAGCAGGCAAGGGTCGGTTCGTCGTGTCCCATCTGACGACCGCCGATTCTTCTGATGCCCTCGAACTGGCCTTTGCCGCCGCGCGCGCGCGCCGCAACGAGGGGCTCATGGTCAAAGACCCAGCGAGTGTCTACTCACCGGGTCGTCGCGGGTACGGCTGGCTGAAGATGAAAAAGGCACTCGCGACGCTCGATTGCGTTGTCGTGGGCGTCGAGGTCGGGCATGGCAAGCGCCATGGGGTCCTCTCGGACTACACCTTTGCCGTGCGCGATGAGGCGAATGATCGACTGGTGACGATCGGCAAGGCCTACAGCGGGCTGACCGACGTGGAGATCGCGGAGATGACCGCGTGGTTCACGGCGCACACGCTGAGTGTCCACGGTCGCTATCGAGTGGTCGAGCCGAGTGTGGTCGTCGAGATTGCCTTCGACGTGATCCTGCGCTCGAAGCGGCACAAATCGGGCTTCGCGCTCCGGTTCCCGCGGATCGCCCATCTCCGACCGGACAAGTCCGCTACCGAAGCCGATACGCTCGAGACCGTCGAGCGGTTGTTCAGCGAACTACAGCTCGGGCCAGAGTTGCTCGTAACGGCAAGTGCGCGCACCGCCGAGCGTTAGACTGAGACCGTGTTCTCGACCTTTGGCAGTGAACTCCAGGACGTCGACCTGACGCTCTACACGGACACCTACGTGATCCGCGGCGAGATGACGACGCGGCACCGACGCCTGTCAGACCTTCTCAACCTCAACGATGACGAGTTCCTGGTCCTGTCGAACGCGACGATGGATCCTCTCGACGGGCAGGCGGCCAGCTATTCAGCTCCGTACGCCCAGGTGAATCTCGCCGCTGTCCTGTTCGCCGTCGCGAGTGATGCCGTCGCCGCCCAGCCGGAGCTTCGAACACCGAAAGTCGCGGAAGCGACGCTGGTCAGCATTCCGCCGTTCAGCGTGACCGGGCGCATCCATCTCCTTCCCGAGCGCGAGATTCGAGACGCGCTGCAGGAGCTCCATGGTCGATTTCTACCGGTCACCGAAGCGACGTTCTGGTCCGAAGTCCTGTCTGTCGCCCCGACCACTGCGCCGATGCTGGCGGTCAATCACGCCCGCGCCCAGATCCTCTCGCCGTACACCGCCACTACGTCGGGTCGCTGAGGCCGGACCAGCCGCGGTCCGCGTCCCATCAGCGACCGCGCCGCGTCACGCAGCGCCGCGCGTCAGCGAGCAGCCCTGGGTCAGCGATCGACGGGCAGGTCCAGCCGGTCGCCCCATTCGGACCAGCCACCGTCATACACGGCGACATCGTCGTATCCGAGAAGCGCGAGGACAAACGCCAGGCGGGCCGCGGCGACACCTGAGCCGTCGTACGTGATGATTCGGCGGCCGCGGGGCACGTTCGCCTTCAGGATCATCTCCTTGAGTTCCGTCGCATCGCGCAGGGTCTGGTCGCCGGCGGTGTGCATCCCTCCGACCGGAATGTTGACCGCGCCGGGGATGTGACCGAGGCGCCGTGAGTTCCCCTCGAGGCCGCGATATTCGGCCGACGCCCGGGCATCCAGGATCAGGACTTCGGGCGACCCGAGGAGCGAACGAACGTCCGCTGTGGCCAGCCGCAGCCGCGGGTTGGCACGCGGAGTGAACGTTGCCGCAGCTGACGGATAGCTGGCGTTTGAAAGCGGCCGGCGTGCCGCCGTCCAGGCCGGCATGCCCCCGTCGAGAATCCGAGCCGACTCGTAGCCGTATGCGGCCAGACTCCACCACACGCGCGCCGCGTACAGCCCGATCGTGTCGTCGTAGATCACGAGGCTCGTGCCATCGCCGATCCCGACGCGTCCCAGGGCCTCGGCGACCTGGCCCGGTCCGGCCAGGCGGAGTCCCGACACGCCCTCTTCGGCTGGCTCGATGAGGTCCGTCCGCCAATCGATGTGGACAGCACCCGGGATGTGCCCTGCGGCAAAGACCGTCGGCCCGGTGCCATCCGGTCGCCATCGAACGTCAAGAATCCGCAGGTCCGGGCGTCCGAGTTGCTCAGCGACCCAGTCAGGCGTGGCGATGAGTTCCGGTCGCGCGAAACCGGTCATGTGCTGCACCGCTCGCCGGTGCCTGATCGGTGGGGCATGGCCGGTATCATACGGCCGTGGTCTCCCCCTTCATGTCCGACACCGACAAGCTTGCGGCTGTGCGTGTCGCCTTGCCATCGCTTGGAGCGGCGATCCAGATGAATACAGGCAGCGTCGGGCCGATGCCGGCCGAGGTCGCTGCAGTCATGTCGGAGCTCTCGGAATACGAGCGGACGATCGGGCGCAGCCAGTTCGACTATTACCTCGAAGGACTCGACCGGATGAACGAAGCTCGTGCCGGGGTCGCCGCGGTCCTCGGGGCGAGCCTCGGTTCAGTCGCCCTCACGCATGCGACCACCGACGGGATGAACCACGCGATCTGGGCGCTGGACTGGAAGGCCGGCGACGTGGCCGTGACCAGCACGCAGGAACACCCGGGTGGCGTGGGTGCGCTCTACGCCCTGCGCGATCGGCTGGGGATCGAAGTCCGGTTCGCGGACATCGGTGACGGATCGGACGACGAGGTCACGATGGCGGCCCTGGATCGTGCCATCGTGCCCGGCACGCGCCTCGTCTCGATCTCTCATGTCCTGTGGTCCACCGGGGCGGTCCTCCCGATCGCCCGGATCGCCGAGCTCGCCCATGATCGCGGTGCGGTCATTGCCATCGACGGCGCGCAGGCGGCTGGTGCGATCCCCGTCGCGGTCGCCGATCTGGGCGTCGATTCCTATGCGATTCCCGCCCAGAAGTGGCTCCTCGGACCCGACGGCATGGGGGCGTTGTGGGTCGACCCCGACGCTCTCGACCGGCTGCGTCCGTCGTTTGCGGGGCATTACGCACTCGAGGCGTCCGATTCCCGCGGCGTCGCCACCTGGCATGGCGACGCTCGTCGTTTCGAGGGCACGGGCTTTCATCGACCTTCCATCGCCGGTTTCGCCCGGTCCGTCAGCTGGCTCTCGATGTATGTCGGCCTCGACTTCGTCCACGGCCGCGGCGCTCGCCTGGCACGGCAAGCTGCGGATGGGCTCGCCGAGATCGAGGGTATCGAGCTGCTCACCCCACGTCATCAGATGGGCACGCTCGTCACGTTCCGGATCCGGGGTTGGTCGGCCCAGGCCGGTCTCGACGAACTGACGCTCCGAACATCGGTCATCGCCCGGACCATCGTGTCGCTCGACGCCCTGCGCCTCAGCCTCGGATTCTTCAATACCGACGACGAACTCGAGCGGGTCCTCGATTGCGTGCGCCTGCTGGCGACGCACGGCCCGGAATCCCTGCCTCCCCGCAAGGTCCTTCCGATCTTCGGCGAGGCGTGACGGCTCACCCGCCGCGACGCTCGTGGCTGGAGATTCGATGGCGCCAGTTTCGCAATGCTCCTCGGCCCATCGTCCGTGCCGTTGGTGCCAATCTCGCTGTCGCCGGCGTCCTCGGGGTGGCGTATCTCGCCTATGACGTCGCGCTGACCCGAGGGGCGCAGTTGCCGGGAGGTGACCTGCGGACGCTCTTTGCCGCACTGGACGTCATGCTGGTGCTGGTCGTCGGGACGGTGATCACCTACCTGATCGTGCCGCGTCCCCGTGGCTCCGGGACCGGTACGCATCGGACGGCATGGAGTGCCGCCCTTGGATTCTTCGCCGCAGTCCCGATTGCCTATCTCGTCCTCGTTATCGTCATCCAGATCCTGCGCCCGCTGTTGACTTGACGCACCGGAATGTTCTGTCCGCGTTTGGCGTCGTCGCGCCTCGACCGGTAAGGTGAAGTTCAACACCGGACAACCGCAGCAGGGCAGGGAGCAGACGCCGAACGTGTCCACGGACGAGCACCGCCATGTCGCCCTCCCGAAGCTCGTCGGTGGTCCGGCCTATGCCCGCCCCGTCGCCACGGTGCAGCTCTCGGAACGACCGTTCGACCCCGATGCATTGCCCCTGGTCGTGGCGATGACCGATGAGGAGCGGGCCATCCTCGATGAGGATCGGATCCTTGCCGCGCAGGCTGTCGCGGCGCCACCGCCCGCGTTGACATCGAAGCCGTTCAGCCTCCGCGTGCTTTCGAACCGGATCCTCGGCGGGCGCGACCAGAGCCCGTCCTAGTCTGACGATCCCGCTGGCCGGAGCGACGTTGACGGTCCCGACTCGAACCTGATGCCCGATCGTTTGCCGGTCCGGGCGGGTGTACGATCGCCTGGGGGAGTAGCTCAGTTGGTAAGAGCAGCCGTCTTATACACGGCCGGTCCCTGGTTCGAGCCCAGGCTCCCCTACCACTCCGCCGGCCCCCTCCGGAGGCGCTGACCCAGTCCGCACTGCGGCTTCCTGGGCGCGGGCGAGATCAGACGACGGCCCGCACCAACCCGATGATCCGCTCACGTCGGTCCGGATCAAACGAGCGCTGGGCCGGCAGGGATGCCAGCCACGGTCCCACCTGATCGGGCGTGATGAGAGCGCAGCCGGGCGTCCGCTGCACGGTCGGGTCGGTCCCAACGACCGCGGCGTAGACCTTGACCACGTGGTCGGAATCCTCGCCGCCGAACCAGACACGTACGCGATCAGCGTCGCGGGCCGCGCGGGCGAGCGGGTGGTCGATCAGGTGCGTCCGCCCGTCCGCGACGCGGACCTCCCAGCTTCGTGCCCCGCGCGAGATCACCGCATCGGCGGGCGGCAGGACCTCGATGACCGCGGCTCCAAATGGTCCGATGACGATCTCCGGGATGATGCGGCTGCCATCCGGCAGAGGAACGCGCGTCGCAACGGCATGGTCCGCCCCGAGTGCCATCCGGGCGCTGTAGGCCGGTGTGGGCTTGATCTTCCGGTCGGACATCGATCCCAGCGCCGAGCCGACACGAATGACGCCCAGGATGCCGAAGGCAGCGGGCGCGATCAGACCGACCGCCCAGACCATGGCACCGATCGCCAACTGGGTGGACGTGGCTCGTCCGGTCGGGGTAAAGGCGGTCAGAATTCCCGTTCCGAAGACGCTGTACGCAAGGAAGCTCGCGCCGATCAGGAAGACGCTCCCGACGATGAGCCCGCGCACGATCGGCCAGAGACCTGGACGACCAACATTGGGGCGCTCGGAGGCGATCACCTGCATGCCGTCCATCCTCGGCGATCGCTCGCCCAAAGACCATGACACCTTCGGCCCATGCAAGGGATGACGGAAGGCTGGCAACTGCCGTCGTCGTGCGTGGAATGGTGCGTCCGTGCGATCCTACGGCGCGATGTTGGCGGGTTCGTCGGGTGGTTCCGAGGCTGGGCGATCCCGCGCCCTGGGGGCAAAGGGGCCATTGACACCTGAGACAGCCGTACCATAGCCACCGGACTTGGCTCTCGGCGAGACTTCTGGCAACAGCGGGCGACACGCCCGAGCGAGGAGTCCGCATGCAGCGCGTTCGCGATCGGCAGACACGGCTGAGCCTGCAACTCGTCGGCGCCATGATCGGCGCGGGCCTGCTCTGCCTCGCCCTGGTCCTGCCCGCGCTCGGAGCTGTCGGCCCCACGAAACTCGAGAACCCGCTGGTCAGCCCACGCACGGGTACGACAGCGACGGTCATCACCTTCAGCGTCACCTACCGAAGCGTCAAGGGATCGGCTCCGGAGTACGTCCGGGTTGTGGTCGGCCCGTCGACCTTCCCGATGACCGCGACCGGATCGGGCTGGAAGCAGGGTGTCGTGTTCACGGTCAAAACGAAGCTGCCCGCCGGCACAGCTGCCGTCCGATTCGAGGCGAAGGACGCCGAGAAGTTCGCCGATTCGGCCGAAGGCGGATCGGTGACCATCGGTCAGCCGACGCCGAAGCCAACCCCCGAGCCGACGCCTACGCCGACGCCAACCCCGAAGCCAACCCCGGCCCCGACACCCAAGCCAACCCCGAAGCCAACCCCGGCCCCGATGCCGACGCCCAAGCCAACCCCGGCCCCGATGCCGACGCCCAAGCCAACCCCGAAGCCAACCCCGGCCCCGACACCCAAGCCAACGCCCGAGCCTACCTCCGGTAGTGGCGGATCGACCGGAGGCAGTTCTAGTGGGGGTGGTGTCACCCCTGGCGGTTCGAGCTCCGGTTCGACATCGGGCTCAGGCGCGGGCACCACGGGCGCCGGTGGCACGACCAAGAGCGGCGGCGATACCGCCGCGGGCGATGGTGGACCCAATCAGGGCGGATCTGGGCAGTCCGGATCCGGAACTGGCTGGGCCGGAGGCTCAGATGGAACGTCAGAGGGCAGGTCAATCGGCAGCGGCGGCCTGGGCGGCGTCGCGGGCACGTTGAACCGGTCCGATAGCCATACGGAGACCGCTCGAATCGGCGGCGCAGTCCTTGGTGGCACCGTCGGTGTCGGCATCACGACAGACACAACGACGAATCCCGGCGCCGGCTCCGGATCGGCGTTCGTGCCGTCCTATCGTGGTCCGTTCAACGGCGGCCTCGCGGCACTCGGATTGCAGGGTCCGGGCCACATCCCAACCACGCCCGCGGTTCTCGTCTCGACCGTCGCGGTCTCGACCTGGATGGCCTTCATGCTGTTCAACAAGAAGCGGAAGGATGAGGAGGCGCCGGCACCCGATGAGGTGCTCCATGCGCACGCAGCGAATGGGACAGGCGTAGCGCCCGATTCGGATCTGGCGGAATTCACGAACCCCGAGGACAACATGCCGCGCTGGCGCAGGCCATCGCTCCTGGTCGCGCGCAAGGCCGATCCAATCCGCGATCCGGCCCCCGTCCGGCCCCCGATGGCCTTCCCGCGGCAGGCGTCGGGGATCCCCGACGACGTCGAACGTCGCCAGGTTCGTTACACCGTAGCTGCACTGCTTGATCGCCCGGATGAGCTTCGTTCCACGCAGATCGGCGAGGTCGCTGCTGGTGACGAGCTCCAGGTCGAGGGACGGAGCGGAACCTACTGTCGGATCATCTGCCCGGACGGCCGACAGGGCTGGATCCATCGCACGGCGCTGACGGAGCCGCTCGGGTCCGGACGGCGGACCTGGGAGATTGAGGATTTCGCATCCCCGCCGGATGCCGAGAATGCGCTCGCTGCGCTCCTGGCGGCCCGCGGGATGCAACGCCGGATCGTCTAGCTCGACGTCGGGCGCGCGCCCCCCGATCGCTTCTTCGCGTCCTTGCGGAGGATCAGAATGTGCTGGTGGACGATGTTCGGGACGAAGCCAGACGGGTATCCATAGGGCCGGAGTCGGGTTCCCGCCTGATACCAGATGATGTCCCCCTTGGCCACAAAGCCGACCGATTCAGCCCGTTGCGCCAGGTCTGACCCGGTGAAGACGTAGCGGCTCGCCTGATACGCGTCGCGGACGATGAGGGCCGCGTACCCGCCCGGGCGGAGGACCCGATGGAGCTGACCGATGACATCGGTCATGCGGTCGAGAAAGGCCGCGTAGTCGGTCAGGTTCGCAAGGTCCGCGGGATGATCTGTAACCATCGCGTAGTCCGTTCGTCGATTCGCGTGAGCCGCTGCCAGCGTTCCGCCAGCCATCGTCATGGGCAGCTGGATGTTGTACGGCGGATCCGTGGCCACGAAATCGATCGTCGCGTCACTGATGTCCGGGAGGAGCGCGAGGGCGTCGCCGATCCGCAGTTCGCACCCGGACGGGTCGAAGGAGCGCATCCCGCCCGGATCGTGGGGCCCGAGGTCGGCTAGCAGGGGACCCGCCCCGTCGCGCTCCGAGGCGGCGGCGGCGACCACGTCGTCATAGACGGCCGCCCAGCGAGGCGAGAGTTCAATCCCGATCGCGCGCCGCGGTGTCCGTGTTATGGCGGCCCCGAGGAGCGTCCCCCCGACCCCGGCAAACGGGTCGAGCACGGTCTCGCCACCCACGGTGAAGAACTCGATGAGCTTGGCCATGAGGCGAGGCGGCTTGTTGGCGCCGTGCTGCCGCCGAAGCGCGTGGCCGAGCTCAGATGGGTAAGCGGTGGACCAGAGGGACTTCGTGAAGTACAGCCACTCCTCGCCTGACAGCTCGTTCAGGTGATTTCGAGGGTGGGGAACCGGACGCGGGTCGGACATCGCGCCAGCCTAGCGATGCTGGCCGCGTGATGTATTGGATCGTCGTCGATCGGGTGTGGCACGATGTCGAGGATGTCGGCCCGAATCTCGAGTGAGCGTTTCATCGGACGCGACCGCATGCTGTCCCAGATTGCGGTCTCCCTCGAGGCCGCCGCCGAAGGGCATGGGCCTCGCGTCCTCATCACCGGGCCGGGTGGAAGCGGCGTCAGCCGGTTGATCGACGAGAGCGTCATCCGCGTCGGACGACTCGCCGAACCATTCACGGTCCTGCGCTGGCGCGCCTATCCCGGCCAGTCGCTCGAGCCCTATGCGCCGGTCATCCTCGGGCTCCGCTCGTTTCTCGAGCGACTTGATGAAGACGAGCTGCGACGGGTCATCGGCCCCGGCGCGAACGCCCTTCGGATGCTGCTGCCCGACATGATTCTGGAGCGGACCGCGGGCCCGGATCTCCGTGTCGGATCGGATCGGCGGGCGGCGTGGATCGCCGAGGCCGTCCTCGGCGTCCTGGAGCGAGCGGCGCACCTCCAGCCGGTCCTGCTCGTGCTCGAGGACATGCACCTGGCCGATGCCGCGACCCGGTCCCTCGCGGTGTTCCTCGCCCGTGTAAGCCGCCCCGATCGCATCTGCTTCGTTGCCACCTACGCCACGGATCCGGGTCGAGTGGACCCATCGGTGCTCAGCGATCTCGCGGCAATCGCCGATACGGCGGATCCGCCGGCTCGGCTCGAGCTCGGGCCGATGGTCCGTGATGAGCTCGCGCAACTCATTACGGAGATCGAGGGCCAGAAACCGACGGCAGCATTGCTCCTCCTGGCCTCGGAGCGCTCGGGCCGGAACCCGCTCCTGGCCGAGGAGGTCCTCGCCGCGCGCCGCGATCTCGCCGGAGTGTCCCTGGGGACGTCGCTGCGCGGGCTCGTTTCAGGACGCCTGGCGATTCGGACCGTCGAGTGCCAGCGTGTCGTGCATCTTCTGGCGCTCATCAAGCAGCCCGTTGAGCGGGCCGCGCTCCAGTCCATGGCCGATGAACTGGAACGATCGGCGGATCGATTGCCGGGTCGATCTTCGACGCACCCGCGGCGGGGAGCCGATGGGCTCGATGCCGACCTCCACGCCGGCGTGGACGAGGCCATCGAGCACGGGTTCGTGATCCAGTCCGGCGATGGAGCGCTCGAGATCCGACACGAGCTGATCGCGGGCGCGATCGAGGAGGACCTGCTTCCGGTCGAGCGGCGCAACATGCATCGGACACTGGCGCGCGCACAGGGCTTCGGAGCGGCCTCCCGAGCCCACCACGCACTCGCCGCCCACGACCTCGAGGCGGCACGAGGCGCCCTGCTCGAGATCGCCGATCTGGCCGCGGAGCGGGGAGCGGAGGCCGATCGCCTTGCGGCCCTCGAACTCGCGATGGAGCTCGATCCGTCGGACGGAGTGGATAGGGAGGCTGCCGAGCTGCTGATCACCGCCGCCGACGTGGCAGCAGCGGCCGGATTTCCGGATCGATCGGCGTCGTACCTCGAAGCGGCGAGCATGTCGTTCAATGAACGCGGCGACGCCGAGGTCCTCGTCGCGATCCACGAGCGACGCGGCCGCGTTGAGCGGACCCTCGGGCATCAGGATCGGGCGCTCGCCGAACATCGCCGAGCCGCGTCGATGGCCCCGGCCGATGCACACCTGCTGCGAGCGCAGGCGCTGGCGGCGCTGGCGCAGACGCTCATGCTCCTCGGAACCTTCGGCGAGGCGGAATCCACTGCCAGCGACGCCATCGAGGCGGCCCATCGTGCCGGCCCATCGGGCCGCTCGGCGGAAGGCCACGCGACCTGCACCCTCGGGATCGCTCGCGCCTGGAGTTCGGACCCGGCTCGTGCCGTTGGGCTGCTCGAATCCGCCCGGGACATCGCGCTCGAGGTCGGCGAGGCCGATGACTATTTCCGGGCAGTCCTCAATCTCACGACGGCGCTGACCCTGCTCCATCGTGGCGCGGAGGCAATCGACGCCACGAACGAGGCGCTCGATCGGGCCCGCGCGTTCGGCCTCGATACGGTCTACGGCAACACGCTCCGGGGGAACGTCGCTGAAGCCCTGTTCCTGACCGGACGATGGTCGGAGGCGCGCGCCGCGATTCGGACCGCGCTCGAATGGAGCGCGGCAGCAGACGCCTTTGCCGATGCGGCCGTCACTTCTGCGATGCTTGAGGTCGAGTCAACGTCCGGGGAGCTCGCGGCGCGCATGCTCGGTCGCCGCCTCCTCGACCTGCGCAGTGCTCCAGACCCCCAGTCGGTGGTGCCCGCCAGCCGCGCGGCTGCGTCATTCGCGATGTGGCGCGGCGACATCGGCGACGCCGCGAGTGCGGCAGAACTCGGCTGGTCCGCGGTCCGTACGACCGAGGACTGGGTCCTCGTTGCGCGCATGGCCGCGACCTACCTCGAAGTGCAGGCCGTGATCGTCGCTGACGCGCATGAGCGGCGCGCCATCGCCGACGTCGCTGCTGCCCGCGAGCGGGCCGGTGTGGTCCTGCACGAGGCGAAGACGGCCATGCGGTCCAGTGGCGTCCCGTCGGACGCGGCGAGTCGAGGCGAGGCGGAAGCGCATCTTGCGACTGCGCGAGCGTTTGCGGCACGGCTCCACGGGAATGACATCGCGGCGGTCTGGGACGCGGTTGCCCGTGAATGGGAGGTGGTCGGCAATCCGTACCAGGTGGCGAGGGCGCGCTGGCGACAGGCCGAAGCAGCTCTGCCGGCTGTGGACGCGCGTGTTGGGCGGGCTGCTGGACGCGCGCCGCTTCTGGAGGCGGTCCGGATCGCCCGCGAACTCGGTGCGGAGCCACTGCTTCGCGAGCTCGAAGCGCTCGCGCGGCGCGCCCTGATCACGATACCGGCGTCACCCGCCGACTCCCTGATCGAAGATGGGTCCGAGTCGGCGCCCGGCGATGAGCCTTCGGGATCGATCGCAGGCGCATTGCCCGGAGCCCCAGCTCGGAACGGAGCGAGCCATCAAGCCGCGGCGACGGACGCGGGCGATCCGACGCGCGGTCGTCGGCGAGGGGATCGGGCTTCGCTCGGAGTCCGCGAGCACGGTATTGCCGCGGATTTCGTGGGACCGCTTGAATCGCCGGCGGACGCCGCATTCGGACTCTCGAACCGCGAGCGCGAGGTGCTCGGTCAGATCGTGCTCGGACGGACCAACCGGGAGATCGGCGAGCGCCTGTTCATCAGCCAGAAGACCGTTGGCGTCCACGTGGGAAACATTCTTTCGAAGCTCGCCGTGTCCGGGCGCGTGGAGGCCGCGATGGTCGCCGTTCGTCTGGACCTGGTGCCGGCCCGGAGCCGCTGAGCCCGCGACATAAACGGACCTGAGGCCGATACCGTCGATGGGCGGTTTCGATTGCCCGGAAAACGAACGAGACCCGGAGGAGGATCCGGGTCTCGTTACGGTGTTCGTCCGGCAGGAGGGTGCCGGTCGAGTGTGTGATGTGCTGTGTCTACCAGCGCTTCATCGCGGCTTCGACAAGGGCAATCGCCGCAAGCGGAGCGATGGTAAGAGCGAGCTTCCAGGCTCGGTTCATCCGGTTCTTCATGGTCTGGGCACTCCCGTGCTGTGTGGTCAGGTCGTCCGATTGCTTGATCGGAACTCCATCCTGCTCATGCCGATGCGTGCCCTCAATGAAGCCAAAGTACTAGTGGCCCCCTGACCTTTGGGGTAAGCCAAGTCACCCGGACCCGACTGGTCCCCTCCTAAACCGGCCCGGCCGCACCAGTACCGTTGACCTGCCCGCAGCCTACTGATGACCGCTTATCTGCCGGTTACCTGATGGAGCGGGGCTGCTCGCGCTACGCTCGACGAATGCACCTGCAGGTCTGCTACACGGACGCGTACGCACGGGCCCTTGACGCGCGCGTCGTCGCGCTCGACAGGAGCGGCGCACCAACGGTCGTCCTCGACCAGACCGTCTTCTATCCCGGCGGTGGTGGACAACCCTCGGATCGCGGCGTGATCCTCCGCGCTTCCGATGGCCGATCCTGGAATGTCGTTGCTGCCCGCAAGGTCGAGGGCGAGATCGTCCATGAGCTGGATCCCGGTGCGGAGCCGCCGACGGTCGGGGACATCGTCCGGATCGACCTTGATTGGGTGCGTCGGCATGCGCTGATGCGGACCCATACCGCGCTCCACGCCCTGTGCGGCGTCGTGTGGCGGGACTATGGGGCGCTCGTGACCGGCGGCAACATGGAGCCCGGCGCGGGCCGGATGGACTTCGAATTCGAGCGCATGAGCGGCGATCTCGTCGACGAGATCGAAGCGCGGGTCAACACCGAGCTCGTGGCTGCCCGTGATGTCCGGGTCAACGTCCTGCCACGGGACGAGGCGTTCGCGATCCCCGACCTCATCCGGACCAAGATCAATCTGCTGCCGCCGGGGATCGAGGAGATCCGGACCATCGAGATCGTTGGCCTCGATCTACAGGCGGACGGGGGCACCCACGTCGCGAACACCAGGGAAGTTGGCCAGATCCGCGTCCAGGGGTACGAGTCCAAGGGCCGAATCAACAAGCGCATCCGCATCGCCGTGGTGAACGAGTAGACAATTCGGTCGACCGGTCACCCGTTTTGGGCCGCTGAAGCGTCTAGGGTGCAGATGGCCGCCCAAGGCCACGAGCGAGGGAGCGCCACGGATGACGGTCGAAGCCCTGCGCGGACACCGCCCGGAGGTCCTCGGGGACCTGCTGGAGCGGTACGGCCGTGACATCCAGGGTGTCGCGTACCTGATCCTTCGTGACCGGGCGGCGGCCGAGGACGTCGTCGTCGAGACCCTGCTCACGGCGATGGAACGCGGCGACGCCCTTCGCGACCCGGACGCGCTGCGTCCGTGGCTGCTCCGGATCGCCACCAACCAGGCACTCTCCGTTCGAAGGCGCGAGAGTCGGCTGGTCCATCTCCGCGTCGTCCCGGACGCCGCCGTCCACGATCCGGACACCGCCGACCGGCTCGCCCTCCTGTCCGTGATCGATTCCCTGCCCCCGCGCATGCGGGCGGCCGTGGTGCTTCGCTACTACGCTGACCTGTCGGTCCGGGACGTCTCCGAGGCGCTCGGCACGAGTCAGAACACCGTCAAGACGCAGCTCCGCGAGGCACTCGAACGCCTTCGGCGCGGGCTGGCTGATCCGACCCGATCCGAGGAGGCCGTCCATGGCTGACCTGCCCGATCCACGCCTCGAATCCAGTCTCCGCGCCGCGCTCCGCCACGACGCCGACGCCGTCCCCCTCACGCTTCGAGCGGAGGCAGTCGAGCAGGCATGGGCGATGCGAGTCCACGCACGCCGTCGGCGTCGGTTGGTGCTGCTCGCGAGCGCGGCCGTGCTCGTGATCGCGGTGAGCGCTGGGGCGCTGGCCTCGCTCGATCGGCTCATCGGCACGGTCGGTGCCACGCAGACGCCGTCCACCACGCCGATAGCGTCGCCCAGCCTGCCCGTGGTGCAGCCCAGCCTCCCCCTGGTGCAGCCCAGCCTGCCCGACAACTTGATCGGAGGAACGCTCCTTTGGCGGGAGCGCTCGAGCGGACCAGGTGCGATTCAGGGAAACACCACCGGAACCGTGCCCGCCGGGACGAGCTACCTCGCCCTCGTCGTCTCATGCAGCGGGTCGGGGGCAATCCCCGGGACCATCGACGGCGTCGCGTTCGTGATCCCATGCGAGCCAGCCTGGTTCGAGACCTTCGTGCCGCCGCTGGGTGGCACGTTCGAGTTGACCCTCGATTCGGGCGACCTGCTCTGGGCGATCATCGAGCTGCGGGCGGTGCCGCCCGGCGGGCCGACCATCGCGTTCGTGCCTCCAGTTGCCAGCCTCACCGGGGCTGATCACAGCGTTCCGGGCTACGCAGGCTGCGGGCTCGGGTTCACGCTCCCGGACGGCAACAGCGCGGCCGACCAGTGCGGCCCGTCGTGGATGCCGATCCCCGATGATCGGGCCCTGCGCGTCGCGCCGGGCGATCGGATCTCAATTTCCCTGCCAACAGGATGGACGGTCACCGGGCTCGGGCTCGCGATCACGGCCCACGATGGGATCGAGCCATCGGGGCGCGGCCCGACGGTGACCGAGACGCTCGATCCCCAGGCTTCGCTCCCGATCGGGGACTGGGGGTTACGAGCAGACGTCAGTGCGACCGGGGCCGACGGCACCATGTTCGGGGTCCCGTACTACTTCCGACTGATCGTGGCGCCCTGACCGCAGACTCTGGGTGATCCGGCTCGGGACCGGCGATCGCCCGTTGTGGCAGCCCAGCCAGCAATCGGGCAGCGCGAGTCCCCGAGGCGCACTTAGAATGGCCGCCCATCGCGCCTCGGCGTTCGTGTCCCCACGATCGTGCGATCCGCCGATTCGCCCACGCTTCGACGCGCCCCCAGGAGCACCGCATGGCCAGCACCACAAAGCCCGCGCCGCATGTCGCCGACAGTCACGATCTGATTCGCGTCCAGGGCGCTCGCGTCAACAACCTCAAGGACATCAGCGTCCTGATCCCGAAGCGCCGCTTGACGGTCTTCACCGGTGTGTCGGGCTCGGGCAAGAGCTCGCTGGTGTTCGACACGATCGCCGCGGAATCGCAGCGGATGATCAACGAGACCTACAGCGCCTTCGTCCAGGGGTTCATGCCCACCCTCGCGCGGCCGGAGGTCGATGTCCTCGATGGGCTGACGACCGCGATCATCGTCGACCAGGAACGGATGGGCGCGAATACGCGCTCAACGGTCGGCACCGCCACCGACGCCTACGCCTTGCTCCGGATCCTGTTCAGCCGTCTCGGGGATCCACACATCGGCCCCCCGACGGCGTTCTCATTCAACGTGCCGACGCGGACCGCGAGCGGGGCGATGAACGTGGACAAGGGCAAGGGCGAGCGGATCGTGGTCCGCAACGTGGTCTACCAGGGCGGCATGTGCCCGCGCTGCGAGGGCATGGGCAGCGTCACCGACATCGATCTCACCCAGCTCTACGACGACACGAAGTCGCTCGCCGAGGGGGCCCTCACGATCCCCGGCTACAGCATGGAGGGCTGGTACGGCCGGATCTTCCTGAGCTCCGGGTTCTTCAAGCCCGACAAGCCGATCCGCGATTTCACCAAGACCGAACTCCACGACCTGCTCCACAAGGAGCCGACGAAGATCAAGGTCGACGGCATCAACCTGACCTACGAGGGGCTCATTCCGAAGCTCCAGAAGTCGATGCTGTCGAAGGACGTCGATACGCTCCAGCCGCACATCCGGGCCTTCGTCGAGCGCGCCGTGACCTTCACGACCTGTCCCGATTGCGGCGGCACGCGGCTCAATCCGATCGCGCTGTCCTCGAGAGTCAACGGGATCAATATCGCCGAGGCCTGTTCGATGCAGATCAACGACCTCGCCGAATGGATCCGCGGGGTCGACGATGCTTCCGTGGCGCCACTGCTCGAAACGCTGCGTCACGCACTCGACTCATTCGTCGAGATCGGCTTGGGCTATCTCAGCCTCGACCGGCCGACCGGGACGCTGTCGGGCGGCGAGTCCCAGCGAACCAAGATGATCCGCCACCTCGGCTCCTCGCTCACCGATGTGACCTACATCTTTGATGAGCCCACGATCGGGCTCCATCCCCACGACATCGCGCGGATGAACGACCTGCTGCTTCGCTTGCGCGACAAGGGCAACACGGTCCTGGTCGTCGAGCACAAGCCGGAGGCCATCGCGATCGCCGAGCACGTGGTTGACCTCGGGCCCGGGGCCGGCAGCGCCGGCGGCGAGGTGGTGTTCGAGGGGACCGTCGACGGATTGCGAAAGAGCGACACCATCACCGGGCGACACCTCGACGATCGGGCCACCCTGAAGCCGGCCGTGCGGACGCCGTCGGGCGTTCTGGAGGTACGCGGGGCCAGCGAACACAACCTGCAGGACGTCGATGTTGACATCCCGCTCGGGGTGCTCGCGGTGATCACTGGAGTGGCCGGGTCGGGCAAGAGCTCGCTCATTCACGGCTCGGTGTCTGGCCGGGACGGCGTGGTGACCGTCGACCAGACCCCGATCCGGGGATCGCGTCGGAGTAACCCGGCCACCTACACCGGCCTGCTGGACCCGATCCGGACCGCGTTCGCGAAGGCCAATGGCGTCAAGCCGGCCCTGTTCAGTGCCAACTCCGAGGGCGCCTGCCAGACCTGCAACGGCGCCGGCGTCATGTACACCGACCTGGCGATGATGGCGGGCGTCGCCAGCATCTGCGATGAGTGCGAGGGCAAGCGATTCCAGGCATCGGTTCTGGAGTACCGCTTCGGCGGACGTGACATCAGCGAGGTCCTCGCGATGTCGGTCACCGAGGCGGAGGCATTCTTCGGTGCGGGCGAGGCGCGCACGCCGCCGGCCCACGCCGTCCTCAACCGGCTTGCTGACGTCGGGCTGGGATACCTCACGCTGGGCCAGCCGCTGACGACGCTTTCCGGCGGCGAGCGACAGCGGCTCAAGCTGGCGACCCAGATGGCCGAGAAGGGCGACATCTACGTCCTCGATGAACCCACGACCGGCCTGCACCTCGCGGACGTCGAGCAGCTGCTCGGCCTGCTCGACCGCCTCGTGAATGCCGGCAAGTCGGTCATCGTCATTGCCCACCACCAGGCCGTCATGGCCCACGCCGACTGGATCATCGACCTTGGTCCCGGTGCCGGGCGCGACGGCGGACGGATCATCTTCGAGGGCACGCCCGCGGACCTCGTCGCTGCCCGATCCACGCTCACGGGCGAGCACCTCGCGCTGTACGTCGGCGCCTGAACGCGGGTACGGGTCGGCGCTGGGTACGCGGCCACGCTGCGTCGAAGCGGTCTGGTTCAGGGCATCGTTCGCGCTATCGGGATCGGCGAGCGTCCGGACATCAGTGCGGCGGCGGTGGCTGCTCCGAGCCACGTGATCAGGAGGATCGGACCGCCCGCGATCACGAAGAGAAGGACCCCTGCCATGGTCCCCGCCGGGATGATCGCGAGGAGCCTGTCACGACCACCGAACCTGCGCACGATGACAATCGTGAGCGCCAGAAGGCTGATGTACATGGTCAAGGTGCCCAAGATGAAGACGAAGAAGAATCCGTCGATGCGGAATCCGTCCTCGAAGATATTGGCAACGCTTGACAGGCCCACGCCCAGGCCGGCGATGGATGCCATGCGAACCACCTGTTGCCCGCCGACCATCCGACCGAATACCGGCAGTGCGACTGCGAGCAAGAGCAGGGTCGCACTAAACCACAACACGGTGGGCCACTCCTTCATCGACGCGGTCCTCTCGAATGAGGGACGGGTTATCGACCAGTACGCGAACATCGCAACGCCGGTGATCACAAACAGCAGTGATCGGCCGATGTCTCGCACGCGTGGGACTCCCGATCGCACTGTGGCCTCCGTTTCGCTATATCGCTTCGCGATGCATACCAAGAATGGCGTCGTACGTCAATTCGGGTCCCCGGGCAAAACGGTGCCGAGCCGATCGACCTGGGTCGGATCCGCCGAGAAATGAGACGACCGAACCGCGTACCGTTAAGGAATGACACGGATCGTGTTCCGGGGCGGGTCGGTCTTCGATGGGACCGGGGCCGCGCCGGCACCTGCGGACGTCGTGGTCGAGGACGATCGGATCGTCGACATCGGGGCTGGGCTCGACGGCGACGAGGCGATCGACGCGACCGGCAGGACGATCCTCCCAGGGTTCTTCGATTGCCACGTCCACGTGCTGCTGGACACGATCGATGTCTGGAAGCTCGTCAATCGGCCGTTCAGCTATAACTTCTACGTCGCCGCGCGGAATCTTCGGGCGACGCTCGACGCCGGGATCACCTCGATCCGCGACGCCGGTGGCGCTGACCTCGGGATCAAGCAAGCCGTGGTCGATGGGCTGATCGCCGGCCCGCGGATGCAGATCAGCCTCACGATGCTCAGCCAGACCGGTGGTCACGGTGACGACTGGCTGCCGTCCGGGGTCCTGATTCCGATGCTCGCGGCGCATCCGGGTATTCCATCCCAGATCGTGGACGGCCCGGACGAGATGCGGCGCAAGGTCCGCGAGCTTCACCGCATGGGCGCCGACGTGATCAAGGTCGCAACGTCCGGTGGCGTCCTTTCGCCGCGCGATAACCCGGCGCACGCGCACTTCCGGCCGCTTGAGCTCGATGTCCTCGTCGAGGAAGCAACAGCTGCGGGCATGTTCGTGATGGCGCACGCGCAGGCGGCGGACGGGATCAAGAACGCGGTCCGAGCCGGCATCCGGTCGATCGAGCACGGGATCTTCCTCGATGACGAAGGCATTGACCTCATGCGCGCCAATGGCACGTGGCTCGTCCCAACCCTCGTGGCGCCCCGCGGCGTACTTGAGGCGGCGGCGGCGGGCGCCGCGATCTCGGAGCCCATTCTTGAAAAGGCACGCTCCGTTCTCGAGCGCCACACCGAGGCCGTCCGGCACGCGATCGAGGCCGGCGTCCGCGTCGCCATGGGTACTGATTCGGGCGTCTCGCCCCACGGCGAGAACCTTCGCGAGCTCGATCTCATGCACCAGCTCGGCATGGCCCCGGCGGCCGTCCTCGAGGCCACAACCCGCAGCGCCGCCCAGCTCCTGGGCGTGGCGGATCAGCGCGGCACGATCGAGCCCGGCAAACTCGCGGATCTCGTCATCGTCGAGGGCGACCCGTACGACTTCGACACGCTCCGCGAGCGGATTCGCGCCGTCTACCTCGGCGGTCGCCAGGTCGCGTGAGTCAACCGCCTCGGGTCGCCACCACCGAAAACGACAGCGGCACTCGTCCGCGTTCCTCGGGCCGGACGTCGAGGTGGCCGGACCACCAATCGACGGGGTGCTCCGTCACGCCCTCCAACTTCAATCCCGCACCGAGCAGCGCGGTCACGATCTCCCCGAGCGTCCAGGCTCGGGCGAACTTCCAGCTCTGATCGTCCTCCGGGATCGACAGGCGGTCGATGTACTCGGGCGCCCAACCCTTCGAGGCCTCCGGGCCACCGAAGTAGTCGTAGTCGGTCGCCATCCAGCGGCCATCCTCGTCGGCATCGAACAGCCACTCGGCCGGGTGGCCATCGAAGATCACGAGGCGCCCGGTCGGGGAGAGGAGCCGTCGCAGGACGGCAGCCCAGGCATCGAGGTCCTGGATCCAGATGATCGCCCCGCGCCCGGTGTAGACGAGATCGGCCGTGCCATCGAATTCGTGGGGCGTATCGAGGACGTCGGCCTCGATCCAGCGTGCCGGGGCGCTGGTAGCGGCGGTGAGTCGGGCGGCCAGTTCCAGCATCCGCGGGCTGATGTCCACCCCGATGACCTCGTCCGCGCCGAGGTTCCAGAGGGACAATGTGTCCCGACCACCGGCGCACTGGAGGTGGATTGCGCGCCGGCAACGTCCGTGGAGATCGCCGATGAGGTCGTGCTCGACGGGGAACAGGTTGGAGCCACCAGCCTGGATGAGCGCCACGGCCTCGTCGTACCAGCCTTCGTAGCGCTCGGCGGCTTCGTCCCAGGCGGCGCGGTTGGCGGCGTGCATCGCCCGGACATCGCCGGCCTCGGCCGGAGTCGCCGGGCGGACATTCGAGGTCTCGAGCGGATCCGTCATTGAGCCGAGTCTAGCCGGGACTAGGATGTCGGCATGACCGAACCCGAGACTACGCCGGCGCTCGATGCGATTGCCGAATCCGGGGTTCCGCATCGGATCGTCCGCATCGAGCCCGCCAAGTCTGCCGAGGAGGCCGCGGAGAAGCAGGGGATCCCGCTCCGGGCGCTGCTCCGGACGATCGTCGTGCGACGCGGCGAGGACGACTACCTGTTCGTGCTAGTCCCGGCGGGCCGGCGGTTCGATTGGCCGAAGCTCCGGGCCCATCTCGGTATCACTCGGATGTCTCTGCCCGATGCGGATGAGGCGCTCGCGGTCACGGGCTACGTCCGGTACACGATCACGCCGTTCGGGTCCTCACGTCCGTGGCCGGTCATCGCCGACGCGGCCATTCTCGCTGAGCCGATCGTGGCTATCGGCGGCGGCGGATTCGGCGTGAACCTGCATTTGACCCCTGCCGACCTGGTGGCGACATTGCACGCTGAGGTCGTGGATGTCACCCAGCCGGAGTCCGAGGTTCCGGCGCCGCGGAGTTGACGCAGACGATCAAACCTCTTCATTCATCGCGACACTCGAACCCGGTGCCTCGTTGCGGCTTGGCGTCGTCCGGATCGTCACATCCCGTCCCATTCCGATCGACTCGATCGTGGCCGGCGGCAACGCGAATACCTGGAGGCGAACCTGATCAGGCGGGTTCGTGCGCGTGGTCGTGTCCATGCGCATGCACGTGGGGCTTGCCGTCGAGTTCAACGGCGCGGTTCGGCCGGAGCGGAGCCAGCGTCCCGAGCGACTCGGCAACGACAAGCAGATCATCGCCCGCCTGCAGGTGAAAGTCCGCGGGAGGGTTGACGACGGTCTGGCGGCCCCGCCCGACGGCGAGCAGCGTCGCCCGGTGCTCGTGGCGCAGGCGCGTGCTGACCTCATCGATCGGCAGGTCCAGATAACGCTCCGGGAGTTCGACCCGATAGAGCTCCGAGCCCTCCCCTCCAGTGACAATGTCGCTGACGAGGCCCGTCAGGCCGGGGTAGAGGGCGGATCGCGCGACCAGGTGAGACGCCAGTGAGGAAGTCACAAGGACCTCATCCGCGTTGGCGCGCTGGAAGTGCTCGACGTGCCGAGGATTGTTGACCTCGGCCACGGTGCGGACGCCGGGAGCGACCGATTCGATGGCCATCACCGTGAGGATGCCGTGCATGTCGGCCTCGTTAGAGTCATCGATCGGGAATACGAGCGCCGCCGCCGCCTCCTCGATACCGGCCCGCTGCAGGTCGGGCCCATGGGTTGAGTCTCCCCGGACGAAGTAGACGCCCTCCCCGGCGGGATTCTTCTCGACGTCGGCGAGGACGACGATCTTGGCCTTGTACTCGTCTCCCTTGAGCTCCTGGATGAGCTCGCGGGCGGTCGAGTTCCAGCCACAGACGACGATGTGGTCCTTGTACCCGCTAGCACCCAAACCCTGGCCCTCCTTCAGAAGGAAGTCGATGACGAGCGCCACGAGCGCTCCGGTGATGGTCCCGACGATGGCGACGCCGAACAGCACGAGCAACCAGCTGACGATGAAGCCGCCGAGCGAGGTCACGTAGCCCGAATCGCCCTGGCCGAGGATCGTGAAGATCGCCCAGTTGAACGACTTTCCGAACCATTCGACGGCCGGCCCCACGCCACCGGACCAGGGCTTCTCGAACAGCGTGACGAGAAGGGCCGCGATGCCGACGAAGATCGCGGCGCCCTCGGCAAGGCTCAGGAAGAAGCGCCGATCGACCGCGCCGGCAATGCGCCTCGTATGCCACGCGACCCGACGCATGATCGGGGAGGCAACCAGCGCGGTGAGCGGATTGATTCGTCGGATCACGGGCGAGTCGGCCCTCCCAGTGCTCCATCGGAGCTGCGGCCTCGTGTCCCGGAGATCGTACCCCGCGCTAGGTGCGTCCCGCCGACCGATTCACGAAGTCGGCCAGGTCGGCCGACTGCCGGATCCGGGATGGCTCGTGGACGTACATCATGTGGCCCGCCTCGTAGTGGGCGAACTCGATGTTCGAACGCAACTCGGCCGGGATCGGCAGGTGCGCAACGACGTGCTCTGCCGCGAAATGCGGCGTCGCACCGTCGAAGTAACCGCAAGCGACGTGGACCATGAGGTGCGGGTTGGTCCGCATCGCCTCGCCGAGATCGTTGACCACGGAGACAGAGCGACCCTCGAATTCCTTGTATGACCAGGCCTTGTGTGTCGCGCCGGACAGGATTTCGTAAGGAAGGTCGTTCTCGTAGCCGAGCTCGGCCCGGACGTATTGGTTCAGGGCGGCCGTGTAGGGCCCGATGATGTGCGAGTAGGACGGATCGGCGGTCATGTGCTCGAGACCCCCGTCCGGCTCCCAGCCGAGGAACCGCCCATCGAGCCGGCCCACGGACCGACCCTCCGCCCGCAGGAGCTCTGTGAAGAAGCGGACGTGCTCGATGCGGAGGTTGACGCGTTCGACATATGCCCGCGACAGGCCCGTCAGGCGGGCGATCTTGGTGACGGCGGCACGGCGCTCGGCGTCGGTCAGGCGAGCCCCGCGTGCGAGGACGCGCGGATAGTCGGCAATCGCGTAGGCCTCGGCTTCCGCGACGACTTCGGCGAGGGTTCGGCCCTCATGCTTGCCGTGGTACCAGGCGATCGCGGCGTAGGTGGGCAGGTACAGCACGTACGGCTGGTCGTTGCCCTCCTTGAAATCGACCGTGAGCAGGTCGAGGACCGACGAGATCAGCATGATCCCGTTGAGGTACATCCCGTGCCGACCCTGGAGGTACGCCGACAGGCCCGCTGCGCGGATCGTCCCGTAGGACTCGCCGGCCAGGAACTTGGGCGACATCCAGCGACCGTTCCGCGATGTCCACAGGCGGATGACCTCACCGACCGATTCGAGGTCACGTGTGAACCCGCTGTATTCGTGGGCCTTTTCGCCGTCGACAGGCCGGGAGAATCCCGTCGCCACCGGATCGATGAACACCAGGTCCGAGTGGACAAGGAGTGACTCGGGGTTGTCCACGAGGCCATACGGCGGCGGGACCGCGGATCCCGCGTCGCCCGCCATGACACGTCGCGGCCCGAGGAGCCCGAGATGAAGCCAGACACTCGATGAGCCGGGTCCGCCGTTGAACGCGAAAGTGACCGGGCGCCCCTTCGGGTCGGCGCCATCGAGCGTATAGGCCGTGACGAAGACGGTTGCCTTGGCCTTGAAGCCGGCAACCTTGCCGTCCTCGATGACCTCCTCGCGGAGGACGATCCGCCCGGTCCACGAGGTGTAGGCGAGCTTCTTCCGACCGACACTCAGCGTGTGCTTGCGCTCGACCAGGTCGTCGGTCGGGTCGGGCGCCTTCGAGGGTTCGGCTGCCGGGGCTGTGCCACCTGTCGCGGCGTCGGCACCCTTCGTCGCGTCGGCCGGCTTGTCGGACACCCTAGAGCCCCTTCACTGCGTTCACCAGATCGGCGAGGCCGGCCTTGGCGTCCGCGAAGAGCATCCCCGTCTTGGGGTTGCCGTACAGCTCGTTGTCGATGCCCGCGTAGCCGCGGCCCATCGAGCGCTTGATCACGA
>JBDTOJ010000027.1:0-21987 GCA_039933295.1 Chloroflexota bacterium
GCTGCTCGCCGTAGCGCTGCTTCTGTCGGCCATCGGCGGGTTGCCGATCGCCCTTGCCGACACAACTCCGCCTCCGCCGCCATACGTTCCCGTCTACACCATGGAGATCATCGGTGACAGCGGCAGCGGGTTTACCGACTCGGGCGGCCTGGCGATCAACAATTCCGGCCAGGCGACTGGCTGGAACTACGGCGCCTCGCACAATCCGGTGCAGGAGGCCTTCCGCAGCTCCGGGACAACCGCCACGGGCCTCGGGGTTCTGTCGGGCGGCTCGAGCGCGGGCTGGGCGATTAATGCCTCAGGCTTGGTGGCCGGGTCTTCCGGGGATCTTGCCAACTACACCGACCCGTACCGAGCCGTGACCTGGACTGGCACAACGATCCAGGACATCAGCGGCGGCGTGAACAGCGAGGCGTCCGGCATCAATGACGCGGGTGATGTCGTCGGCTATACCGAAGCCTCCCCGGGAAGCCTGACCGCGTTCCTGGTTCCGAACGCCGGGAGCATTACCGATCTCAACACGCTCGTCACGTCCAACCCGGCCAGTCTGACGCTGAATTTCGGGTGGGACATCAACACGAGCGGCCAGATCACGGGCTTCGGCAAGACAGGATCAGGCCCGCTGCGGGCCTTTCGATTTGATCCGGACGGCACCGTGGCCAGTCTCGGTGTGATCGGAGCCCACCCATCCGACGGGACGGTGGGCACGGCTCTCAACGATGACGGCTACGTCGTCGGGTACCAGTTCGGCGGCCTCAACCATGCGTTCCAGTGGGACGGCAGCAGCATGCAGGACCTTGGGACCGTGCCCGGCTATCCAAATGCGGAAGCCTCCGGGATCAACGCGGACGGCTGGATCGTCGGCGACGTGTGGAAGGGGTCTGGCGCAACGTTCGTCTCGCACGCGTTCGTACGTGCCCCGAACGGCACGCTGGTGGACCTCAACACCCGAGTCACACTCCCTGCCGGCTATTACCTCGAGGCTGCGTATGGGATCAACGACGCTGGGCAGATCGTCGGTACCGGGTTTGGCAACAACCGGGAATTCGCGTTCATCCTGACGCCCTCGAATATCAGCCGCGTCGCCGGCACGACCCGGTACGACACCGCTGCGAAGATCTCGGCCAAGAACTACGTCCCGGACCAGTCGAGGGTCTACATCGCCACCGGCCAGAACTTCCCCGATGCCCTGGCTGGGGCGGCGCTCGCCGGTCGTGACGGCGCGCCGCTGATCCTCGTTCCGACGATCGGCACCCTGCCGGCCGTGGTTGTCACCGAGCTCCAGCGCCTGAACCCCACAACGATCGTGATTTTCGGCGGTACCGGCGCGGTGTCGGAATCGATCCGCTCGCAGATCCTATCGGCTGTTCCGTTCGCCGTCATCAGCCGCATCGCCGGCGCGACCCGCTACGACACGGCCGCAAAGATCTCGGCCCAGAACTACACGTCCGCACAGCCGAAGGTCTATGTCGCCACGGGCCAGAACTTCCCGGATGCGCTCGCCGGGGCCGCGCTTGCCGGTCGCGATGGCGCGCCGCTCATCCTCGTGCCAACGACGGGCACGTTGCCGGCGGTCGTGGTGACTGAACTCCAGCGGCTGGCACCGACGGACATCGTCATCTTCGGTGGTACCGGCGCGGTATCCGCCTCGATCAGCACGCAGATCCAATCGGCGGTGCCGTCGGCCACCATCAGCCGCGTGTCCGGCGCCTCCCGCTATGCCACCGCCGCAATGATCTCGGCCGGCAACTACGCGTCGGGGCAGGCCAAGGTCTACGTCAGCACGGGTCAGAACTTCCCGGATGCGCTCGCCGGGGCCGCGCTTGCCGGTCGCGATGGCGCGCCACTGATCCTCGTGCCTACGAGCGGTACGCTGCCTGCCGTTGTGGTCTCGGAGCTCCAGCGCCTGGCGCCGACGGACATCGTGATCTTCGGTGGGACCGGGGCGGTCTCAACGGGTATCGAACTGACCATCGCCGGCCTCTAGCGGGGTTGCTACCGAGGCGCCCGGGGACCGCGCGTCAGAAGATCGTGACGCCCCCGACGTTGACCGCCAGCCACAGGATCGCGAGGATTCCGAACATCACGGCGGCGGTGATCCCGATGCGTCGGACGTCGCGCGCCACGTAGGCGTATTCGTGGGCCGCCCGCACGGACAGGGGGGCGTTCGCGTCGCCTGCGACGCTCGCATCCAGGCCGCTGATGCGCGCTCGCCGTCGGGCATTGTCGGCGATGGCTTCGCGCTCGCGGGCCACCAACTCGGATTCGAGTTCGGCCGCTCGCTGAAGTTCTTCGTCGGTCAATCGGGTGCTGCGCATCGTCGAGCCACCACTCGTGGACTTGGCGACGGGGCGACCTCCCGATGGGCGGCCTGGGTAACGCGTGCGCTTCGCCATTGGGTCGGCGTTCTCCTGGGTGGTTGGGCGGAGATCCCGCCGGGCGGAGGATACACCGGACCCGTTGGGCCGGTCCCCCGCGGCGGGCGGCGCTAGACTCGGGGGCCAGTTCAGGAGGAACCGTCATCGACCTCAAGGCCGCCGTCGAATCAAACGTGGCCGTGCTCGTTCTCGCGCTCGGACTTCTTTCGCTCGTGCTCGTCGTGGTGTCGATCGTCCAGGCACGTCGGACGCGTCAGCTGGCCGCCCGCTTCGAGGCCATCACCCGGGGTAGCGAGGAACGAAGCCTGGAGGCGATCCTCGAGGCGCACCTGACGCGGGTCCATGACGCAATCCGACAGGTCGAGGCGGTCGAAGGACGGGCGACCGTCCTCGAGCGGGACCTCCGGCGCGCCTTCTCGCGCGTCGGCCTGGTGCGCTACAACCCGTTCGAGGACACAGGCGGCAACCAGAGCTTTGCCCTGGCCCTGCTCGACGACCACGGTGACGGCTTCGTGATGAGCAGTCTCCATACACGGAACCAGACGCGGGTCTACGCGAAGGGCGTGCGCGCGGGACGACCGGATTCGGCGATGAGTGCCGAGGAACAAGAAGCGCTGAGGGCTGCACTCGCGCCGGCCCGAAAGGCTGCCGAATCGAGCTGACGGGCGCCGTCTGGATCATCCGGTCTCGAGGTCAGCAGCCCGTGCCACGCTAGGTGTCACGCCGAGGTCACAGTCTCCGGTCATGACATCGAAAGCAACGGCCATCGCATCGCCGCTCACGGCGCGGCCCGTCCGCCGAAATCGCGCCCGACGGCGATCCGACGCCCTTGAGCAGATCCCCGTCTGGGCGGGGTTCGGAGCGCCTGACGCTGCGCCGGCTGACGAGGGTGGCCTCGCCGCCCTCCTCGATGGGTTGAACCCTGAACAGCGCCGTGCGGTCACCCATGGAGCGGGTCCGCTGCTTGTCGTTGCCGGCGCCGGGACCGGCAAGACCGAGGTCATCACTCGCCGGATTGCCTGGCTCGTCGCGACCCGCCGGGCCCGACCATCGCAGATCCTCGGATTGACGTTCACGGACAAGGCCGCTGCTGAAATGCAGGTCAGGGTGGACCAGCTCGTCCCGTACGGGTTCGCGGACACGGCGATCTCCACGTTCCACGCGTTCGGCGATCGACTCATCCGGGAGTTCGCCTTCGAACTCGGCATCGCGCCAGACGCACGCGTGCTCTCGCATGCCGAATCCATCGTGCTCCTGCGCGAGCATCTGTTCGAGCTCGGCCTCGATGCCTACCTGCCGCTCGGCGATCCGACCCGGTTCCTCGGCGCCCTGACGACGCTCTTCGGTCGTTGCCGAGACGAGGACGTGAGCCCGGAACGCTATCGACACCATGCCGAGGAACTTGCCGCCACTGCGAAGGTAGCGGTGCGCACCACGACCGATGATCCAGCGGACGGCGAGGGCCGCGGTGACACCGACACGACGGCCCTCCTGGAGCTTGCATCGCGTCAGGGCGAACTGGCCACAGCCTACGAGCGTTACACCCAGTTGCTCGCGGGCAGTGGCTCCATCGACTTCGGTGATCAGGTCGCCCTGGCGCTCCGCTTGCTGCGTCAGTCGCCGGCCACGCTCGCAACG
The DNA here is from genome assembly GCA_039933295.1 of Chloroflexota bacterium. Taxonomy (GTDB): domain Bacteria; phylum Chloroflexota; class Limnocylindria; order Limnocylindrales; family CSP1-4; genus UBA5189. The sequence continues at coordinate 4,017 of JBDTOJ010000027.1, forward strand.
GTCAGGAATCGCTACCGGTACATCCTCGTCGACGAGTTCCAGGACACGAATCCGGTCCAGTCCGCGCTGGTCGAACTGATCGGCGACGGCCATCGCAATCTCACGGTCGTCGGTGACGACGACCAGTCGATCTATCGGTTCCGTGGCGCGGCGATCAGCAACATCCTCGAGTTCCGGGACCACTTCAAGGGCGCCCGGACCGTGGTCCTGCGGCGGAACTACCGATCGACGGCACCGATTCTGGACGCGTCGCATCGGCTCATCAAGTTCAACGACCCGGACCGCCTCGAGAGTCGGGTTGGGATCTCGAAGAAGCTCCTTCCACAACGTGCCCTGAACTCGTCCTTGCCCGTTCGCGTCCACGCCTTCGAGACGGCCACGGAGGAAGCGGACTGGATTGCCGCGGAGTTCCGCCGGCGCATCGATGCCGGAGTCCAACCACGGGACCTGGCCGTGCTCGTCCGGACCAACGCCGGGGCAGATCCGATCCTTCGGAGCTTCAACGTCGCCGGCGTGCCATGGACCTTTGCCGGCGCCTCCGGTCTGTACGGGCGACCCGAGGTGCGGCTCCTTCTTTCGGTCCTTCGGGCCGTCACGGATCCAGAGGCAAGTGCCGATGTCTACGCCATCGGTGCATCCGATATCTACGATGTCCCTGCTGAGGATCTGACGGTCGTGATGGCCGCAGCTCGGCGCGAGCATCGCTCGGCCTGGGCGGTGCTCGAGGCTCTGGATGACGAGCCCGCGCCCGGTCAGCTCGCGGTTTCGCCCGAGGGACGTCCTCCCCTCCGGCGCCTCGTTGGCGACCTTCGCCGTTTGCGGGAGCTGGCGCATCGACGGCCAGCGGGCGAGGTCCTCTACGCGTTCCTCAGGGATTCCGGCTGGCTCGCCCGGATGGCGGGAGCCGGCTCTGCCGCAGGGGAAGAAGCGCTCGCCAACGTCGCTCGCTTCTTCGACATCGTGCGCAGTCGATCAGCGCTCCTGGTCGATGACCGCGCCGTCTTCCTGATCCCGCATCTGACGACACTGATCGAGGCCGGCGACGATCCTGGCGCTGCCGAGCCGGATCCGTTCGTCGCGGCCGTATCGGTGATGACGGTCCACAAGGCCAAGGGACTCGAGTTTCCGGTCGTGGTCATTCCTGGACTCGTGGCTGGGCGCTTTCCCTCGACGACGCGGCGGGCGCCGCTGGCGATGCCGGACTCGCTGCTGCAGACGCCGGTCTCGGATGGCGACCCACACCTGCCCGAGGAACGGCGGCTGTTCTTCGTGGCGATGACCCGGGCACGAGACGAGTTGATCCTCACTCATGCCGCCGACTACGGTGGAGCGCGGGCCCGCCGCATCTCGCCGTTCGTGCTCGAGGCGCTCGATCTGCCGACGTCCGCGGCCCTGAGTCCACGTAGTCCGGATCGCGACCCACGCACGCGGATTGCGTCTTTCGCCACGGTCCCGCAGCCGGCTCGCGAACTCCGGATGGGGCCGATCGAGGGCCCCCTATCACTGAGCCACTCTTCGATCGACGCCTACCTCCAATGCCCGCGCAAGTACCAGTACAGCCACGTGCTGCGCGTGCCCACAGCCCCGCATCACTCGATCGTGTACGGCGCGGCGCTGCACCAGGCCGTCCAGGAATTCCATCGGGCTGAAGCCGGTGGCAGGGTCATGTCCCAGAAGGAACTCGACGGCGTCTTCGAGGGCGCATGGACGAACCAGGGGTTCGTGTCCCGGGAGCATGAGCAGGCACGGTTGGCAGCGGGCCGAGCGGCACTGAGGCGGTTCAGGGCGGGGCAGCGCGCTCCCGGTGCCGTCGTGCCGGCGTGGGTCGAGCGCGAATTCAGCTTCTCGATGGGCGGCGATCGAATTCGCGGCCGCTTCGATCGCGTCGACATCGTGCCTGTCGCGGGTACCGCCGCGGACGATCCCGCCGCCGCACTGGCCGAGGCTTCGGCTTCGAATCGCGCCGACATCATCGAGCCGACGCTCCAGCTCCTTGGCCGTGAGCGGGTCACGATCACGGACTACAAGTCGAGCGACGTTCGCGACCCCGTCAAGGCTCGACAGCGAGCGAGGGACTCCCTGCAGCTGCAGATCTACGCGATGGCCTACGAGGCCATGACGGGGCGTCTGCCGGATGCGGTTCAGCTCCACTTCCTCGACTCCGGTTTGATCGGACAGGCGTCGGTGGAACCGGATCGCCTCGCCAAGGCCCGCAACCGCATCAGCGCCGCCGCGACGGGGATCCGGGCTCGGGACTACGAGGCGCAGCCGGACACGATGGCTTGCACCTACTGCCCGTATCGTGAGATCTGCCCGTCGAGCGCGGCTCGCTGATCGGCGCCACCCGGCGCCACGCATTGACCGGGTAGGGGATCTGATGCGCCTGTCCGGAATTCGCGCGGTCACGCTGGACTTCGGCAATACCCTGGTTCCGGTGGATCGCGCCGCCCTGCGCGCCGTCGTCGCTCGAACTGCCGACGACGTCTGTTCGGCGCTCGCGATCGCGGAACCCGCGACCTTTCTGCTCGCCTGGGCGGAGGAACGGGACCGTCAGTTCCGAGAGGAGGTGCCGCGGTACCGGGAGGTCGATCTGGAGCAGCGTTCCATGCGCGTGATGGCGCGTCTCAGGGGGGCGGCAGTGCCATCGAAGTCGGAGCCCTGGGACGACGTCGCCGCGGCGGGCCGATCAACGAGCGACGAGGTCGCCTTGATCGTTGGGGCCTATTCGGCGGCCTTCGTCGCCACGGTTCCCGCGCCGCCCCACAGCGGGGCTCTCATCCACGACCTGGCGGGCCGTGGATTCGAGGTGGCCATTCTTTCGAACTGGCCACTCGCCGCCACGATCGACCGATTCGCCGAGGCGGCCGGCTGGGGGACGTCGCTGGCCGGGATCTTTGTGTCGCAGCGCATCGGGACCATCAAGCCGCACCCGGCGATCTTTGCGTATGCACAGGGCGAACTTGCGGTCGAGTCGTCGGCCATTCTGCATGTCGGGGACGACTGGCTGGCCGACGTGACAGGCGCGAAGGCCGCCGGATGGCAGGCTGCCTACCTGATCGGGCATCAGGGGGACACGCCCCTGCCGACGTCGGTCCGCACCGCGGACGTCCGTGCCGACCTGGAACTCGCGACACTGCGGATGCTCGGCGAACAACTTGAGGACCCACCGCCAGTACGGCCGGCACACCTGACCGCCTAGACTCGCGGCGTGGAGACCCGTGATCGACGAATCAACCTGCTGCTCTTTGTCGCCGCGACCGCGGCATGGCTGGTTGTTGGCTTTGTCGTATTTACCTTCGATCCCGTGCTGAATCCGGCCGCCGGCTACGGGGGCGCGGTCGCGATGGGCGTCGCGATGGCCCTGTCCACAATGCCGCTATTCTGGCTCGTACCGTTCGCTCGGCAGCGCCGCATCGCCTTTCGGGGCTCCTGGGTTCGAGCGATCCGTCGCGGGGCATGGACCGGCTTGATCGTGACGATCCTCGTGGTCCTCCGGGTCGGAGCTCTGCTCGAGCTACCGGTTGCGCTGTTCATCGGGGCGCTGGTCGTCGTCGCCGAAATCACGCTGTCTGCAGAACGATGAGCCAATCCGACCCTGGAGGACGCGATGACCGGAACAACTGACGGGCGCTCGGTGCTGATGGGCGGGGGGGCGCATGCGCGACTGGCCGCAACCGTCGAGTCGCTGCGGGCCGACATCCTCGACCTGTCCCATCGGATTCATGCGAGCCCGGAGCCGGCCTACGAGGAGCACCTCGCGGCCGCGTGGTGCGCCGAGATCCTGGCGCGGCACGGGTTTCGGGTGGAGTTGCCGGCCGGTCGCCTGGCGACAGCGATCCGGGCAACGCGGCCCGGCGGCCGGGGTGGGGCCTCGCCGCGGATCGGGATCCTCGCCGAATACGACGCCCTCCCAGGCCTTGGCCACGGCTGTGGCCACAACACCATGGCCGCGTCCGGGGTCGGCGCGGCGATCGCGCTCGCCTCGATCGCGGCCGAGCTCCCGGGGGAGATCGTGTTCCTCGGGACGCCCGCGGAGGAGCGGGGGAGCGGTAAGGTGGCGATGATCGAGGACGGCCTGTTCGAGGGGATCGACGCCGCGATCCTGTACCACCCCTGCGATCGGAACCACGTCGATATCGCCCCGCTTGCCTCGGTCGATGTCGAGGTGACGTTCCACGGCCTGCAGGCGCATGCCTCGTCGGATCCGTGGAAGGGCCGCAATGCTCTCGATGCCCTGATCTCGCTCTTCGTCTCGGTTGGGCTGTGGCGCCAGGCCCTCCGCCCGGATGCGCGGGTGCATGGCATCGTGCTCGAGGGCGGAACGGCCGCGAACATCATCCCTGAACGAACGGTCGGCCGATTCATGCTTCGGAGTGCGGTCGACGCAGAGCTGGCGTCGATGCAGGATCGGTTCCAGGCGATGTGCGAGGCCGCCGCATCGGCTTCCGACACGTCGGTCGAGGTTGTCTTCTCCGGTGGCTCCCGGACGATGCGAACGAACCGGGTCATCGCGGATCGATGGGTCGCCAACGCAACCGCCCTCGGCATCGAGGATCAGGGCGACGACGCCAGCTACGGAAGCACCGACATGACCAATGTGTCCTGGGTCTGCCCAGCCATCCACCCGGACCTTGCCATCACCAGGTTTCCGACCGCGGGCCACTCCATCGAGTTTCGCGATGCTGCCGCGAGTCCCGCCGCGGACGCGACGACCCTCGTAGCGGCCACGCTCGTTGCGCAGACCGCGTATGACCTGTTCGTAAGCCCCGACCTCGTGGCGGCCGCGTGGCAGGAATTCAACAACGGGATCTGAGCGTCGATCGGCCATGCCCGGCCCGAGTCTCGGCGTGGATCCTCGCAGCCGTTTGCTACGATGCGGACGGCGCCCCGCTGGACGGCAGCTTCCGAACCGGCGGCGTCCTTGGCGAGCATGGCCTTCGTACCTGATGACAGGACCGTGAGGCCGTCCGGAGGAATCGCGTGAGCGAGCGCCCCACCAACCCAGCCGATGGCTTTGCGGCCATGCATGGCTGGGACCGCGAGTACGAAGTGTTCTCGGACCTGGACCTGCCCACCTATGTCGGCCCTGCCACCTTTGCGAACCTGCCCTGGATCACCGATCCGGCCGAGCTGCGCGCTCGCAAGGTCGATGTGGCCATCGTGGGGGCTCCCTTCGATGACCTCGTGACCCACCGTCCCGGCGCGAGATTCGGCCCGCGTGCCATCCGGGAAGCGCAATACAGCACGGGGGCGTTGAACTCGCTCCAGGTCGGGATCGAACCGTTCGCCCACCTCAACGTGGTCGATGCCGGTGACGCCAACATCGTGCCCGCGATGTGGGAACGGGCCCACGCGATGATCTATCGGAAGGTCCTCGAGGTTGCCGAGACCGGGGCCATCCCGATCGTCCTCGGCGGGGACCACTCGATCACCTGGCCATCCGCCACTGCCGTCGCGGAGGTCCGCCGGCCGGGCAGCATCGGGATCGTTCATTTCGATGCCCACGCCGATACGGCACCCGATTCGTGGGGGCAGCTCGCGAGCCACGGATCGCCGATGCGGCGGCTGATCGAATCGGGGGCCGTCAAAGGCAGCAACTTCGTGCAGGTCGGTCTGCGTGGTTACTGGCCGTCGCCCGACGTACTCGACTGGATGCGCGAGCACGGTCTGCGCTATCACTTCATGACCGAGATCGAGGATCGGGGTGCGGAGGCCGTCGTGGCCGACGCCATCGCCGAGGCACTCGATGGGCCCGACTCGATCTACCTGTCCCTCGACATCGACGTCGTCGATCCCGGGCTCGCGCCAGGAACCGGGACGCCCGAGCCGGGGGGCATGCTCTCGCGGGAGGTCCTGCGCGCCGTGCGCCAGATCGTGGGTGCAGTCGATCTCGCGGGCATGGACATCGTCGAGGTCGCCCCGCCGTATGACTGGGCCGAGTCGACCGCAATGATCGCGAACCGCGCCGCGCTCGAGGCGATTTCCGCGCTTGCCGTGAAGCGCCGTGACGGGACGTTCCCGCGACGGACTGGCTGACCGCCACGCATCCGTTCCTCGATCACGCCGGGCCGATCGCCTTCGCCCATCGCGGGGGTTCCGAGTTCGGGCCGGAGAACTCAATGCGGGCGTTCGAGGCCGCCGTCGCGCTGGGCTATACGTACATCGAGACGGATGTGCAGGCCACCGCTGACGGCGTCCTCATCGCGTTCCACGACGAGACCCTCGATCGCGTCACCGACCATGTCGGTCCCGTGGCAGCGATGACGTGGGCCCAGCTTCGGGCCGTGCGGATCGCCGGTACGGAGCCGGTCGCCAGGTTCGATGAACTCCTTGAGGCGATGCCCGACATACGGTTCAATGTCGATGCGAAGGTCGATTGCGCCGTTGAGCCGTTGATCGCCGCGGTCCGTCGGGCAGGAGCGCTCGATCGACTCTGCTTCGGAGCCGTGTCCGATACCCGAGTCGCCCGGATCCGGCACGCGCTCGGTCCTGGGGCCTGCTCCGCGTTCGGGACCCGTGAGGTCGCCGCGCTCCGCGTGCTTGTCTGGGGTGTATGGCCGTTCCGAGCGCCACTGCTGCGTCGGCCCGGACAGTGTGTCCAGGTTCCCGTTCAGCGACATGGCGTGACCGTCGTCGATGCCGGCTTCGTGGCGACCGCTCACGACCTCGAATTGCCGGTCCACGTCTGGACGATCAACGATTCCGACGAAATGGAGCGACTACTCGACCTCGGGGTCGACGGATTGATGACAGACCGTCCCGCGCTCCTGCGGGATGTCCTCATCCGCCGCGGAGCGTGGGGGTCGGACCCGAAGCGGTAGGATCGACCGATGGATGACCACGGCCCCGATCGAGCCGAAGCCCTCGCGCGCCTGTACGACCTCGACCTGGCCGCCGATCCCGGCGACCTCGATCTCTACCTGGCGCTGGCGGCGAGGACCGGCGGGCCGGTCGTGGAGCTGTGCGCGGGTACGGGACGCATCGCGATCCCGTTGGCTGCCTCCGGGTTTGACGTGACCGGCGTCGATATCGACCCGGCGATGGTTGCCCGGGCGATCCGTCGGGCCGACGGGATCGGGCCGAAAGGGAACGGGCGCCTGTCGTGGGTGGCCGGCGACCTGTTCGATGTCGCTGTTCCGGAAGCCGGGACGTTCAACCTCGCCATCCTGGCCCTGAATTCCATCCTTCTGCTTGGCGGGCCTCGCGAACAGCGGCGCGCCATTGACCTCATGGGGAAGCTCCTCGCCCCCGGCGGCATCGCGGTGGTCGATGTGTGGCTGCCCCTGGCCGAGGATCTCGTTCGGTTCGATGGGCGCGTTGGCCTCGAGTGGGTGCGGACTGATCCGGAAACGGGCTTCGACGTTGTCAAGACGACCGCTGCGTGGTACGACAGCGCAACGCGGGCGCTCACCCTCACGACCATCTTCGACCAAGTGGATCGCGGCGGCCCGGTTCATCGATGGGTCCGCGAGGACGCGATGCATCTCCTGTCGGCCGACGATCTGCGGCTCTACGCAGAGGATGCAGGGCTCGAAGTCGAGGTCATCGCCTGCGACTACGACCTCGCGCCGATCGGTCCCGGCGATGGGCGCGCCGTGCTGATTGCCCGTCGGCCCGCCCCCCCGTGATACCTTGACGGCCATGGCTGCCAGCGATCAGATCCGCCTGCTGTTCATCGAGGATGTGCCGCAGGTCGCGCAATACGTCCGGGGTCTCCTGATGGCGCAGACCCAGATCAAGCTGATCGATGTGATCTCCGACGGCGGCAAGGCGGTATTGCAGGTTCCGGAGCTGCGGCCCGACGTTATCATCGTGGATGCCCTGCTCCAGGGCCGAGTCAAGGCCGACCAGGTGGTCAGTCGACTCCGAGAGGGTGGCAGCCGCGTCCCCGTGATCATGCTCACGGTTCCGCAGCAACCCATCGAAATGGATCCCGAACGCGGTATTCAGGGCGTTCTGTCGATGCCGTTCTCCGGATACGACATCATCACCAGAGTCACCCAGGTCTTCAAGGAGCAGGAAGCGGGCGAGGGGAGTGCCCGGTCCACGGCCGTCGCCGTCTTCGCGCCGAAAGGTGGAGTCGGCCGAACGACCATTGCGTTCAATCTCGCGGTTTCCGCGGCGCGACAGGGTCACCGAACCGTCCTCGTGGACGGGAGCATTCAATTCGCCGACCTTCGCGCACTCCTGCGCGTACCGACCGACGCGCCATCGATCCTCGACCTCCCGACCGATCGGGTCGTCGAGTCGGATCTTGCCGATGTGCTCTGGCGCGACCCATCCGGAATCGACATTCTTCTCGCCCCGCCACGGATCGAGATGGCCGAGATGGTCTCGACCCGGGACGTGGAAAAGGTCCTGTCGCTCATTCGACGCCTGTACGACGCCGTGATCATCGACATGTCGGTGGGCCTCGACGAGCTCAATCTCCTGCTCCTCGATCGAGTGGAGACCATCCTCGAGATCGTCACCTACGACTCGACAACGATTCACAATACGATTGCCCTGGCCGATACCTTCCGGTCCATCGGCTATCCGGCGTCCAAGGTGCAATACCTGGTCAATCGCGCCGATGCGAACGGCGGCATCGATCCCGCTGATCTCGTCCGCGCCCTTGGGCGCGTACCTGAGCACACGGTTCGATCGGAGGGCGCGGTCGTGGTCGCGGCCAATAACAAGGGCGTGCCGTTCGTTCTCTCGGATCCAGGCGCCGGCGTCAGCCAGGACATCGATCGTGTCGCGGCCGCCCTTCTGGGCGTCGGTAAAGCCCTCGCCGTCGGTGCGCGCTGAGGGCTGGATGTCCGATCCAAGGTCAATCGGAGTCTTTGATTCGGGTGTCGGAGGGCTGACGGTCCTCCGTGAGATGCTGCGGCGCTCTCCTGCCGAATCCACGATCTATCTCGGTGACAACGCGCGCGCGCCATACGGGACACGTTCGGACGATGAGGTCCTCGCGTTCAGCACGGAAGCGATCGACGCCCTCGTGGAGCGGGACGTCAAGGCGATCGTCATTGCCTGCAACACCTCGACCGCCGTCGCGATCGGCGAGCTCCGCCGACGCCATGATCTGCCGATCCTGGGTGTGATCCGGCCCGGGGCCGTCACTGCGTCGCTGACGACGAGGAATCGACGGGTCGGTGTCATCGCGACGCCGGCGACGATCAGGTCGCATGCCTACTTCACGGCGATCAAGGAAGAGAACCCCGCGGTCGAGGTCTACGAGCACGCGACCCCTGGTCTCGTGCCCATGGTCGAGGCCGGCCATCTCGATGGCCACGAGATCGAGGCCGTGGTCGCCGATGCGCTGGCGCCCCTGCTCGGCGAGCGCGACGCCGCGGGCGAGTTCGTGTTCCCGTTGCCAGGTTCGGCGCGGATCGACACGCTGCTCCTTGGCTGCACGCACTACCCACTGATCCGGTCGACGATCGCGGCGATTGCCGGGGATCGCATCGCGATCGTAGATTCGGCTTCGGCTACCGCATCGGCGCTCCATGACCTTCTGGCCATCAATGGGCTCGAGGCGCCTGGCACAACCCGTGGCACGGCTGCGGACGCCGGACGCGCGGGACACGATCGGCCCGAGGAGCGAAGTGGCTCGGTGACCCACGTCCAGTTCACGACCGGCGACGTCGGCGCGTTTCGCGAGATCGCCCGCCGGATGTTCGGGGACGCGTTCGCGGACGTTGCGGCCATCGAACTCGGCACGGGTCGCACATCGGAGTTGGTCGGATGATCCGACGAGAACCCGAAGTTCAGCTGTCCGACCGGCCATCCGGGCGTCGGCGCCAGAATCCGGGCCTGAGCGCGCTTGGCTGGACTGGGGACCGGCGCTGGCAGGCCGGTTTCCTGGTTGGTTCGGCCGTCGGAATCGGGGCAACGTTGCTCGGTCGCAGGGCCGACCTCTCCGCCCAGCGTGGACTCATCGATTGGGACGACGTCGAGCGCCTTGCCGTTGGCCGAGCCCAGGCAGGTTCGACCGGCCTAACGGACCTCGAGCTGAAGGCCGCCGATGCCGCCTATCGCGATGCCATGTCGATCGTCGTCCCGCGCCTCGCCGAAGCCCTCGGCACGCCGCTGCCCGGAGTGATCGAGCGAGCGAAGGTCGTCAGTCGCGCGGAGTGGGTCCATGCCAACGTCCGCACGTTCCGAACCCTGGTCTCGACGATCGAGGGACCGTTGCTCCAGCAGGTCGTTCGGCCGGGCGGAGGCCTCGCCGCGTCTGCGATGGTCATCGCCAATCGCTGGGTCACCAGCCGCCAGCTGGGATTCCTGCTCGGCTTCATGGGCGCGCGGGTCCTCGGTCAGTACGACATCGCGCTGCTGAGCGCCGAGGCCGAGGATGGACGCCTCCTCTTCGTCGAAGAGAACATTCGCGGTACGGCGCGGAACCTCGACGTTCCGATCGGGCCATTTCGAACCTGGATCGCCCTCCACGAGACCACGCATGCATTCGAATTCGAAGCGCACCCGTGGCTGCGTCCGTATCTGGCCGAGCGACTCGAGCGCCAGCTCAAGCTCTTCGGCGGATCGGCCGAAACACTCGGGCGAGATGCGCTGAAGGCGATCGGGACCGCCCTGCGCGGCAAGGGCGACGGCGAACACTGGATGGAGCGAATCATGACCGACGAGCAGCGGACCCTGTTCCGCGAAACGCAGGCGGTCATGAGCCTGCTCGAGGGGTTCAGCGACTACGTCATGGACGAGGTGGGACGCGGTCTGGTCCCAGGCGTCGAGGAGATCTCGTCACGGTTCCACGCTCGACGCACCCAGCGGACCCCATTCGAGCGGGCGGTCCTCCGGCTGACCGGCATGGATCTCAAAATGGAGCAGTACCGACGCGGGGAGGCGTTCGTTCGTACGATTGCGGAGGCGCGTGGTCGACAGGCGCTGGATCGGATCTGGTCGTCGCCGACCGAGCTGCCTACTCCCGCAGAGATCGGCGACCCCGCGGCATGGATCGCTCGCGTGCTCGATTCCGCCCCGATGGTCTCGGCATGATCCCTGAACCCGAACCCGGGCTCGGTCGGCCCGGACCAGGAACCGGACCCGACGGTGTACCGACGGCGATCGCGGTGAGCCCGATCCTCTCGGCTCGCGTTCGTTCCCAGGACCTCGACCGCATTCGTGCCGCGGCCCCCGGGAGCAGGATCATCAATCTCTCGGTCGAGGGCCTCGCAGACGGACCACTCGAGGACATCGAGGTCCTGCTTCGAGGATGGCTGAGTTCCGAAGCGTTCGACCGGCTGTTGGCGCGCGCGCCGAGACTTCGCTGGGTGCATTCCGCAACGTCGGGCGTGGAACGTGCCCTGACGCCCGCGGCGCGGGATCGTTCGATCACGGTCACGAATGCCCGCGGCGTGTTCACCCGGCCCATTGCCGAGCATGTTCTGATGCTGATCCTGGCCATCAGCCGGCGCCTGCCCCAGCTCCTGGAATTGCAGCGCGAACGCACCTGGCAACCGCTCCAGGGTGTCGAGCTCAGGGAAATGACGATCGGCATCGTCGGCTACGGGTCTATCGGACGGGCCGTCGCCTCGCTCGCCGGCGCGTTCGGCGCGCGTGTGATCGCCCTGCGCCGTCACCCCGATCGCGAGAACCCGAGCAGGCCCGGGTCCGCGACTCGGGCTGGGGCGCGCGGCGATGACTTGGAGGACCTCAGCGATGCCTTCCCCTTCATTCCGTCTCCGATGCGGATCGTCGGGCCGGACGGTCTGCACGAGCTGCTCGGTGCGTCAGACATCGTCGTCCTTGCCGCGCCATTGACCGCAACGACCGAGAACATGATCGACCGTGCGGCGATCAGGGCCATGCGCAAGGAAGCCTGGATCATCAACGTCGCCCGCGGACGCCTGATCGATGACGAGGCCCTGATCGAGGCACTCCGCGAGCATCGAATCGGCGGGGCAGCCCTGGATGCCTTCCGCCAGGAGCCGCTGCCGCCGACGTCGCCGTTCTACGACCTGAGCAACGTGATCGTCACGCCGCATACGGCCTGGTCCTCGTCTCGCGTCCTTGATCGCAGCATCGACCTGTTCTGCGAGAACCTGCGCCGCTACAGCGCAGGCGAGAGTCTGCGCAACGTGGTGGACCCGGGCGCAGGCTACTGATCGGACCGATTTCGTCCCGTGGGACGGATCGGCCCTGCTGCGACACAATCCACCGGTTATGCAGATTGCCATCGTCGGGCTTGCCGGAAGCGGCAAGACCACCGTTTTCAATACCCTCACCCGCGGCCATGCCGAGACCGGCGGATTCGGTGGGCTCACCCTGAATGTCGGCGTCGTCAAGGTGCCGGATGAGCGTCTCGATCGTCTGGCCGAGATCTTCAAGCCCAAGAAGATCGTGCAGGCGGACGTCACGTACGTCGATCTCCCGGCCCCGCCCGCATCGTCCGATGGCCGCATTGGGACGGAGGAACTGCCGGCCGAGCATTTGGCGCGCCTCCGGGATTCCGACGCGCTCCTCCATGTCATCCGGGCCTTCGAGGATCCCTCGGTCCCGCATCCCGCCGGCAGCGTGGATCCGGCGCGAGATCTCGAGCAACTGGATCTCGAGTTCATCTTGGCCGACCTCGCCATGGTCGACCGACGCGTCGATCGGCTGGGCTCATCGGGTCGTCATGGGACCACCGCCGAGCGCGAGGCGAACGAGCGCGAGGGGGTGATCCTCCGCCGATTGAAGATTGATCTGGAAGCGGGACACCCGATTCGGGACTCCGTCCTCGACGCCGACGACGCGAAGGCGATCCGGGGGTTCCGGTTCCTGACCGAGAAGCCAGTCCTCGTCCTCCTCAATATCGGGGAGAAGGAGATCGGTTCTGCCGCCGCGCAGGTCGAGGCTATTCGAAGCGCCTACACGCACCAGCAGGCGATGGTCGACGCCCTGTCCGCCCGCATCGAGATGGAGCTCGGCGAGCTCGAGCCGGACGAGGCGCAGGTCTTCATGGAAGAGCTGGGGATCGAGCGATCAGGCCTTGGCCGCGTCATCGGGCTCTCGTACCAGCTGCTCGGGCTCATCTCGTTCCTGACCGCCGGTCCTGACGAGGTGCGGGCGTGGCCCATTCCCGACGGGAGCCTTGCCGTGGACGCGGCCGGCGCCATCCACACGGACCTCGCAAAGGGGTTCATTCGCGCCGAGACGGTCTCGTACGAGGATCTGCTGAACCTGCGCTCGATGGCCGAGGCGCGGAAGGCGGGTCGGCTCCGGTCTGAAGGACGGACCTATCGGGTCCGCGACGGCGACGTCCTGGAGATCCTGTTCAGTCGCTAGCGACGGCAGGCATGTGCGTCAGCGGAGACGTCAGTTCGTATCCGCCTCGGGTCAGTTCGGATCCGCCTCGGGCGGCTCGAACTCCGCATAGACGCCGCGATAGTCGGCATCGCCCGTGACCGTCGGCATGTCCTCGTCGGAATCCTCGGTTTCGAGGTCGGCCAGGAAGTTGTTCGTGTCAACCTTGCTCACATTGACCGCTGCGGTCAGTCGATCATCAGACACGAAGACGAAACCGTACTGTCGCTCCAGCTCCTGGGCGATCGCCTCCACGAGCGTGTCCGTCTCGAACGAGTCCTGGACTTCGCGCCGGATCGACTGGACGATGCCGAAGAATTCCTCGGCATCCATCTCCTCGTCGCGGAATAGCAGGACATCGAAGAAGATATCGTCCTCCCCCTCGTGGAGCTCGTAGAAATGCATCGTCTCGCTCCTCAACCGGGGGCCGTCAGGTACGGCCGACTCGTCGAGTATACGGTTCACCGAGCGTGAACCCACCGGTCGTGGTCGGGTCAGCATCCCGCGATCTCACGGACGGTGACTCACGCGGGTGGCGCCTCGGAGGGGCGGCAACCTACGGAGCATTGACGCTTGGGCGGCTCGGCCTCAAGCCCCGGTTGCTGCTCGGCGTGGACGAGCTGGCGAGTCGAGCAGAGGAACTGGACTGGCTGCGCGCGGCGGGTGTGGACCTCGTCCTGGTTCGCCTCCCGGAGGGTCCGGTCTTCACCAACGTGGAGACGCCGACGGGCCGGATCCAGCGCTGTGAGACGCCGGGGGTCCGCCTTGCGCCGGATGCGCTTCCGGCGGGGTGGTCAACGTCGGGCACCTGGATGTTCGTGCCGGTCATGGACGAGCTTGATGATTCCTGGGCATGGGTGCCGCCTGGCCGTGCGTTCGTCGCGCTCGGATGGCAGGGCCTGCTCCGGAGGCTGGGACCCGATGCCATCGTGCAACGGCGGCCGCCACGGGCCTCGGCGCTGACGAAGCGTGCTCGTCTCGTGGCTCTGAGCCGAACTGATCTCGATGCAGATCAAGCCGAGGCCGGCCTGCTGGCATGCCTCGACGCGCCGGTCACGCTTGCGATCACGGATGGCGCGAACGGCGGCCGGGTCGTTGCGGTCAATGACGATGCGCGCCGCACCCAGCGGCACTACCCGGCCATCACGGCCGACGTCGTTGCCGACCCGACCGGGGCCGGTGACGCATTCCTGGCCGGGTTGGTGGCAGGTGTTCTCGGGCATCGACTTGCCGGATCGGGCCGCCGCGGCAGCGACCTCCGCCTGGCGGCCGCTCTCGGGTCACTTGTCGTCGAGCGTCCGGGCCTGTCCGGCGTCCCGACGATCGCCGCCGTGACGGAACGCCTTCAAGGGTCGCTCAAGACGCCATCGCCGTCGAAGGTCTCGGCCGTAGCAGACGACTGACCGGCGGGGCTTTGCGGGCCTCGGACCGTCGCCCGACTGCGGCCCGTCGATCGATCCGGCGACGAAGCCGCGATGATCGACGCATCAGGTCCCGCTCGACGCGCGCGGTCCCACGACCGATCACCCGCGCCCGCTCTACGAGTCTCAGGGCCGCCAGGGTAGCGGCGAGCGCGGCATCGAGGTCCCGACCGTGATGTTCACGAAGCTTGGCGACTTCAACCCAGGCCAGCGCCCCGAGCGTGCCACCTTCGTCTGCGACCGAGATCCATGCGGTCTCTGCTTCGGCATATCGGCCGACGCGGCGCAGGAGGCGGGCGCGGTCGGCGATGAGACGCGAGCCCGTCCAGCGTGTCTCGAGGCGATCTGGCGCAGCCGCCCGCCACAGGCCATCGCCACCGGATCGGCCGTGTCGTCCGCCGAAGTCGGGGCGCCGCCTCGGGGACCACCAATCATCGGTCTCCTCGCGAACCATCCGGACCTCGCGCTCCGGAGCCGGGTCAACCGGTACCGGCACTCGGGCAACCGTTAGCGGTGCGCGATCCCGAGCGACCATCGCCGCGTCGAGGCAGTCCAGTGCCTCCGCGAACCGACGCTCCGCGCCGAACGATCGGGCGAGACCCGCAAGGTCGCCCGGATCTGCCTGACGTCTTGCGTCGGGGTCCCCGAATCGGGTCTCGACCAGTGCGAGCAGGCGGGCCAGGGACCGGACGTCCTCATCGTTATGGCGGACGATTTCGATGAGTCTCGCCGGTTCTCCGTCGCGCAGAAACTGGAGGTAACGCGCGGGGATCTCCCAGCCCGGCACATCGCCATGACGGCGCATGCCGAGCAGCTCAGTCTCGGCGGTCTGGAGCTTCGAGTCGGTCATCCGATGCCGGAACAATCGCCGAACGATCGGCAGCAGGTCCAGATGGCCGGCATGGGCGGGCGGCTGGTCCCGGGCCATCCGGTAGCGGGCCACCAGGAGTGGCCAGTCGAAGCCCTTGCCGTTGTACGTCACCAGCCATCCGTTCCGCGGTATGAGGCGCCGCAGTTCCTCGAGCAGCGCCGGCTCGTCGACGTGGTCCGGCAGGAGCAGTTGAACCTGCCGAAACCTGGCGCCTTCCCACCACCCGAGCCCGACGAGAAATGCCAGGGTTCCGGATGCGGTGGCCAGACCGGTTGTCTCTGTATCGAGGCAGAGCAACGGGATCCTGGCTCCGGGTTGCCCGGGCAGCGTGGCGAGGCGTTCGCGATCGATCGGGATCACGCTCGAGGTCCGTTCGACGCGGACGAACGCGCCTGCGGCGGTCCGGATCAGCTCGCCGTCGACCTCGGCTGCAAGGCGCTCGGCACCGATCGATTCTGCGCGGCCGCCGTCGGGCTGCACTCCGCGACTCCTCGTCGCATCATGGGCGCGAAAATTGGCCAGGCGGCGTTCCAGCGCAACGGTCACGGTCACGCCACCGCGCGCGTTGCCGGATCAGGAGCCGCGATGGAGGCTTCGTCAGCGGCGCCAAGATCGGTCAGAAGTCGAAGCGCGAGCGCCTTGGCATCAACGAGTGGGTCGAGGCGCGGCCCCGTGCAGGCGGGACAACCGCTGTCGCACGGACAGGCGGCAACCAGCTGTGCCGCTCCGAGGATCAGTTCGTCGTGGCGGGCCCACAACCGTTCAGACAAGCCAACGCCCCCGGGCATGGCCTCGTACAGGTAGACCGTCGGCGACTCCTGATGTGGCGATCGAACCTGCGACACGAGGCCGAGGTCATGCGGATCGACCATCAGCAGGACCGCGGCAACGGCCTGGATGGCTCGCCCGGCGCCGACGAGCGCGACATCGAGATCGTCGCGGCGCCAGCCGGTCGACGCCCCTTCCGCGGTGATCCAGTAGGCCGTGGTCTGGAGTTCGAGCTCAGGCAGATCGATGGGCCCCCAACCGACGTTCTCGTCCGATCCGAACTTGAGCTTCTTGAACAGGGTCACGAGGCTCGCGACCATCACTTCGCCATGCACGCGGCGACCGCCCGTCGCTGGCGCATCGGCGAAGACGTCGAGCGGCTTGAGCGTCACCGCCCGATTGGCATACGTGTAGTGGTCGACATCGACGCGATGGACATACGCCTTGCGCTCGCCCCATTCGAGCCGGTCGACGTAGTACTGGACCGAATCGTGAAGGTAGATCGCACGCTCGTGAACGAGGACCTGGGCCGAGAACAGGTCTACCTCGCCCAGTACCCGCGGCCGGTCCGGCGTCGTGTCGATGATCACGACGTTCTCCGGAGCCGCCGATCGCAGGCTGACCTCGGAGGCCGGGAAATTCTCGGAGCTCCAGTACCAGCGCTCATCGGCCGCCTGGCGCACGTGCCCTTCCTCGCCGAGAAACGCGAGGAGGTCGTCCACCGGCCCCGGACCGAACACCTCGCCGGGCTCAAATGGCCGCTCAAACGTCGCGCAGCGCAGGTGCGCGAGCAGGACGTGGAGATTGTCCGGGTCGATCCGCGCCTCCTCCGGCGTGCGGTCCAGCAGGAACTCCGGGTGATGGATCACGTACTGGTCCACCGGCGATGCCGAGGCAACGAGAATCCCGACGGAGGGTTCGAGGCGGCGGCCCGCACGGCCGAACTGCTGCCAGGTGCCGGCAACCGATCCTGGGTAGCCGGCCAGGACGGCGACATCGAGGGCGCCGATATCAACGCCCAGCTCAAGGGCATTCGTCGATACCACGCCGAGGACTTCGCCGTTCCTCAGGCCACGCTCGATCGCTCGTCGCTCGGTAGGCAGGTAGCCGCCGCGATAGCCCCGTATCCGGGATCTTGGCCCGAGATGCTCGCGCAGCGACTCGCGCAAGCCGGTCAGCAGGATTTCGACGGCAACCCTCGCCCGACCGAAGACGATCGTCTGACGTCCCGCGCGCAGGAACGGCAGGGCCCAGCGTTGCGCGTGGGTGAGCGCGGAGCTTCGAGCACCGGTGGCGGGATCCAGGATCGGCGGATTGACGAGCAGGAGGTGCCGCTCACCTCGTGGCGCTCCATTCCGATCGATCAGCCGGGGCGAGCGCCCGGTCAGTTGGGCGGCCAGCTCCGCCGGATTGCCGATGGTGGCGGAAGCGCACACGATCACCGGGTTGGAGCCGTAGTGCCGGCAGAGCCGGAGGAGTCGTCGCAGGACGTTGGCGACGTGGCTCCCGAAGACGCCTCGATAGGTGTGCAGCTCATCGATGACGATGACCTGGACCTGCTCGAACAGTTGGAACCACTTGGTGTGGTGGGGGAGGATCGCCGAGTGGAGCATGTCCGGGTTCG
>JBDTOJ010000028.1:0-5342 GCA_039933295.1 Chloroflexota bacterium
GCTGGTTCACCTCGGAGCGCTCCAGACCGTTGCCCAGAAATTGGAGCTCGATCTCATCGAGGTCGTCGCCGAGCCGTATGCCGTCGCCCGTGCCCTCAACAACGACCAAATTCGGCAGGGTGGGGCGCTGTTCGTGGATGTCGGCGGCGGCACCACCGATGTGGCGCTCGTCCGGCAGGGCGGAATCGAAGGTACCCGTATGTTCGCGCTCGGTGGCCGAGCGTTCACCAAGTCGATCGCCGACCGGCTGGAGCTCCCGTTCCCCCGAGCGGAGGCACTCAAGGTCGATTACGCCCGGGGCATTGCCGGCGATGCAACAGAGGAAATTCGCGCCATCGTGGCCGAGGACGTCGCGGTCTGGGCCGCGGGTGTCGAGCTGGTCCTCGAGGAGCTCGCGGCCGGGGATCTCCTGCCCGGCCGGATCTACCTGTGCGGTGGCGGGACGCGCCTTCCGGAGATCCGCGAGGCGCTCGCTTCTCCTGCGTTCTCGAAGAGCCTCCCGTTTTCCCGGCCACCGGAAGTCACGATCATGTCGCCGGATCAGGTCGAGACGATCCGGGATGAAACGCAACTGCTGGTCGATCAGCAGGACGTCACCCCGATGGGCCTGGCCTATCAGGCGATTGAGCTCGGACATGCTGCGGGCACCCTGGATGGGGCCCTTCGGCGCGTCGTCCGACAACTCCGGATCTGATGAATACCGCGATCGTCTACCTGGATATCGATGACGAGATCACGTCAGCGGTATCCCGGATTCGTGCCCTCAAGGCGGAGCGAATCGCGCTGACGCTGCCGCATGGCTCCCGCCTGGCCACGTCGCGGATCAACTTCCGATTGCTCGCTCGGGAAGCCGCCAATCGCAAGAAGACGCTCGAGATCGTGACGGGCGATGCATCGGCGCGAGCGCTCGCCGCATCGGCGGGCTTGCCGACCTACGTGTCCGTGGCCGCCTTCGAGGCCGGCCCGGTGGTAAGCGCCAGTGAAGACCCGGCCGATGCGCCGATTCCTGCAAACGGCGGGGCCCTGCGGACGGGGCGCCACCGTGGATCGGAACTCAGGGGGCGCGCTGTTGAGGCGTCCCCGACGATTGGATTTACGACCGAGACGCTCCTGTCGAGCCCGCGAACCGGAGGCCCGATCCCGCAGGCCGGCCGACGCGGCTCCAGCCCGACACGCGGGCGCCGACTCGCACTGGTCCTGGGCCTCGTTGCGATCCTCATCGCGGGGGCGGCAGCCGGGTTCCAGCTCCTGCCGAGCGCGACCATCGCCCTGGTTCCAGGCACGAACACGATCGGTCCGATGTCGCTCAACGTCACCGCGCAGGTGGGGATCACCCAGCCGGACGCTGTGGGCCTGGTCGTTCCCGCAACGACCTTTCCGTTCGATGTCGAGGTCAGCCAGACGTTCCCCGCAACGGGGATCTCGGTCGTCGAGACAACGGCAACCGGAGAAGTGACCTTCTCGAGCCTCAATACGGGCGGATCGAATCCGATCGCGGAAGGCTCGATCGTCAAGACCGAATCAGGCAACGAGTTCCGGACGACTGGCCCGGTGACCCTGCCCCCAGCACAGATCGGGATCATCGATGGCAAGTTTGTCGTAATTCCATCCACCCGCAAGGTCGGGGTGAAGGCGGTCAACGCGGGTACGTCCGGCAACGTGGCGGCCGGCAAGATCGTCGTGGTGCCGGAAAAGGAGAACCCAAAACGGACGCTCGTCAACAACGAGGCTCCGACGACCGGCGGCACGCGCACCGAAAACCCCGTCATCCAGCAGTCCGATGTCGACGCCGCGCTGCGCGTCCTCGACACCGCCCTCATCGACCGGTTCACCGAGCAGGTCACCGGCGCGACCGACGTGCCTGAGGGAACGACGCTGTTCCCGGAGACGCGATCCCTCGGGCCGTCGACGCCGACGGTGGATCCGTCCACCCTCCTGGCCCTGCCGCAGGCCGAATTCGATCTCGGCCTGACGGCGCAGGGCACGGCACTCGGTGTCAACCCGGGGCCAGTTGCCACGCTGGCAGAAGCACGGATCCGGGCCGCCGTCGACGCCGGCTTCCAACTTGATGAGGGCTCCATCGACCCGACGCTCGGCGTTCCGATCATCATCGGGAACACGATCACGTTCCCGGTGACTGTCCGGGCGACCGAAACGCGAATCGTTGACGCGACCGCGCTTCGAGATCGGATTCGCGGGCTGGGGCTTCCACAGGCTCGCACCGTCCTCGGGGCCTTCGGACAGGTCACGATCTCCGTCTGGCCGGATTGGGTCACCACGATCCCGTCGAATGACAGTCGGGTATCGTTCGAGGTTACGGAACCCGTGGGCAGTAGTGCGCCATCGGCAACGCCCCCTGCTGCATCTGGCGGACCGAGTTCTTCCGGAGTGGCTCCTTGACGCGGCTGCTGGGCATCGACCTCGGCGAGCGGCGGATCGGCCTGGCCATCGCGGAACCGGGACGAGAGCCCGCCCAGGGCCTGATGACCATCCGTCGTTCGGCTTCTGATGCGGCCGATACGGTCCGCCTGGCCACGATCGTTCGCGAGCAGCGGATCGATCAACTCGTGGTCGGCCTCCCGCTCAATGCGAACGGCGATGAGGGTCCCATGGCCGCGGCTGCCCGCGCCTGGGCGCAGGCGATGGGGGAGGCGCTGGCCCTGCCGATCCGCCTCCGGGACGAGCGCCTGAGCAGCCATCGCGCGGAAGACCGGATCGGGCCCATGCCGCGCGGGCGATCGGGTGGCCCGCCGTCGCCAACCCAGCGGGAGCGGTATCGTGCCAGGGTGGATCAGGAAGCCGCCGCCATCATCCTCGAAGATGAACTCGCCGCTCGAACCGACCTGTCGAGCGAATTCGTGACGGACCTTCCGGCCTACGGCGCGCGCACGACAGGCCCGGACTCGTGAGCATTCGCGGCGGCCGCAATCCTCGCGATCAGGCGCGGCGGATGGATCCCGGGGCTTATGACGACGCCTCGATGCCGTCGTGGCGTGCCTCGGATGGGCGCGGAGGCCCGCCCGGCGGTCGCCGGTACCGGAAGGACGGTTCGTCGTCCGGACTACCCGGGATCCTGCGGTTCGTCCTCTTCGCGGGCATCCTCGCGGTCGTCGTTGTGGTCGCCGGGCTGACCGTGATGCGGCCCCTGGTACGCGCCGCCGTCGTGGGCTGGGCCTGGGACAATCCGGGTTCGCTTCGGATCTCCTTCGTGGCCGACTTCATTCGCGAGGATCTCGGGCCGGTGCTGACCGCGCCGGCGAGTGCCGACACATCCGAAGTCGTCTTCGAGGTCGTCCTCGGCGATACACCGACCACGATCGCGCCACGGCTCCTGGAAGCCGGGGCCATCACCTCAGAACGAGCGTTCCTGTTCACGGCGGTTCAGGACGGTTTGGCCCCGAACCTCCGTGCGGGCCAGTACCTCCTGCGCAAGAACATGAACCCGGCCGAGGTTTCGACCGCGCTCGTGGATTCGCCGATCGTGATCCAGACCACCAGGGTCACCTTCCGTGAGGGCCTGCGCCTCGAACAGATCACCGCCAAGCTCCAGACCGTCACGTCCGGGGTCGACGCGAAGGCGTTCTATGACGAGGTCACGGCGCCGCCGGCCGAGTTGCTGGCCGACTTCCCGTGGCTGGACCTGCCAGCCGGCGCCTCCCTCGAGGGCTACCTGTACCCGGCGACGTACACCCTCGTGACGGATGTTCGAGGTGATCCCCAGCAGCACATCACGATGGCCGACGACCTGGTCCGGGCGATGCTGACGAAGTTCCACGATGCCGTCGGTGACCTCAGGATGAAGGTCCCGGAGACCCGCGGGTTGACCTGGGCACAGGTGCTCGTGATGGCCTCGATGGTTGAGCAGGAGGCGCGTCTCGACGTCGACCGGCCGCTCATCGCCGGCGTCTTCCAGAACCGCCTGAGCACGAAGAAGGAAACGCGCGGCTTCCTCGGCTCCGACCCGACCGTCTTCTACATCAATGACACCCTGCAACTCCGGGCGCTGGACTTCGACAAGTGGCAGATCTATTCCTTCTGGGGTCGGTTGAAGGACCCGCTCGCGGCCGAGCTGCCGGACGATCTCGCCGGGTACAACACCTACACGCACCAGGGTTTGCCGCCCGGTCCGGTATCGTCGCCAACGGTCGCGTCGATCGATGCGGCCCTGGAGCCCGATACGAGCGCGGGCTACCTGTACTTCCTGGCGATCGGGGACGGGAAGACGGTCTACGCCAAGACGCTCAAGGAGCACCAGGCCAACATCAAGAAGTACCCGACATGAGCGTCGCCAGTCACCCTCGCCCAACGGACTTCCAGGCGCCGCCGACGCGGGCCGACCATGAGCACTGGGAGCAGGCCGACCGCTCCGCGCGTCCAGCGCGGCTGGCCCGTCTCCGTGCCCGCATGGAAGCGGCCGGTGTCGACGCCTACTTCGGGGTCCGGCGGGAGCACATGCGCTACCTCACGGGCTTCACCCTCGCAGAAACGGAGGGTGCCTCGGCAGGGGACTCCGGCAAGTTCCTGGTGACGGCCGACGCCGTCCGGATCCTCGCCGACAGCCGCTACACGATCCAGGCTCGGCGCGAGGCCCCGGATGCCACGCTGTTCGAGTGCTACCACGCGCTTGCGGATCGATGGCCGGCGTTGACCTCCGAATCGGGTGCCCGGCGGGTCGCCGTGGAAGCCGGTTTCGTCGCACACGCAACCTGGGAACGCCTCGCGGCCGCTGCACCGGACGTGGAGCTGGTCCCGGTCGAAGGCTGGATCGAGGCCGACCGGCAGGTCAAGGAAGCAACGGAAATCGAGCGGATTGCCGCGGCCTGCGCCGTTGCCGACCGGGCTCTCGCCTCGCTCCTGCCGGTCATCCGTCCCGGGACAACCGAGATCGAACTCGCCATGGACCTCGAATGGCGCATGCGGACCGGGGGGGCCGAAGCCCTGGCCTTCGACGTGACCTGTCTCGCCGGACCCGAGGCCGCCCTGCCACACGGTTCTCCGGGGCAGCGTCCGGTCCAGACCGGCGCGGTCCTGCTGTTCGATTTCGGGGCGCAGGTGGCGGGCTATCGAAGCGACATGACGCGGACCCTGTTCGTCGGCGACCCGGCGCCACGTGATCTGGGGGTTTACGAGACCGTCGCGGCATCGCAGGATGCCGCATTCGAGGCACTGCGGACCGGGCTCGCGGCCGCCCGCCATGGGGCTCCGCTGCCCGACGGCCGATCGATCGACGGCGTGGCGCGTGCTTCGATCGAAGCGGATGGACGATGGTCGGCCTTCCAGCACGGTCTGGGCCACGGGATCGGCTTGGCCACCCATGAGCTTCCATCGCTCGGACGGACCGC
>JBDTOJ010000029.1:0-8630 GCA_039933295.1 Chloroflexota bacterium
TCGATGACCGGCAACGCGTCCCAGTCGGACCGGACGGGTGTGAAGGCATCGATGACCACCGCGCCGTTTGGTCCGGCGGTCACGCCATGAGGAACGTCCGACAGGATCCGCCACGTGCCACCCGGCCCGAGCGTGCGCGTCTCTCCGTCGAGCGTGAAGATCATCTCGCCTGCGAGGACGATGCCCAGCTGTTCGGCGACGTGGTGGTGCTCCGGGACCGCAGCGTTGGGGTCGAGCTCGACCACCGCGAGCGTGATGTGCTCACCCTGGACGCGGCGCGCCCGTACCGTCTCGCCCCACACCTGGAGGAGCGGCGATTCCATCATGTCAACGAGGTTGCTCATGGCCGGAGCATAGCGCCACAATGCGGCCCATCGTCCCGGAGGCCGAACCCGATGGGTCTACGGGGACGCTGATGGACTCATGGTCTGCGCTGGATCGAACCCGAGCTCAGAAAACGGGAGCACCCGGCCGAGGATATCGACGGCGCCCGCCGGCGGGCACGCGAAGCAACCGCCCGGTGTTGTCGCCGGCCGGATCAGCCAGTTGCCACGTCCGACCGCCTCTGTATCCAGGCCGGATGCTCGCAGGCTATCGGGCGGCGGCGAGAGCACGTCCGTCGGCAGGGGATCGCCATTGGCGACGAGCCACGCGACGTCCCCGCAGTTGAACCTAACACCCGGGATTGCGACCGGGCATGCGATCGAATTGGGCGGAGCCGCCAGGTAGGCATCGACGAGATACAGCGTCGACGGAGGCACCGTCGGGGATCGGAAGTACGGGTCCGATTTCAACAGCTCGGGCAGGGTCCACGTCGAACCAGTCGGTCCCACCCGCACGGATCCAAGGAGGTCGAGCCCCCCATCCGAGCGAACGTTGAAGGCGTACGGGCCACCCTGGATCGGTATTCCGTCTGTATTCCCCACGAGGATGCTAGGGTGCCCGCCCAGTCCCCGGATCCAATATGTCTCACATCCGGCGGACATGAAGACGCACGCGGCTGGCGCTACCTGCACCTCGACGTCAACGACGATCGTGATCGACGCCCGGGCCGTCGGATCTCCTGCGAGGAACGACCCCAGTTCCGCCGCCGTCATTGCGCGATCGGCGGGGTAAAGCGACGACGGGACGTCGGTCGCTGGGGTCGAAGGTGCCACCGTGGGGCTCGCGAGCGGCCCCGGGTCCCAGCCGAGCTCCGCGAACGGCAGCACCCCGGCAACGACGTCGGCCGCGCCCGGCGCGCCACAGAGGAAGCACCCATCCGGCGCCGCGATCGGATCGATGAGGTAGAAGCCGCGCTGGTGCATGGCGTCCGATCGGAGCCTGAAGCCCGTCACATTCTGAACGCGAAGGCTGTCGGGCGGCACGACCATGGGATCGGTCGGCAAGGGCGCATCCGTCCCGATCAGCCAGGCCCAGCCACTACCGCAACTGAAGTCGGCTGCGCTGGCAACAACCGTCGGACAGGAGATCGCGGTGTCGGACACGAATTGGATGGCATCAACGAGATAAAGCAGGCCCCTTGGCTGGCCTGCAGTTCGGAAAGTCGGATCCGCATTCAGGAGTTCGGGCATCGTCCAGGCGAGACGATCGGGACCACGACGGACCGAACCAACGACGTCGAGGCTGCCGTCCGAGCGGACCTTGAATGCATATGGGCCGCCCTGAATTGGCACTCCGTCTGTATCCCAGACAACGATGTTGGCGCTTCCGCCGGGACCCGGGATCCAAAGTGTCGGACACGCCCCATCGACGAAGCAGGGAGTGCGAATTGGGAACAGCTCCACATCCGCGACGATCGTGATTGACGCCCAGGTCGCCGGATCGCCGGCCATGAAGGTGCCGAGTTCGGCCGCCGTCATGGGGCGATCGCCGGGGTACGCGGCGGACGGGCCAATGGACGAAGGCACGGAGCCAGTCGGCGACGCACCCGGAGCGGGCCCGAGGCGCCCGGGAAGGACGGCGATCCCAACGAGCAGCACCGCAACTGCCGCCGTGGCAAGTCCCACGGCCCGAGTAGCCATCCGGCCGCTCAACGACGGGCGGCCGTCCTCGGTCGCGATCCGCGACGCGACCGTTTCGGCGATCACCGCCGGATCGACCACACCTGCCTGTGCCCGCCGGTCCAGGTGCTCGCGGAGGGATCGGTCGTCGAGGGTCATCGCAAGCCCTCCCGCGTCAGCGATCGATCGAGGGCCGCTCGCGCGGCGTGGAGCCGCGACTTCACGGTGCCTTCCGGAATCCCCAGTCGGTCTGCGATCTCCGCGATCGACAGCTCGTCCCGGTGATGGAGGACGAGGATCGCGCGCTGCTCGATGGGCAGACGATCGAAACCGCGATCGAATGCATCCGCGCCGACCGCTCGACCCTCGAAGCCGGACGTCCGCTCGTCGGTCAGTTCGGCGGGGCCGTCCGTCGGTAACTCAACGAAGGCTATGCCACGCCGCCGCCGCAGGGCCATCCGGCAGGCGTTGACCGTGATGCGCCCCAGCCAGGCGTCGAATCGGTCGGGGTCCCGGAGCGAGGGCAGCTTCCGCCAGGCGCCGATGAGCGCCTCCTGCGTGGCGTCGTCGGCGTCGGCGTCGTTGCCGAGAATCGCCCGGGCAGTTCGGTACACGGTCTCCACCTTCCGGCGCACGATCGCCTCGTACGCCGCCCGATCGCCCCGGCGGGCCTGCTCGATGAGCTCGCGCTCCAACCGACCCTCCGTCATCGCAAACCTGGGCGCTCACCCTATTCGATGCATCCGCGAGCGTCATGGTTCACGCGAATATGCGTTGAAACCGACCGGACGGCCTGCGGTGGGTCGCGCACCGGAAATCGCGGGACTCGCGTCGGCCTATCGTCGGCGCCTCCCGTCGCCGGCAACCTCCCGTTGCCGGCAACTCCCCGGTATCGTCGGCGAATGCAGATCTCCGTTGACGTTGCACGGCGTTACCTGCTCGGCCGGCAGGCGCTTTGGCCAGGGCGGCGATGGGAGGCGCCGCGAGGTACCGAGCGGGCCATGCGGACGATGGAGCACGTCCAGCTCGATCCGCTCGCGATCATCGCCCGCGCGCAGGACCTCGCGCTCGCGAGTCGCGTCGTCGGCTATCGGCCGGACGACTGGATGGCGCTCGCGTATGAGCGGCGTCGGTTCTTCGAATGGGGCGGCTGGCTTGCTCTGCGGCCGATGGAGGAGCTGCCGTACTACCGCGTTCTGATGCGCCGTGCCGTCGACTCGTGGTGGCCACGCTGGGCCGCTGCCGGGTATGGCCCGGCCATCGAGGAGATGCGCGAGGTCATTCGAACCCGACGCGAGGTCAGCAATCGAGACTTCACCATCGCGTCCCGGACCCGGGTCAACAGCTACCGCGGTCGCAAGGACAGTTCGGTTGCCCTTCACTTCCTGTGGTTGACCGGCGAGGCGATGGTCTCGCGCCGCGAACGGTTCGAGCGCGTCTACGCGGCCCCCGAGCGCGTCGCCCCGCGCCGCCTCCTTGAGCCGGCAACCGACGAGGCGACCGACGACTTCCTGCTCCTCAAGGCGGTCGCGTCGGGCGGGCTCACGAAGCTCAACGGCGCGAATTGGACGCTGCTGCGGACATTCACCGGACGCGACGTCGCCGCTTGGAAGCGCCGGCAGGTCGAGGCGGGCGCGCTGATCGAGGTCGAGATCGAAGGCGTGAAGATGGCCGGCCTCGTCGCCCTCGCGGCCGATCGGCCGATCCTGGACACCCTGGCCGCCGGTCGAACACCTCGCGGATGGAAGCCGGTCGAGGCCACGACGACCGACGAGGTGACATTCCTTTCGCCCCTCGACCCGGTCATCCACGATCGAGAGCGAACGCGCCGAGTCTTCGACTTCGACTACAAGTGGGAGGTCTACGACAAACCCGAGAAGCGGAAATTCGGCTACTACACGCTCCCGATCCTGTGGGGCGATCGCCTCGTCGCCCGCATGGACGCCGCCCTCGACCGGACCTCGAAGACACTTGTCCTCAAGGGTCTCTGGTTCGAGGAGGCCGCATTGGCTGGCAACGGACCCTTCGAACAGGCCCTCGGCCGCGGGCTCGCGCGCCTCGCGGAATTCGTCGGTGCC
Source organism: Chloroflexota bacterium (assembly GCA_039933295.1). Classification (GTDB taxonomy): domain Bacteria; phylum Chloroflexota; class Limnocylindria; order Limnocylindrales; family CSP1-4; genus UBA5189. The sequence continues at coordinate 4,082 of JBDTOJ010000029.1, forward strand.
GATACCGTCGATAAGCGGGCGATCAGGACGTGAGTTCACGTCGTTGGACTATCAGAGCATGTTATGATAGTTGGCAATGAGAGCGATCACTCCACTCGACCTTCGCCGATCGCTCGGGCGCATCCTCGACGAAGCGTCCGCCGGCCAGCGGTTTGTCATCGAGCGTGACCATCGCCCGCTCGCGGTCCTCGTCTCGGTGGAGGACGGCAACCGACTCGACGATGACGCCGCGGCGCGCCTGGCGCGTTTCGACGCGGCGATCGAGCGCCTCGGTGAGATCGGCGACCGTGCCCGGATCCGGTACCCGGATGGCCCCGACGCGGCTACGGCGGTTCGGATGGACCGCGACGAGCGCGACGCCCGCGACCGGGGCGAGATTCCATGACCGCTGGAATCGTCGTCGACGCTTCGGCTGCCATCGCTCTTGTGCGTCGCGAGCCGGCGGTCAGTGCGATCACGGTTGCGCTCAAGCGAGTGGCTCCTGGCGAGCGGCTGCTCGTCCCCGACGGCTTCTGGCTGGAGGTGGCCAATGTCCTGATCCGCCGGCATCGCCATTCGCCGGACGAGGTGGTGGAGGCGCTCCGGGAGCTCGATGAGCTAGGACTGGAGTCGGTGCGAACTGAGCGAGCGCTGGTGCTCGTGGCGCTCGACCTGGCGGCCCGCCATGTCCTGTCCGCATACGACGCGTCGTATCTCGCGCTGGCTGAGGTCGAGGACGCGTGGCTTCTGACACTGGACCGATCGTTGGCCGCGGCCGCAGGGCCACTTGCGATCCAGTTGTCCGGTGACGGCCCGCGTCACCTCGCCGATCCGCCGGCGCCGTACATCGCTGACCCGGTCGACTGGGCCCGCTTCGGTCCGTACCTCGCCGAGCTCCGAGCCGCGGCTCGCACACCGGCGGCGCGCGCACGCTGAGGCGGCTTCGGACCCCGGACTTCACGGCAACGTGCTCAGCCGAGTCTCAGACGATTTCGTCGCTCACGCTCAGGATGACGTTGCCCGTCTTCTGGCCCGTCTCGACGTATCGAGCCGCCTCGACGGCCTGCTCGAGCGGGTACGTTCGATCGATGACCGGCACGAACTCGCCGGTCTCCATGAGGCCCACCAGCATCACGACGTCTTCCTTCGAGAACTTCGTGATCCCCATCTTGACGCGCCGGCTGCCGATCCAGCGCGTCAGCAGGGCCAGGGGGACGAGGTGGAACAGGAAACCAGGGTCCGTGTCGACAAAGGTTCCGCCTCGCTTCAGCAAACGACGACAGCGCCGGAACGAGGTCTTGCCGACCGCGTCGAACACGACGTCGTACGTTCGAGGATGCCGGGTGAAGTCCTCGGCCGTGTAGTCAATGACCTCCCGGGCGCCCAGTGATCGCATGAGCCCGACGCTCTGCGGGCCGCACACGGCGGTGACGTCGGCGCCGAGATGCCGGGCCAGTTGGACACCGGCGGTCCCCGCCGCACCCGATGCGCCGTAGACCAGGATGCTCTGTCCCGAGCGGAGGCCCGCAGCCCGCAGGCAGGCGAGCGCAAGCCCCGCGCCATCCGAGGCTGCGGCGGCCGTCTTGAAGCTGACACCCGACGGCTTGTGCGTCACCGCACCGCCCTCGCGAATGCAGGTGTATTCCGCGTGGGCACCGAATCCCTTAATCCCGACCACGGCATCACCGACCGCGAACGTGGCGACTGCCGGACCGACGGCCTCGACGACGCCAGAAAACTCCATGCCGGAGATCCGCTGCCGTGGCCGGACGAGACCGGTGAACAGGCGGCTGGCTATGAACTCTGCGCTGCGAATGCCGCAGTCCGTGCGATTCATCGTGGACGCCACGATCCGGACGAGGAGCTCATCTTCGAGCGGGACCGGTTTCTCGATGTCCTCGATTCGCATGACCTCCGGAGGGCCGTAGCGGTCGTGCGAGACGGCTCTCACGAGCCGGTGTCGCTCATGATCAGGACGACGTTGCCCGCCTTCTGCCACGTCTCGACGTAGGTGTGGGCCTCGGCGACCTGCTCGAGCGGATACCGGCGATCGATCACCGGTCGATACGCGCCGGCTTCGATCATGGACTTCGCGAACAGGATGTCCTCCTTGTTCCGGAACCCGCCGGCGAAGACCAGGCGCTTGTTACCGAACCAACGCGTCCGCACCAAGTTCACGAGGGTATCGAGCTTGTGGGGCCCCAGGTCCGTCTCGACATAGATCCCGCCGGGCCGGAGGCCCCGCCGGCCCCAGTGGTACGCGTACTTCCCGACCGCATCGATGATCGCGTCGTAGCCCTGCTCGTTCTTCGTGAAGTCCTGAACGGTGTAGTCGATGACTGCGTCCGCGCCGAGCGAGCGCACGAGTTCCACGTTCCTCGTGTTGCAGATGGCCGTCACATGGGCACCGTAGTGCTTCGCGATCTGTACGGCCGCGGTCCCGAGGGATCCGGAGGCGCCGTAGATGGCGATCCGCATGCCGGACCGGACCTTTGCCGCACGCAGGGCCGCGAGGGCCTCGTTCGTGCCGTCGCAGACCGCCGCGGCGTCCTCGAAGCTCATGCCGGCGGGCATCAGCGCGATTGGGCCGTTCTCCTTGAGGGTGATGTACTCGGCATGAGCCCCGAACCCGCGAGGGCCGCCGAACACGCGATCGCCGACCTTGAATTCATGGACCGACGCTCCGACTGCAGCGACCTCGCCGGCGAATTCAACGCCGAGCGTGCGGATTCGTGGCCGCCGCAGGCCGACGAAGAACCGCCAGATGAACGGGTTGGCGGCCCGAAGGTGCGTGTCCGACTGGGAGACAGTGGACGCGTGGACCCTGACGAGGACCTCGTCGTCGGCGGGCACCGGGGTCGGCACTTCTGCGATATGAAGGACGCCGGGTGGACCGTAGCGGTCCTGGACGATGGCTCTCATGGCTTTGCCGGCTCCTCTCGGCTCGCGTCCTGCTGGCGATGGATCGGGCCACCTGCCAGCCACGCCCGGCCTGCCCGGTACAGTTCCGCGGGCCGACCGCCAGCTGGGCCCGGTCGAGAGCGGAGCCCGGTCGGGATCACCCAGTCCCCGTCGGCGGCAATACTTCGCCGGAAGTTGGCCGCGTCCAGCTCGATGCCCCAGATCGCCTCGTAGACCGCGCGCAACTCGGCAAGGGTGAAGGTCGCACCGACGAACGCCGTTGCGATGCCGGTGACCTCGAGCTCAACGCGGACGCGCTCAATGGCGTCACGCACGATCTGGAGGTGATCGAAGGCCAGGTTAAGCGTCCCATCGAGCAGATCAACCAAAGGGACGAGGGATGCCGCGGCGGCATCCGTGCCCGCTACGATCGCCCCGACGTCCCGAAGGACGGCGAGATAGCCGACCGTCACGACGTTCATCCGCGGATCGCGGCCGGGATCGCCGTACGCCCCGAACTGTGTCAGGAGGCTCGCGGCGTCGACGCCTGTCTCCTCGGACAGTTCTCGCTTCGCCGCCTCATCAAGGGTCTCGGTCGGGCGCTTGAAGCCGCCCGGGACCGCCCACATGCCCTTGTACGGCGCTTCTCCCCGCCGGATCAGGAGGACGTGGAGACGCCCCTGGGACATGGTGAGGATCACCACGTCCACCGTTACCGCGAACGGCGGGAACTGCGAGGAATCATAGCCCGCGGGAAAGTCCGCAGGTCGTGTTGTGGTCGCCATGACTATTACTGTATCAGACGGTTACGGTCCTGTCGACAAGAACCGCCCGTGTGCCTTCTGGCGCAGAACGACAATCCAGGGAACGAGATTTGCCCGGGCGCAAGTGAAGAGTGGCGGCTCGGCGCCGCCCACTCTCAGCCGCGACTGATCTCTTCGCTCAGCTGCACCCGCTCGTGGAGCCGCAGTTGAGGCATTTGTAGCAGGAGCCGTTGCGGACCATGATCGCGCCGCAGTCCATGCAGGACGGGGCGTCGCCCTGAGTGGCGAAGGCAACCTTCACGTTCCCGAGCACAAGCGAGACGCCGCCCCCGTTTCCGTTGCCGCTCTTCCCGTTCCCATTCGCGACATGCCCGTTCGAGGCAATGACCTTGAACTCCGCGGGCGCACCTTCAGCCGCACCGATATCGGTGGCGACCGCGCTGGCCTTGGGCTGATCGTCCGACGTGGCCGCGCGGCCGGAGGTCGACCCCGATTGCGGCTCCGTAGCAGGAGAGCCGGCCGCCGCCGGCGGTGCGGGCGCCCGATCCCCGAGCCCGTCGAGGGGAGCGGGTGACGCACCGACGAGCAGGCCGGGAGTCCCGCCACTGCCGAAGGCTGGCTGGGCCTCGTACGAGGACCTGTCGATCAGCCCGAGGTTGGCCTTGTCGTCATCGGACAGGAACCGTGACCCGAGCCACCGGAAGATGTAATCCACCAGCGACTTGGCAATCGGGATCTCCGAGTTACCCGTGAACCCACTCGGCTCGAACCGGACATGGGCGAACTTGTTGACGAGATCCTTGAGCGGCACGCCGTACTGGAGCGCGACGCTGACGGTGGTCGCGAAGGTGTCCATCAACCCCGAGACCGTGGACCCCTCCTTGGCCATCTTCAGGAAGATCTCG
>JBDTOJ010000030.1:0-1875 GCA_039933295.1 Chloroflexota bacterium
GCACGCGAAACCCAGGGATCGTCGATCCACGGCGACGTATGGCGCGCCCGACAGGTCTTGGGCGCGAGTGAGCAACCTACGAGATCCTGATCGAAGGGCGAGACGAGTGGCTCGCCGCGGTGAGGCGGCTGGCGTGAGGGACAGCCACCTTCGGGGCGAACTCCGGCAGCACGCCACACGGCGCCAGCTGGACGTGCTGGCGGCCTACGTTGAGGCCGGGGGATCGGTAGCGCGTGCCGCTGCTCGCGCGAGCATCCGGCCGAGCACCGCGAAACGCCATCTCGCCGACCTGCGGGCCCGGTCGGGGCTCACCACTGAGCAGCTGATCTACCGCGGACGGGCCGAGGGCTGGCTGGTGGCGTCGAGCCTTGAGCCCGACTGAGTTCGAACGCTACGGCCTGCCTCCGGCCCGGAGGCGGCGTTCATCGTCCCGATGGGCCTCGCAGATGTGCGAGCACGGCGAGCACGCGCCGGTGATCATCGGAAGCGGGCGGCAGTTCGAGCTTGGAGAAGATGTTGGCGATATGTGCCTCGACCGTCTTTCGGGCCATCGACAACCGGTCGCCGATCGCCTGGTTCGATCGACCTTCGGCCATCAAGGCCAGGACCGCGCGCTCCCGCTCCGTCAGATCATCGAGCGGGACCCGCGAACGTCGACCGACGAGCACCGCCACGACCGCCGGATCGATCACCGATCCGCCCTTCGCGATCCGGCGGATGGAGTCGGCAAAGTCGTCCAGATCCGTGACCCTGTCCTTGAGCAGGTAGCCGACCCCACCGGCACCGTCGCTCACCAACCGCATAGCAAACGAGGGCTCGACATGCTGGGACAGAACCAGGATGCCCACTGCCGTTCCGTGCTCCGCGCGGATCGCCTCAGCCGCGCGGAGACCCTCGTCGGTGTTGGTCGGTGGCATCCGGATGTCCACGATCGCCACATCCGGAAGGTGTTCTCGGGCCGCCCGCAGGAGCGCATCGGCGTCGCCGACCTGGGCGACCACGTCGAATCCCGCATCGACCAGGAGTCGGGCGATCCCTTCGCGCACGAGCATCGAGTCGTCGGCGAGGACGAGCCGGAGCGTCACGGTCGATCAACCAGTGCCCGGATCGCGGCGCCGGAGATCCGCTCCTTGGGAATGAACCCGATAACGTGACCGTTCGTCAATCGCCGCCCGTAGGCCCGCGCATCACGGCTCGAGGTCAGCACCACGAAGGGCGGCGGTCCGTTCACCGCCAGGGCGCGAGCGACCTCGAACCCCTCGACGTCGGGCAGGCCGATATCGAGCAGCACGAAGTCCGGCCGGAGGGTCTGGGCCGCCACGAGACCCGACGCTCCGTCGATGGCCTCCCCGATCACCACGAACCCATCGGCCTGGAGCACGTCACGTGCCTGTCCGCGGAACCGCGGATCGTCGTCCACGATCAAGATCGTACTCATGCGGCGATCGTGCCATCGAAGCGGGCCGGCGCCTACAGGGCTGGCACGGGGGGAGGCGTAGGACGAATGGTGGGGATCCGGGCCGAGATCCGCGTTCCCCCACCGATCGGGCTGACGATCGTGATCGCCCCGTCGAGCGCCGCCAGGCGGTCGGCAAGGCCACGCAAGCCGCTGCCGGAACGAGGGTCTGCGCCCCCGATCCCATCGTCGCTGACTTCGATGCTCATGTGATCGTCCAGCCCTCGGACCCGTACGCCCGCCTTCGTTGCGTTCGCGTACTTCGTGACGTTCACAAGGGCTTCGGAAATCACGAAGTACGCAGCGCCTTCCACGGCCGGCGAGAAGCGCTCGGCGCCGATGTCGACCGAGACCGGGATTGACGTTCGGTCGGCGAGAGACTCGACCGCCGCGCCGAGCCCGGCCTCGGTGAGGATCAA
>JBDTOJ010000031.1:0-26405 GCA_039933295.1 Chloroflexota bacterium
GTGCCCGAGGCGAATGACCGCTTCTGGAGGTCGCGCGCCTGATTAACGCGGGCCGCGATCGCCCGCGGCAATGATCTCGACCTCTCGGAACGCCGTAGCCAGATCGTGACGTAGGAATCCCGGCGTGACGAGTATCGGATTGACGCTGAGATTGCGATCGTTGATGGCTTGTATTGCACGTCTCAACATCGCGACGTTCGTCGCTGTCGTCATCCCACTCCCGGAACAAGCGTACGCCCGGCCCCACCCGCGGGAGGGGAGGCGGAGCCCATTGACATGAGTGCGAGCGATAGACGACTATTCGCACATGTCAGTCAACAGTGTGATCTCGGAGGCTCGGCTCAGAGGCAGGAACCAGTTGACGCTCCCGGACTCCGTCGTCCAGGCGGGCGGTCTGGTGGAAGGAGAGCGCTTCGCGGTCGAGATCGACCTCGCGGACCCGGACACCGTGCGATTGCATCGCCTCCGGACGAGTTATGCCGGGGCGCTCCGGGACGTCTACGGGGACCCCGTCGCCGCCCTTGCTGAGGAGCGGAAGGACTGGCGGTGACGCCTGACTACCCACGGCTCGAGGTTGCCTTCCCCGCGGCTGCGGTGATCGCGCTCGATGCCTCGGCGACGCTCGCCTATCTCGCCGGCACAGAAGCCGTAAGTGCGGCAGCCACCTGGATCTTCGATGGTTGCTTGGCGACTGGCCGCAATTCCGGGTTGCTGTCGACCCTCACCGCAGCCGAGCTGCTGGTCCGACCATTCCGGGCGGGCGATGCGACCGTGGCGAACGTCGAGGGATTCCTCCGGTTCTTTGCCTCGATCCAGCTCGCCGAGGTGACCTACCCGGTCGCTCGGACTGCGGCAAGGCTGCGCGCCGCGACCGGGATTTCGATGCCCGATGCTATCGTCGTCAGCACGGCGATCGAGCTCGGCGCCGGCATCATCGCGACGAACGATCGCAGGTGGCCGGCGAGCCTTGCCGGCGAGATCGGTCCGCTTCGGATCGTTCAGCTCGCTGACTTCGCCGTGTAGGGTCGTGTGCCAACCCGCTGGTGACCGCCGGGCCGTACCCTTGAGGTGATGCCCCGCGTCGATCCCACCACTCTGCTCGCCGATCTGGACCCGGAGCAACTCGACGCCGTCAAGGCGACGAGCGGCCCGGTCGTCATCCATGCTGGCGCCGGGAGCGGCAAGACCCGGGTGATCAGCCGACGCACCGCGTACGCCATCGCCACCGAGGTCGTGCCCGCGGACCAGGTCCTCGTCGTCACGTTCACGGACAAGGCCGCCACAGAGATGGTCGCACGGCTGCGGAGCCTCGGGTTGCCCGGCGTCACAGCGCGGACGTTCCACGCCCACGCGCTGAGCCAGCTCCGGCACTTCTGGCCGGCCGGACACGACGGGGCGGCGCTCCCCGACCTCCTCGATTCGAAGTTGCCGATCATCAGCCGCCTCGCGCGCCAGCTGCCTGGTCACTACCGGTTCACGCCGTCGAAGGATCTGGCCGATGAGATCGAGTGGGCCAAGGCACGCCGGATCGCGCCGACGGCGTATGAGCGCGAGGCCGCTGCAGCGAACCGTGAATCACCGATTCCCGTCGACCTCTTCGCTCGCATCTTTGCCGATTACGAGCGGGCCAAGACACGCGCCAATCGCATCGACTTCGACGACCTTCTGGTCGAGACCGTCGTCTTGCTCGAGAGTGACGCGGATGCTGCGGCGACCGTCCGCCTTCGCAAGTCCTGGTTCAGCGTGGACGAATACCAGGATACGAACCCGCTCCAGCAGCGCCTGCTTGAGCTGTGGCTCGGTGATCGCGATGACCTGTGTGTTGTTGGCGACGAGGACCAGACGATCTACACGTTCACCGGCGCGACATCGGACTACCTGACGGCCTTCACCGAACGTCACCCGGGCGCCCGCGAGGTGACCCTGTCCCGCAACTACCGCTCCTCGCCCGAGATCCTGGCGCTGGCCAATCGCCTCCTTGCGTCCGAAGGGCGGCGGAAGCAGCTCATCGCCACGGTGCCGGCTGGACGGGCGCCCACGATCCGAGGATTTACCGATGGCGAGAAAGAACTCGCGGCGATCGTTGCCTCGATTCGCGGGCTGGTGGGTGACCCGGAGGCCGCAGGTGCCATGCGCACCGGCATGACCCAGGCTGCCGAGATTGCGATCCTCGTCCGGATCAACGCCCAGATACCACCCATCGAAGCGGCGCTGACCAAGGCGCGTATTCCGTTCCGCGTTCGCGGCCAGCGGTTCTTCGAACGCCAGGAGGTCCGCGACGCGCTGCGGCTTCTGAAGAAGATCCCGGAAACCGCGATTGGGCCGATGCTCGCCCACCTCGTCGAAGAGCGTCTGATCACAGAGATGGGCTACCTCGCCGAGGACGACAGCGGCGGCCCCGCCGCGCGCGAGCGAACCGCCTCGCTGGCGTTGGTGATCGAGCTGGCCCAGGAGGCCGCTGCCGCGGACCCGTCCGTCAACCCGGCCGGCTTGTTGGCCGAATTCTCCGGACGAGCAACTGCCGAGGCCGAGGGATCCGCGGATGGCGTGAACCTGCTGACCTACCACCGCGCCAAGGGCCTCGAATGGGACGCCGTGTTCCTCCCGCAAATCGAGGAGGGGACGCTGCCCATGCGGCAGGCCAATACGGAGCAGGAGATCGCCGAGGAGCGCCGGCTGCTCTATGTCGGCCTGACCCGTGCCCGTCGGCACCTCGAGCTGTCCTGGGCGGAGAAGCGTGACGCGCGTCGCCGACCGAGCCGGTTCCTCGCCGCGCTCGAGGGTCGGGCGAGCGTGCCCGGGCGCGTGAACATCATTCCCGGAGCGCCCATGAATGCCGGCACGACGCGTCGTGCTCGCGACGAAGACAGCCCGCTGATGAACGCCCTTGTCGAGTGGCGCCTCACGGCGGCGCGCTCCGACGGCGTTCCGGCCTACGTGATCGCGCCGGACACGCTCCTGATCGATATCGCCGCGCAACGGCCAACGACGATTCCGGCTTTGCGCCGGATGAAGGGCATGGGCCCGTCGCGCCTCGCGCGCTACGGCGCCGAGATCATCGAGATCACGACCGCGAACCGGTAGTTCCTGATGCGTTCGTCGTCGGTACGTGCACGATGCGTCGCACCGCATACTCGTGGTCAGCCCGCCCGCGCGGGTCACCGAGCTTGAGGCAGATGTCATGCAGTGGGTTACCCGCGAACACCCGAAGACGGACCGGATCGCGTGTCCGTGGTTGATCCGCAAGTTCATCGACCCGGACGCTGAGATCGTGTACTTGCCGCGCGACGAGGTGCTCGCCTACGCGACGAGTCGCGGGGCGATCAGCTTCGACGCGCCTGGGGCTCGGTACACCCATCGCGACGGCCTCTGCTCGTTCGAGGTCCTGATCGAGGACAACGCGCTCCGAGGCGATCCGGCACTCGCGTTGATGGCGCGGGTCGTCCACGGCGCCGACGTTTCCGAAGATGCGGACGCGACACCGCAATCGGCGGGCCTCCAAGCCATCGCTGATGGCTTCGCCCTGCTCGAGGTCGACGATCTACGTCAACTCGAGCTCGAACTCCCGGTCTACGACGCTCTCTACGCGTGGGCCCGTCGCGAGGTCGCTGGCGGAAGCTGACCCGGAGCGACGAAACCCCGGCTGTGGGCCGGGGTTTCGCTCAATTCCGAGCCTTATTCCGTGCGCGGCCTCGGTCAGGGAATCGGTATCACCTGGGCCGCGCCCGGAATGAGCGCACCGACTGCGGCATAGAGCTTGCCGTCGCCGCCGACCGTGGTCGCGATCGGGATCAGGAGCCCCGTTGCCCGCTCATGGCAGGTCAGCGGGAAGGAGCCCCAGGGACAGGCATTGATCGTACCGCCGGATCCCGTGCCACCGATCTCGAGCACCGCGAAGCTCGATTCGTCGATCTCGGTGACGTAGAGGGTCCCATCCGGCCCGAAGTTGATGTCCACGATCGATGTGAAACCGCTTGCCACGACCTGACAGCGCGGATCCGTTCCGCAATGCGCGTGGATGGTCCCGGGCTGGATCCGCCAGACACGGGAGACGCCGATTGGCCCGGGAAAGCCCTTGAGTTCGCTCACGTAGGCCGCGCCGTCCGGCCCGATCGCCACGGACGTGGCCACGGCCTCGGTCGGGATCATTGGCGGCAGATCGCACACGAACGCGAACTCGGCCGAGGTGTCTGGGCAGCCCAGGACGACCTTGATGTTCGCGGTCGATCCGAGCTCGTTGGGCAGCGTCGCGACCCAGTCGACGAACCCGCGCGGGCCTGTGACAAGCACCGCATTTGCGCCGGCATCGGCAACCAGCACGCCGCCGCCGTTCAGGACCGCGAGGTCGAACGGGTTCGAATCGATCTCGCCGCCATCGGGATTGACCCGAGCCTCGAACGCCCCGAGGTCCGCCGAGAGCGCGACGCGGCCATTCGAGACTCGCCACAACTTGGCACTCGTGGCATCGCCCCCGCCGCCGGTCAGGGCGAAGTAGCTGCCGTTGCCGATTGCGCCGACATCGTCGACGCCGGGCAGTGGGACGGCGAGGGTCATCTGGCCCTTGCGGATGGCCACGATTCCCTGGCCCGCGTCGGCGACGAGCATGCTCCCGTCCGGGGCTGTCGCGAGGCCGAAGATCGGGGATGCGAGCTCAACCTGGGCCTTCGCAGCGCCGACGCTGGCAGGGCTGGCGAGGAGCATCACCGCGATGCCGACGGCCGCGATTCGAACGTGGCGAGAACGACGATTAGGCGTGGACATGTGCTGAGTCCTCCGATGACGCGCGTCCATGGAAGCGGATTTACTCTACCTGCCAGGCGGGCTCTCCGGGCCCGCGCGCCGGTCGCGGGGTGCCCACGATTGGCTGAAGTGCGCACAAAGTGGTGCGTGGACGCACCACGCGTGAGAGGAGCAGGGCGCTGAAGACGAACGATCCCACCCACCCCGCGGACCCGGTTGCCAAGGCAGCGAGCGCGGTAGGCACGCGCTGGATGATCGCCGCCGGGATCGCGGCGCCAATCGCGTCGTGGGGTCTGAGCGTCGTGGTGATCGCCGACTGGCGGGGCTACGACCCGATTTCCCAGTCGATCAGCCTTCTGGCAAACGCGCCGTTGGGCTGGTTGCAAACCGTTGCGTTCGCGGTCAGCGGCGGGTTGGGTGTCGCATGGGCGTTCGGACTGTCGCGGGTCCTCGGGGCCACGGTTCGTCCCCGCGCTCTCGTGCTCGTGCTGCTCCTTGTCCAGGCGGGGATCACGGTGGCGTTCGCGATCTTCCCGACGGACCCCGATGGGATTCCAATGACGATGATCGGGCGGATCCACCTCGCGAACTTCTACCTGTATGCGGTCACGATGCCGCTGACGCTCGTCGCGCTCGGGCGCGTCATGCGCGGGGACGTGCGATGGCGAGGCGCGGCCAGGCCGACCTTGGCGGCCGCTGGCCTCCTCGTCGCGTCGTCATTCCTGGTGCCACTCACGATTGAGGGGCCGCTCACGCCGTGGCTCGGACTGCTCGAACGCCTCTACGTGGCGATCCCTTCGATCTGGCAGGTCGCCGCCGCGATCGTGGCGCTCCGGATCGTGCGCTCAGTAGGGTAGGCACGGATCAGCACGTTTTCGAGGAGCCGGCGGGCAGGAAAGCCCCGAACCTGGCTCCCGGTACCAGCAGGACGGATACATCATCCTCGTACAGCGACGTCCATCCCCGGCTCGTCCTCAACGCCCCGGCCAGCTCACCGGTGCTCGATATGAGCGCGGCGTTCGCACCGGTCACGTCGAATGCTTCCGCCCATCCGGCCCCGACACCGCTGATCCGCACGTAGCGCTCAATCTGCTCGTCGCCGTACACCTCCGAACGCCCATCGATGAAGACCGGGATCTCGGGTCTGACCATCTCGAGCCAACCGCCCCAGCCGTAGCTGTTGAAGAGGCAGAATCCGCCCGCCGACGCGGCCGCGAGGGAATCGAGCGCTGGCAGCGCGCCAACCGGGTACTCGGCACGGATTGCCGCGTCCGTATTGGTCGGCCCGACGCGCGCCCACACCAGCGTGGCGGTGAGGAAGGTGATGATCGCGAGCAGGCCGAGGTTGGTACGCCGGCGGGCTGTGGGCGTCAGGCCGGGCCCATCGGGATCGATCTTCCGGCCACTGAATCGTGGGCCCCGACCGACGAGGACGACGACCCCCGCCGCGACAAGGGGTGCGGCAGCGATCCCGAACAGGCCCGCGTGGTACCCGTGCTGGACGCCAGCGACGGCCATCACGGCGGCAATGAGCAGGTCATCCAGGCGAATGTCGGGCATGCGGCGTCGAGGGCGGCCGATCGCGCCCGGGGCTCCGATCATCGCCGCCAACGGTGGCAACGCCGACACACGGACGGAAGTGGCAATTCCGGCCAGGACGAGGGCGACGACGAATGCCCACCACATCGACGAGGCCAGATCCGGCGGTGCCCACTCGGCGATCAGGCCGAGTCGCGAACCCGTCACGGCGCTCAGGACATAGGCATACAGCCGCACCCCAAACGGGTTGGCGAGAGTCGCCAATCCCGCACCCAGCCCGACGAGTCCGAGCGATCGCGCTCGTGGGTGGCGCTCCACCACCAGGCTGACCCACGCCGCGCCAATGATCCCGAGGCCCAGGACAAACGAGCCGTGGGCGTTGGCCCAGACCAGGAATTCGAGCAGCACAGCCGCGACAAATGGCCCTGTCCGCAGTGCCCCAGACCTCCATCTATCGATGAGCCAGAGGAGGAGTGCCACCGCGAACACCTCGAAGACCAGTGGTCGGACCGAGACGATCGTTCCGGCATCGAGGAGTGCGAGGATGCCCCCGCCAATCGCGATCCATACGCCGAACCCACGGAACCGCAGGCGTGCGACGGTGAGCAGGATGGCTGCCGAGCCGAGGACGCCGGCCAGCAGGCTGTTCGCCGTCGGCCCGAGACTGTCGTGGAGGAAGGCCATGACACCTTCGGTCAGCCACTCGTGGGCGATCCAAACCGCCCCGCGTGCCGTCCACGAGTACGTGTCGACGCCCGCGAACAGCTGCCTGTCGACGAGGTGCCGCCCGTTTGCGATGTGCCAGCCGTAGTCCGAATCGACCGCGGGGACCGTCAGGTAGGCGAAGGCAATGAGTCCAACGACGGCCACGGCGAGGCTGCTGACCTCGGTGAAGCGGGCAGGCCGGCCCGTCATCGGAGGGCACGCCGCACGATCATCGCGATCTGCCGCCGCCCTGCGCTACCGCGCTGCGACCTGGATCCAGATGGTCTTGGTCTCGGTGTATTGCTCGTGGGCATGGAGCGACTTGTCGTGGCCGCCGAAGCCGGACATCTTGTAGCCGCCGAACGGGGTCGTCATGTCGCCCTCCGAATAGGCATTGACGCCGACCACGCCGGCCTTCAGGTCGCGTGCCACGCGATGGGCGACATCGAGCTCCCGCGTGTAGAGCGAGGCCGCCAGGCCGTACGGCGTGTCATTGGCGATTGCCACGGCCTCGGCCTCGGTGTCGAACTCGATCACCGACAGGACCGGCCCGAAGATCTCCTCCTGCGCGATCCGCATGTCGTTGCGAACCGAATCGAGGATCGTCGGCGGGACGAACCAGCCGCCGGTCTCCTCGAGGATCCGCTTGCCGCCGGTCACGACCCTCGCGCCCTCGCGCTTGCCAATGTCGATGTAGTCGAGGACGCGCTCCATGTGACCGCGCGAGATCAGCGCCCCGATCTTCGTTGCCGGATCGAGCGGGTCGCCGACCGACCATTGCGCGAGTTCGGCCGCAACGGCTTCCATGACCCGGTCCTTGATCGAGCCATGGACGATCAGCCGGGAACCGGCACTGCAGTTCTCGCCCATGTTCCAGAAGATCGCGATGGCGACATTCGCGGCGACGTTCTCGAAATCGGTGACATCCGGAAAGACGATCTGCGGGCTCTTGCCGCCGAGCTCGAGGAGGACGCGCTTGAGGTTCGTCTCGGCCGAGTAGGTCAGGAACTGCCGCCCGACCTCGGTCGAGCCGGTGAACGCGACGGCATCGATGTCAGGGTGTCGCCCGATCGCCTCGCCGACCGTGCCGCCGGGCCCGGTCACGACGTTGAGCACACCATCCGGGATGCCGGCCTCGGCCCCGAGTTCCGCGATCCGGAGCAGGCTCAGCGAGGTCGTGGATGCGGGCTTGATGACGATCGTATTGCCGGTCGCGAGCGCCGGCCCGAGCTTCCAGGCGGCCATCTGGGCCGGATAGTTCCACGGAATGACGGCGCCTACGACGCCGACCGGCTCGCGCGTGATCGTGGCGACCGTGCCCTCGGGCGACGGCGCGACCTGACCGTAGATCTTGTCCGAGGCCTCGGCGTGCCACCGAAGACAATTCGCGGTCTCGGGGACATCCAGACCGACGGTATCGCTGATCGGCTTTCCGGCGTCGATGGTCTCGATGAGCCCGATCTCGCGGCCATTCGCTTCGATGAGATCGGCCCAGCGGATGAGGATCCGCTTCCGATCGCCGGGGCTCATCCGGGACCAGACGCCCGAATCGGCGGCACGGCGCGCGGCCGCCACCGCGGCATCCACATCGGCCGGCCCGCCCTCTGCGATCTCGGCGATCGGCTGGCCCGTGGCCGGGTTCTCGGTCACGAACCGCCGGCCACCGGCGGCTTCTCGGAACTCGCCACCGATGAACAGCTGCGTACGCAGCTTGAGCGCAGCGATTTCCGTGCGGGCCCGGTCTATTTCCGGGCTCAGCGTGTCAGTCATTGGTTGATCGTACGACGCCCGAGGCTCATCATCACGACCATGAACGAGTTCCCCCGATATCCGCTCCTGTTCGGGCCGTCGCCGATCCATCGGCTCGATCGGCTGACCACGCATCTCGGCGGTGCATCGATCTGGGCCAAGCGCGAGGACGTCAACTCGGGCCTTGCCTTCGGCGGCAACAAGACGCGCAAGCTCGAATATCTCCTGGCCGATGCGCTGGCTCAGGGTTGCGACACGCTGGTCTCGATCGGCGGCGTCCAGTCCAACCACACGCGCCAGGTGGCCGCGGCCGCGGCCGTTGCAGGCCTGAAGTGCGTGCTGATCCAGGAGAGCTGGGTCGATTGGCCCGATGTCACGTACGACCGCGTCGGCAACATCCTGCTGAGTCGGCTCATGGGGGCTGACGTCCGGCTGGTCAAGGCTGGTTTCGGGATCGGGTTCAAGGAAAGTTGGGAGGGGGCGCTCGCCGAGATCACGGCGTCCGGCGGCAAGCCCTACGCGATCCCGGCCGGTGCCTCCGACCATCCGCTCGGTGGTCTCGGGTTCGCGTCGTGGGCGCGCGAGGTTGAAGACCAGGAACGCGAGCTCGGGGTGTTCTTCGATACGGTTATCGTCTGCTCGGTCACGGGCTCCACCCAGGCCGGGATGATTGCCGGTTTCGCGGACCGCGAGCGACCGAGGCGGGTCATTGGCATCGATGGATCGGCCAAGCCGGTCGAGACCAGGGACCAGGTCGCGCGCATCGCGCGGTCCACGGCTGCTGCGATCGGCGTCGGGCGCGACCTGCGCGAGGACGAGATCATCCTGGATGATCGCTATCACGCGGGGATCTATGGCATCCCGGACGCGGCAACGCTCGCCGCGATGCGACTCGGCGCATCACTCGAGGGGATGATCACCGACCCCGTGTACGAGGGAAAGTCGCTTGCCGGGCTCATCGATCTCGTCGAGCGCCGCGAGATTCCGGCCGACTCGACCGTTCTGTACGCCCACCTCGGCGGCCAGCCGGCGCTTAACGCCTACGCCGCGCTGTTCAGCTGACGTCCCTCGGCTGCGTTGACGGGCCGCTACTCCGGCGCTACATTGGCGCTACACGAGGCGCCCGACGCCTTGGCCGGCTCCTCGAGGAGGACGTCATGACGGTTGCCAGCCCATATGCCGATGAAGTCCGGCGCGTCCGAGCGCTCGGGGTTGAGACCGGTGATATCGCCCGCGCAACCGGTGCCGCGATGGCCACGGTCACCTCGTGGATCCGCTCGGAGCGACGCCCATCGGCGGGCTATCGAGACCGACTCATGGATCTCGTGGCCATTGTCGATCGCCTCGCAACGACGATGGACGAGGCCTACGTCCCGCTCTGGCTGAACAAGCCGATCTCGGCCCTTGGCGATGAACGGCCGCTCATCGCAATCCGGAAGGGCCGCTACCGGGAGGTCTCGAAGCTGGTCGCGGAGCTCGAAAACAGCTCGTTCGCCTGACCGTGCCGACTCGGAACGTCGCGACGGGCGCCGACCCGATGGGAGCCGACCCGACGAGCGCCGGCCCGATGGGCGCCGACCCGACCGGCGGCACGCTCCCTGCTCCCCGCATCGCGGTCCGTGGCACCTGGTATCGCATCGTTCGGGGCGGTGACGAGCCGTTCACCTGGACCCTCGAACCGGCCGACGGCCGTTGGCAGCGTGGCGACGTGGTCCGCGCGATGTACCTCGGCGATACGGAGGCAACTGCATGGGCGGAGTGGTATCGCCACTCCGCGGAGCTTGGCGTGCCGCCGGACAAGCGCATGCCTCGCGACATCTGGAAGGTCGCGGTCCGCGTCACCGACATCGCCGACGTGACCGCCGACGGCATCCTCGCCGCGCACGGGATCAGGGAGCTGGCGCCCACGCGACGCCAGTGGCCGGCGACGCAGGCGGTTGGGGAGTCCTACTTCAACGACGGGTGGCGAGGGCTCGTGGCGCCATCAGCGGCTCATGTGGGCGGGCGCGTACTGGCGATCTTCCGGCCGTTACCCGTCCTGCCCGGCTTGCGCCCGGTGCCGCCCGTCCGCCAGTACGTTGAACTGCCGCCGCTGCCGACCGGGCTGAGGACGTAGCGGGGATCACGCGGCTCGCTCCGGCTCGCGGGTTATCCTTCGAGGCCCGATTTCCTGCAGGAGCCGCGTCCCGATGTCTTCACCCGGTCCAAAGTCCTCGCATCGCGAACCGTGGACCGTGCGGATCGCCATCTGGAGTGCCCGCCACCGCTGGCCGGTGATCGCGCTGTGGTTCGTGATGACCATCGGCATGTTCGCGACCAGCCTTGCCGTGGGCGGGGTGAGGACGCTCGACACGGACGCCGATCCGAGCGGGCCGAAGCTCGAATCTCGCGAGGCTTATGACGTCTTCAACGCGGGCAGTACGCCGGAGCCGCCTTCGGAGCGACTGCTCGTCGTCGTGGATGGCGGGGCGGGCGCAGCGGCGGATCCAACGTTCCGCGCCACCATCTCCGCACTCGTTGACCATCTCACAGCGGCCCACGCCACGCTCGATGGGACCGAAGCGGCCAGTTTCACGAGCGTGATCGATCCGTTCACGGTCCCTTCGACCTCCGGGCTGATCTCAGCGGACGGTACGACGATCCAAATCGTGGGTACCGTCCCAGGTGAGCGAGCGGCCATTCAGCAGTTGCTCGGGCCGGTCCCGGCGATCATCGATGCTGCCCGAGCGGCGCTGCCGAAGGCTTCGATCCATGTCGTCAGCAGCACGTTCATCAACGCCGACATCAATGAGCTGATCACCCATGACCTGGACAGCTCGCTCCGGATCACGCTCCCGCTGACGTTCGCGATCCTGCTCCTGGCATTCGGGGCGATCGTGGCGTCGTTCATTCCGCTCGTCCTGGCGGTGACCTCGCTCCTCGCCGCGTTCGGGTTCATCGGGCTGTACAGCCACGCGGTGGGTCCAGTCAGCTCGAATGCAACGCAGCTCATCGTGCTCATCGGGCTTGCCGTCGCCGTCGACTACTCGCTGTTCATGGTCACCCGCTTCCGGACGGAGCGGCGGCATGGGCGAAGCGTGCCGGTGGCGATCGAGGTCTCGAGCAGCACGGCCGGTCGAGCCGTGTTCTTCTCGGGGCTCGCGGTCATGATTTCGCTCGCCGGGCTTCTGACCCTCGGGATCCCGCTCTTCACCTCGATGGCGGTCGGGACGATCGCGGTCGTCCTCATCTCGGTCATCGGCAGCCTCACATTCCTGCCCGCGACCATGGCCCTGCTCGGCGATCGCGTGAACAAGGGCCGCATTGCGACGTGGATCCCGCGGCTGCTCGTTCGAATGCGGATCGTGGGTCCGCGGCGGCTCGGTCGCGCGATGCTCGACTGGTTCGAGCGGCGGGCGACACGTCCCGAGGGCACCGGGCCGTGGGCCAGCCTCGTGACGGCGGTCATGGCTCGACCGGTCCTGATGCTCGGGGCGTCGGGCCTCGCGCTGATCCTGCTGGCCACGCCGGTCCTTCGCCTGCGAACGGGTCTGACCGACATCACCGGCTTTCCGTCATCGATCGACGGCGTGGCCGGGATCAAGCTGATCAATGAGAAGTGGCCGAAGGGGACGGACCTGCATCTCGATGTGGTCGTGACCAACGCCGATCGCGCCGATGTCGCCGCAGGAATCGAGCAGCTCAAGGTCGATGCCCTCGCGATCCCTGGGCTCAGCGGGCCGCCGGTCGAACGTCCATCCGCCGATGGTCATGCGGCGATGATCTCGTTCACGATGTCCGGGGGTCGCAACGACGATGTGAACCGTGATGCCGTTCGCGAGATCCGTGGCCAGCTCGGCCCGTCGATCTTCGGCTCGCTGCCCGAAGTCCGGGTCCTGGTGAGTGGCCAGGCCGCCACTGCACTCGACATCGTGAGCATCTACACCGATGGAACGCCGCGGATCTTCGCGTTCGTGCTTGGGTTCTCGTTCCTGCTGATGCTCGTCGCGTTCCACTCGATCGTCATCCCGATCAAGGCCATCGCCCTGAACCTGCTTTCAACCGGGGCGGCGTTCGGGGTGCTGGTCCTGGTCTTCCACGAGGGTTGGTTCGCCGAGCAGCTCGGGATCATTCCGGGCGGGGTCATCGAGAGCTGGGTCCCGATCTTCATCTTCACGATCCTGTTCGGCCTGTCGATGGACTACCACGTCTTCATCCTCACCCGGATCAAGGAGGCACGGGATCGCGGCCTCGATTCACGAGCTGCCGTGGCGCGGGGCATCGCCGTCACGGCGGGCACGATCACGAGCGCCGCCTCGATCATGGTCGTCGTTTTCGCGGCCTTCGTGTCCCTCCAGTTCGTGTTCATCCAGCAGCTCGGGCTCGGGCTGGCGGTCGCCGTCCTGATCGACGCGACCATCGTGCGGGTCATCCTCCTGCCGGCTTCGATGCAGCTGCTCGGCGACTGGAACTGGTGGCTGCCGCGGTTCCTCCGTTGGCTTCCCGTGATCACGATCGAGGGCGAAGGCCCCGAGATGACCGAAGCCGACGCCTGACGCTCAGTACCGTGGCGTAGCCGCTGGGCTGGCCGACCCGGAACCCGAGTTCGGCCCGCCATCGGGTGACGCCACGTACCAGACACCGTTGAGGCCCTGGCCGTTGACCTCGCCGGTGGCCGCGTCGCCCGCGAAGTAGTAGAGGGGCGCGTCCTTGTACATGACCTGGGTCGTCCCGTCATCACGGCTGATCGTCCCGAACGTCCCCGTGACATCGGTCCCGCCCTTGACCGTTTCGCCCGCGCCGAGGCCGAACGGCGGCCAGGCCGTGGCGCAGTTTCCGGCGCAGGAGCTCACTCCGGGCGTGTCCTTGGTCAATACGTACAAGGTCTTGCCATCTTCGCCGGTGAGAAACGCGCCGATGGTCGTGTCGTGGGCGATCTTGACCTCGTAAACCGAGCCGCCGGCACCAGCCGTGGTCGGCTTGGGCGTGCCACCGCCCCCGTACGGACCGCCGGTCGACCCGTTGCATGCCGCGAAGGCGAGGGCGACGGCGCCGGCCATCGCCATGGCGCCAAGGCGACCACTGATCCTCGGCTTCAGGAAATCCATATCGACACTCCTCCGGGCCGTTATCCAGTAGCGATCGTGACGGTGCGGCGCCGAGCACCGTCGTCATCCACCACTACGCTCAGGTATCGAAGTCGGATCGCGCGCCAGGCACACGGTCAGGTTCGGCACCGACGGGGATGCTGAACCAGAATTGAGCGCCGCCACCGTCGCGATTGGCCGCGCCGAACGTTCCTCCGTGAGCCCGCACCGCGCTGGCGACCGTCGCCAGACCCAGGCCTGATCCGGTACCGATCTTCGAAGCGCCACGCACGAATGGCTCGAACAACCCCTCCGGCACATCGGTGCCGAGTCCTCGGCCGCGGTCGAGGACTTCGATCGTCAGCCGCGCGTCACGCCCCTCGCCCTGGGTGTCACCTCGGACTTCGACCAGGGGACCGTCGCCGCCGTGGGTCAGCGCATTGGTCACCAGGTTGCCGAGGGCATGCTCGACCCGCACCCGATCGACGCGTAGGAGGATGTCAGGTACCTCGGTCTTGAGGACGGCACGGTGCCGACGAATGAGCGGATCGACGGCTCGGGTGACCGAGACCACGATCTCGCGAAGGGGCACCGGGCGGCGGTCGATGCGCCCGGCATCGTCCTGGTTCGCGGCAAGTTCGAGCAGGCTTGTGACGAGGCTGCTCAGGCGGATCACATCGCCCTGGGCGTCCGCAACGGCCCGTCGAAGGTCGGCGATGCTCGCATCGGCACGATCCGCGTCGTCGAGCTCTGCGCGGAGAGAGGCGAGGGGCGTCCGAAGCTCATGCGACGCCATCGCGACGAACAGCCGCTGTCGTTCCACCGATTCCGAAATCCGGTCGAGCATTCCGTTGAGCGTCTGCGTCAGATGTCCGATCTCATCGAGCCTTGCGGGTTCCGCCAGTCGGCGATCGAGATTCGATGGATCGATGCCCGATGCGTCCTCGATCAGGCGATCCACGGGGCGCAGGGCGCGACCGGCGAGCAGCCAGCCTCCGAGGAGCGAAGCCGCACCGACGGACAGTCCGACCAGGGCAAGGAGCCGAGCGAGTTCGGCCTGCGAAGCGTCGATTGGCTGAAGGTCGGCACCTGTGACCACGATCGTCCCGTCGGGCATGTTCCGCGCAATCAGGAGGTACTGGTGCCCGCCCACCTGGAAGGCGCCGTTGACCGGCCACAGACCTTGGGGAGCCCTGCTCGTGGCCTCCTGAACGCTCCCACCCGCCCCGAACAGGGCGGCGAATACCGCAGGCGAGGCCTGATCTGACTCCTGCAGCCCCGATTGGCCCGAATTCTCCATAGAGGACAGGATCCCGTCCGCGCGCGTCTGAAGCGTGGTCTCGAGCGATGCACGCAGCGCCAACCCCATCTGCCACCACACGATTACGCCGACGATCAGGAAGGTCAGTACCACGCCGATCCAGTAGCTGATCGCGAGGCGCGAGCGAATGCTCACGCCGGGTCTGCAGACCGGCCGGGGCGGAGTGCATAGCCGACGCCTCGGACCGTTTCGATCCAGGGCGAGTCCTCGCCCGGGCCGAGTTTCTGGCGCAGCACCCGGACGTAGACGTCGATGATCCTTGGGTCCCCGTCGAACGCCCAGTCCCACACCTGGTCGAGGATCTGCGCTCGCGACAGGACCTGATCCGCCCGCCGCACGAAGAATTCCAGGAGCGAGAATTGTCGGCCGGTCAGGTCGAGTTGACGCGACCCAAGAGTTGCGCGATGGGATGACGGGTCCAACTCCAGCGCCCCGACAACCAGGTTCGTCGGCCGTGTGCTCGGTCCGCGCCGATCCAATGCGCGCAGGCGCGCCTCGAGTTCGGCGAACGCGAATGGTTTCACGAGATAGTCGTCTGCGCCGACATCGAGGCCGCGAACACGATCGGCGACCGCGTCGCGCGCCGTGAGCATGAGGACTGGGCTCCAGTTTCCGCCCGATCGGAGCTCACGGCACAGGCTGAAACCATCCCCGTCGGGGAGCATCACATCGAGGATCAGGACGTCGTGAGATGTTTCAGCTATGTGCCATCGCGCTTCCTCGACGGTCTGCGCGACATCGACGGTATGACCGGAGCGGTGCAGGCCACGCACGACAACGGAGCGCAGCCGCTGGTCGTCCTCGAGCATCAGGACCTTCATGGCTCCATCGTGGAGGGCCAATGTGAATGGCATATGAATCAGGCGTCATTCGAGATTCATCGGAGGCTCATGACCGGCGGCGCAGGGTGGGCTCGTGATCGGGCAGACGACCCGATGCGAACCAGGAGATTGAGCCGTGAAGTTCGATCGTTTCCGCGCTCCGGCCCTCGCCGCGACCGCGGTCCTTCTCATCTCGGGAGCGGCCAACGTCTTTGCCGCGAGCCCGCCCGCAACCCTTCCTGCCCCGGTGGCGCCGGTGGTGCAGGTGGCGCCCGCTGACACGGACACCCTTCAGGAAGGCGATCAGACCACGCCAGACATTGCCGGCTCCGCCGAGTCGACGGTCGAAGCTCCCGACGGAGCGGCCGCGGGCACCGCAGCCGAAGTTCCGGATGCCGCTGGCGCCGCCGAGGCTCCTGAGGCAGCGGGTATCGAGGCCGACGGCCCCGGTGGCCACGCCGACGCCGAGGGTCAGAACGTCGACCACCAGTTCGACGGCCAGGAGTAACTCCCGTCGATCATCGGGCGGACCGGGCAGGCCAGCGTGGTCGGGTCGGTCCGCCTCATTTCATCTTTGATTCAGGTAGACGTGCGATACGAGTGATATGACCTCGACGATTTTGGCCCGTGAGCCAGCTCCGGGCGTACCTGATGATTCTGTGGAACCGAAGCCCCCGATCTACGACCTGTCCTATCGCGATGCGTTCTGGGCAGTACGAGCCTATGAAGACCGGTGCGATCGGATCGCCCTGAGGGCCTTGTTGCCAGGATCCGGAAGCCACCTCGTTGACCTCGGCGCCGGCTTCGGCCGACTCGTCGATGAGTACGGCGCATTCGCATCCATCAGCCTCGTCGATGCGTCACCGGTGATGGTCGAAGCGGCCTGTGAACGCGTTGCTGCCGACCCTCGCTGCACGGTCATCCTCGGCACTTCCACCGATCTGCCGATGGCGGATGAATCGGTCGACGTCGTGGTCTCGGTTCGTTTGCTCGTGCACCTCCACGATCCGGCGGCAACCTTTCATGAAGTCGCACGGACCCTGCGGACCGGCGGCACTCTGATCGTGGAATTCCCGAATCGGCGACACCTGCTCGCACGACTCCGGTATCGATTCCGGCGGCAGGCCTGGTCCCCGATGGATCGGCAACCGCACGAGTACGTGCCCGGTCATTTCTCACACCATCCCAAGTCCATCGAGCGGCAGCTTCGGCACGCCGGCCTGGAGCCGACGACGTGGCGTTCGGTCTCGCTGTTTCGCGCCGCCTGGCTTACCAGCCGCGTTCCCGCTGCCGTCCTCGCCGGGATCGAGCGGCCGCTCCAGGGCCTGCTCGGCCGCCTCGGGCCAGGCCCGTCGACATATGTCCGGGCGATCAAGTCCGGTCCGAGCGGTTCGCCCGAGGGCTCAGCGTAGATTCAGGTGGGACCGTCAGGTTCTCGATGAGCCGCTGGCCTGCCCTGGCGCGGCGCCACCCCCCGGGCCCGTCTCTTGACGGTCCGGCGGCTTCTTCTGATCAGCGATCAGCTGGATGCGGCTACGATCGCCATGCCAAACCGACCGGTATCGTGAATCACCGACCGACGTGGTGCCTGGAGGCCAACCCTGAGAATCCTGATCGTCGAGGATGAACCGGCCATCGCCGGCGCTGTAAAGTCGGCGATGACCGCTGATGGCCATGCCGCCGATACCGTCGGCGATGGACGCGAAGCCCTCGACTGGGCTGACACCTACGCCTACGACCTCGTGATCCTCGATGTCATTCTTCCCGGCCTCGACGGGTTCGGTGTCTGCTCGGCCCTACGGGCCAAGGGCTTCGCAGCTCCGATCATCATGCTCACCGCGCTCGACGACATCGAGGATCGGATCAAGGGCCTCGATCATGGAGCCGACGACTACCTCCCGAAGCCGTTCAGCATGGATGAACTGAGAGCGCGCGTGCGCGCGCTCGGCCGGCGACGGCTCGAAGACCGCGCTCCAACACTTGAGGTCGGCGACCTCGAGCTCGACCCCGCGACGCGCGGTGTCAGGCGATCCGGTCGGGACATTCGGCTCACGGCTCGCGAGTTCGCGCTGCTCGAACTGCTGGCCCGTCATCCGGGCCAGATCTTCGCCCAGGATCGCCTCATCGAGACCCTGTGGGATGCGGATTTCGCGGCCGAATCGAACATCGTCGAGGTCTACGTTCGGAGCCTTCGGCGCAAGGTCGACGAGGGACGGCGCGATGGCCTGATCGAAACCGTCCGGGGTTCCGGCTACCGACTTCGCGCTCCCGAGCCCGTCTGATGTTCTCGCGGACACAGACCAGATTGACGCTGCTGTACATCGGGCTCTTCGCGCTCGTGCTCGCGATCTTCAGCGTTGTCTTCTACATCGTTGTCAGCTCAGCGCTGGCGCCGACCTTCGATGTCGGACCCGAGCTGACCAACGAACAGGCGGCCGAGGTGGCCTATCGCGCGACGGTTGACCAGATCCGGATCGCCCTGATCGTCGGCGACCTGGCCGTCCTCGTCCTGGTTGGTGTTGCAGCCTGGGTCCTTGCGGCTCGGACGCTTCGGCCGATCCGGGAGGCGCACGCACGCCAACGCCGGTTCGTCGCCGATGCATCCCACGAGATGCGAACACCCCTCGCGGCGATCCGGGCCTCCGCGGAAGGCGCGCTGGCCGGGCCCGGCTCGGGTGAGGACCTGCGCGGCGCGCTCGGTGTCGTGGTGGATTCGGCAGATCGGCTGTCGAGATTGACCAACGACCTGCTGATCCTCGCGAAAGCGGATGAGCTGCCGGCGGCCCGCCATACGGCCCCGGCGGACCTGTCCGTGATCGTCGCGGAGACGCTCGATGCGTTCTGGGTCGCCCATCCGGACTTCGCCAGGGCCAAGGCGACGCTCGGTGCCGATCTCCTCGTGGTTGCCGATCCCGCTGAGTTGGGACGGATCGTCCTGAATCTCATCGATAACGCCTATCGCTACAGTCCGACCGGCTCGCCGCCGCCCCGAATCACGACCAAGGGTGCCGAGCGTGATGCGGTCGTGGAGGTGAGCGACAGCGGGGCGGGAATCGCGAGCCTTGATCTCGATCGGATCTTCGAGCCGTTTGCCCGCCTCCATGCGGATGCCGATGCCGAAGAGGGGAGTGGCCTGGGCCTCGCGATCGCACGGAGCCTTGCCGAGCGTAATGGCGGGCACCTGACGGTCTCCAGCCGGCCCGGCCAGGGCTCGACATTCCGACTCGCCCTGCCTCGGTTCAGGTGAGGTTCATCTCCATCAGCGATACCTCGTACTGATCGATCGGCCCGAGCGCCGACGACACGAATGCGAGGTTCCTCAATCGTGATTGGCCATCCTTCTCGCAGCCCTCAACGGCTGCTCCTGCTTCCTGCCATCGGCGTCCTTCTGGCTGCGTGCGGCACCGGCGGAGGCGCTGCGCCAACAACGTCCGCCGCACCGTCGGCGACGGCGCCATCCCAATCGGCGAGTCCCGGCGCCGTGGAGAGCGCGGCGCCGAGTGCAACCGACGGTATGGCCACCGAACCACCGGGTGGCACGACGAGCGGGGACGTGCCCGATAACGCCGTCTTCCTCACCTATCACGGTGCCGGGCCCGTCTTCTCGATCCAGTACGTCGAGGGTTGGCAGGTCACGCCGCGGGCGGACGGGGTCGTCATCAGGGACAAGGACAGCAGCGAATCGGTCGCCATCATGGCGCCGCAGACGGATGTCGCGGGCTACGTATCAGGTACCGACCTGCCCGCGCTCAAGTCCCAGCCTGGGTTCACGCTGATCAAGCAGGACTCGGTCAAGGTCGGCAGCGCGACGTACGTCCATCTCTCCTATCACCAGCTCTCGCCGGCCGACTCCGTGACTGGAAAGCAAGTCCCCCAGACGGCCGATCGCTACTACGTGCCGGGGACGTATGGCCTCGCCGTCGTGAGCCTTGCGACCCCCGATGGTGTCGACAACGTCGATGCGTTCCGTCAGATGATCACGAGCTTCTCATGGTCGTAGCAGAGATGGCGGCAACGCCAGCGGGCGCCACCTCTCTGGACCCGGCAATCGAGCTCGTGGATGTCATTCGCGTCTACCGCGAAGTCGATGTCGAGACCATTGCGCTCCGAGGGATCGACCTGGAGGTGGCCCGCGGCGAGTTCGTCGCGATCATGGGTCGGTCGGGATCCGGCAAGTCGACGCTGCTACAGCTCCTCGCAGGATCGGATCGCCCGACCGCGGGCCGCGTGATCGTCGATGGGATCGATCTGTCTCGCGCAGAAGAGGACGACCGCCGGCGACTCCGCGGCGCCCACGTCGGGATCGTCTTCCAGAGCGGCAACCTGATCCCGTTCCTCAATCTCGAGGAGAACGTCCAGCTGGCTTCAGGATTGGCTGGTCGGCCGATCGATCGTGCCGGCACGCACGTCATCCTCGAGCGGGTCGGCCTGGCGGGCCGGGAACGGCACCGGCCGAGCCAGCTCTCGGGCGGTGAGCAGCAGCGAGCGGCGCTCGCCGCGATCCTCGCGACGCGACCACCCATCGTCCTTGCCGACGAGGTGACCGGCGAGCTCGATTCGACGACGGCCGAGCGGTTGCTCGATCTGCTGGTCGAGGTCCACCACGAGGAGCATATGACCCTCCTGATGGCGACCCACGATCCATACGTGGCCGCACGGGCTGATCGGATCGTCGAGCTTCGTGATGGGCGCGTCGTCGCCGATCGGCGGGTGCGATGAACGTCATCACGGGCCGCGGATTGTGCCGGCGGTATGTCCAGTCCGGGCTCGATCCGGTCGTCGCCGTCGCCGATGTCGACTTGACGGTGGAAGCCGGAACGGTCGTCGCGATCGAGGGACCGTCGGGTTCCGGCAAGACCACCCTGCTGGGCCTGCTCGCCGGTCTCGAAGTTCCGGACGGGGGCACCCTCGAAGTCATGGGCCTCGAGCTCTCGCGGTTGAGCCGGACCGAGCGCGCCCGGCTGCGCCAGGCCCGCATCGGCATCGTCTTCCAGTCGTTCGGGCTGCTTGCCAGCCTCACGGCCGGCGAGAACGTCGCCCTTCCGCTTGCCCTCGCCGCGGTTCCGCCACGTGATCGTGAGTTCCGGGCGCGGCTTGCTCTCGAAGAGGTCGGGCTTGGCGCTGCCTACGGCGCTCGGATCGACGAGCTCTCGGGTGGCGAACGCCAACGAGTCGGCGTGGCCCGGGCCTTGATCAACGAGCCTGCCCTCATCCTGGCGGATGAACCGACCGGCAGCCTCGATGAAGAGAACGCCGGCGACGTCCTCGCGCTGCTGACCGACGCGGTGCGGCGACGCGGCGCGAGCCTGGTCCTCGTCACCCACGACCCGGCGAGCGCCGCACGCGCGGATCACCACTACCTGATGCGCGACGGGCGCCTGTCCCTTGGAGTCCCGGCATGAATCTACCTCGTCACGCTCTTCGCCTCGTTCTGCGCGAGCCTCGCCGATCCCTCGCCGCGCTCGTTGGGGTCGCGATTGCCTCGACCCTGATCACCAGCGTCCTCCTGTTCGGTGCAGCATCGAGCAGCACCGTGACCCGACGGGCTCTCGCCGACCTTCCGGTCGACGCTCAGGTCGTGCTCGGGCAAGGGGCGGACCCCGCCGCGGCCCGCGCGATCCTGACAGCCGACCCGGCCGTCCGGAACGTGACCGGGTTCGATCTCGCTCACTTCAACTCGGCCGCGACGGACAAGGCTGGGACCGCCACGCAGACGAGCGTCGGCGTCCTGCTCGGCCTCGATTCGTCATTCAGTTCGGCCACCGGGCTGTTCGGCCTCTCGTCGGGATCGGTGACGCCTGGTGCCATCGCGATCAGCCGCGACCTGGCCTCGAACCTCGGGGCGGTCCCGGGCGATACGGTCGCATTCCAGCTGCCCGGCGGCGGCTCCGTATCCCTGCCGGTATCGGGCATCGTGTCGATCGTCGGCGCGGACCTGATCCTCGGCCCGATCGATGCTGCCCACAGGGCGGTTGGCGCCAACCCGCCGGTCAACGTCGCCGTCATGAGCCAGACCGATCTCGAAAGCCTGGTCCTGTCCAAGATCCCGGCCGATGCGGTCGCCACGGACCCGGCGACGGCCGGGGGCACGCCGTCCGGCGTGAATACGCCGGTCTTTGCCCCGGATCCTGCCGTTCGGCGAGAACTCCACGTTCAGCTCGATCATGCGCAGCTTCCGGGCGATCCGGTCGCTGCCCAGACATGGCTCGATACCGTCCGTCGCCGTGTCGAGCGGCAGGGAGCGGGGACCATCACCTGGGTCGACGATGCCGCTGCCTCGCTGGAGCCGCTCGCCAAGGATCTCGCCTGGGGCCAGATCCTGTTCATCTTCCTGGCCCTGCCGGGCATCCTGCTCGCGCTCGCGCTGTCGCGGCTCGCGGCGGACGCGACCGCTGATGCCACCCGGCGTCACGCGGCCCTGCTGCGCGCCCGTGGCGCGACCCGACGCCAGCTCGGATCCGTGTTCATGGGCGCGACGATCGTCACCGCCCTGATCGGATCGCTTCTCGGGGTGGTCCTCGGTGTCGGGATCGGCTTCACGTTGTTCGGCGCGGACCTGGCTTCGGCGGGAGCACCCGGAGCCGTGCTGCGTGGCGGGGTCATCGCGATCGTGCTGACCACGGTGCTCGCGAGTCTCGCCGCGATCCTGCCGCTGCGGGCACAGCTCTCCGAGGAGATCGCGGCGGGTCGCCAGGAACTCCAACGCGGCGGAGTTCCGCTCTGGCAGCGCCTGTACCTCGACGTCGTCACGCTCATCGTCGGGGCGGTGGTATACGTCGTCGCCGGCGGGTCGGGGATTCACCCGGTGCTCAACGCCGAGGGCAACCCGACGGTGACCCTGGCGTTGACGTCGTTCGTGGCACCGCTGTTCTTCTGGGTCGGTGGTACGGCGCTGCTGTTGCGCGTCGTGACTGCGGGCCTGCAAAGGACTGGGCGCCTCTCTCTCGTCCTGGGTCGGATCCTCGGTCCGGGCGGCGAACTTGCCGGTCGGTCCGTGACGGCTCGGGCGGCCGCCGCATCGCGGGCGATCGTGGTGCTTGCGCTTGCTGTTGGGTTTGCGACAAGTGTCCTCGTGTTCGATGCGACCTACCGACAGCAGCAGGTTGTCGATGCTCAACTCACGCTCGGCGCGGACTTGAAGGCAACGCCACTGGCGGCGACGCCGGCGTCCGCTGCCGCCAATCTGGCCGGCGCCGGGATCGCTGGTGTCACCCCGTTCGTGGATCGGGTCGTGTACGTCGGCCCGGAGGCGCAGGACCTCCTGGCCATCGATGCGTCGACCCTTGCGTCGGTGGCGCCGTTGTCAGACTCGTTCTTCGTCGATTCAACCGCGAGTGCGGCGATGGCCGCCCTGCAATCGAGCCCGGACGCAATCCTCGTTTCGGCCGAGACCGCCAAGGACTACAGCATCGTCGCCGGGGATCACATTCGCATCCGCGTGCCGGACGCGAGCGGGATCCTCAAAACCGTGGACTTCACGATGGCCGGCATTGCCCTCGAATTCCCGACCGCGCCGAAGGACGCGTTCCTCGTCGCGAATCAGGCCTATGTCGTCGCGCAGACCGGCAATGACCGAATCTCGTTTGTTCTCGCCCGGGCCGATGGGAACGTGGGCACGGCATCGGCCAATCTCGCTCGAAGGCTGGGATCTGGCTGGCAGATCGCCGACCTGGGAACCACCTCGGCTCGCCTCGCGAACAGCATCACCTCGGTCGATCTCTCGAGCCTCGTGCTGCTGGACGTCGGCTTCGCGGTGCTCATCGCGGGTGTCGGGGTCGCCCTGTTCCTGCTCGCGGGTCTCGCCGAACGTCGACGGGAGTTCGCAACCCTGATCGCCATCGGCGCCGAGCCTCGGCAGGTCCGAGCCTCGATGGTCGGCGAGGCGCTGTTCATCGGCGCCGCGGGCGTCAGCCAGGGACTGATTGCCGGTGGTCTGGTTGGCCTTGCCCTCCTTCAGATCCTCGCCGGGATCTTCGACCCGCCAGCCGACAGCCCGGCGATTCCGCTCGCACTGATCGGCGTCATGACGGTCATCGTCGGACTGTCACTCGCCGGGGCGCTGGCCCTGGCCGATCGCGGCCTGAGCCGATTGAGTGTCGTCGCGGCGCTCCGCGAGCGGTGATCGGGACATGGGCCCGGGATCCGATCAGGTAAGGCGAGCAGCAACGGCCGTTCAGCCGCTCCTCGTCACCGTGGCCCTGGCTCGATGCGGCAGGCGCCGTCGCCCAGCAGGTGGCTCAGGTGATGGCGATTGCCGGCGACTCGCCAGTAGGTCCACTCCACCAGGGACCGGACGAGCGACAAACGAGCGGCAGTGGCCAGCGGTCGAAAGAGTGGAATCGCTGCGGCGATCCTGATCCAGGCGGCCCCGGCGGAGCTCCACCGACCATCTCGGTCCCGGACGTATATGGCGTGGCGCAGGGCCGCTGCGGACGGGGCATCGACGATGTTGTCGGCGTTCTGCAGCGGCATGAAATGGAGGCGCCTATCGGCGTCCAGACGTCGAAGGAATCGCGCGGAGCGGCTGCAGATCCCGCAGTCCGCGTCGTACAGCACGAGCACCCGACGGTCGATGATCTGGGTAACGTCGTTCATCGCGACTCCAACGTGCTACTGACCCTTAGCAAGTATCGGAGCCAACGGAACTTCGGTCAAGTGACGCGAGGTGCACGCTTGACACATACCCCCATGGGGTATTGACAACTTAACGTGTCAAGGGGTTGACAAGGGTGTAGAATGACGAGCAACGGCCTGTCAGCACTTGACAGGCCCGCAATCATGTCCGGGACGTCGCGGTCGAGCGTGATGTCCCCGAGAACCTTCCTCGCACGGAACGCGTACATCCGTTCACAGGGCGATCAACCAGGAGGTCGGTTGGCAGGCGGAATCGCAGCCGAAGTCAAGAGCCGGCTGAACGTCGTCGACATTGTCGGCGAGACTGTTCAGCTCAAGAAGGCGGGCACCACCTTCAAAGGCCTGTGCCCGTTCCACGGCGAGAAGACACCCTCATTCACAGTCACGCCCGCCCGCGATTCCTGGAAGTGCTTCGGCTGCGGCCTCGGCGGCGATATCTTCAGCTTCGTCATGCAGCGCGATTCCGTGCCGTTCCCCGAGGCCCTCAAGACCCTCGCGGACCGGGCCGGCGTCGAGATCGATGAGCGCACCAAGCGCGAGGATGCCCATCGAGCGCGCCTCCGCGACATCCTCGAGACCGCGATCGCCTTCTACCACCAGGTCCTGACCTCGACGAAGCTCGGGGCGCCCGCCCTCGACTACCTCCGCGCGCGGGGATTCACGGATGCAACCATCGAGGCCGCACAGCTCGGCTGGGCGCCCGAGGGCTGGGACACCATGAGCCGCCGCCTCGTTGAGAAGCGCGGGATCAAGCCCGAAGAGCTGGTCGAGGTCGGCCTCGCGTCGCAGGGCCGGTCGGCCGGACGCGGTGTCGGCGTGATCGATCGGTTCCGCGGCCGCGTCCTGTTCCCGATCCGGGACCAGAACGGCGCGGCGGTCGGCCTCGGCGGCCGGATCCTTGGCGTGGAGGGCAAGGACGCCCAGGGCAACCCGCGCGACACCGGCCCCAAATACCTCAATTCGCCGGCCACGCCGCTGTTCGACAAGAGCCGGACGCTCTATCTCATCGACAAGGCCAAGGGCCCGATGCGCAAGTCCGGCCAGGCCGTGATCGTCGAGGGCTACACGGACGCGCTGATGGCCCACCAGTCGGGCTTCGAGAACGTCGTTGCGTCGTTGGGAACCGCGCTCACCCCCGGCCAGGTCGCGCTGCTGACCCGCTACGCCAAGAAGATTGCCCTCGCCTATGACGTCGATGCCGCCGGCCAGAAGGCCGGAACATTCGGCGTGCAGGCGCTCGAGAGCCTTATCGGCCAGCTCGCGGCCACCGAATCCGGGGTCGAGCTGGACGAGGTCCGCGTGGTCCGCCTGCCCGAGGACAAGGACCCGGACGAGGTCCTGCGCGAGACGCCCGACCGATGGCGCGAGGAAGTCCGCACGGCCCAACCGATCGTCGACTACCTCATCGACACCTATACCAAGGCGTTCGATCTCAAGACGCCCGGCGGCAAGGCGCGCTTCGTCGATGCCCTGATCCCGACGATCCGCGCGGTCCCGAACCCGGTCATGCGCGATGCCTGGCTCCAGCGGGTCCGACAGGTCTCGGGGGTGGAGGAGCGGGTTCTGCTCGAAGTGCTTCGAAGTGGGCGCTCGGCTACCGGCCTCCCGTCGGCTGGCCGCAGCGGAACTGATTCGCCGAGTCGCATAAGCGTGGAAAGCGTGACCGCCGCTCCCGATGCCCTGCGCGTCGGCGACATCCTCCGTGGCGTCCTGCCTCAGGAGCAGGAGCTGCTCCGCCTGCTCCTCCTCGTGCCCGAGGTCCAGATCAAGATCACCGAATCGATCGGCCCGGACCGCCTGCCCAACACCGTCGCCCGGGAGCTCTTCCGG
>JBDTOJ010000032.1:0-1825 GCA_039933295.1 Chloroflexota bacterium
CGAACGGACGCCAACTGAGCGTGGAGGCCCAACTCCGGACGCTCATCGCGTTCGCGCTGACGCTGCTCCTCGTGATGCTCCGGCTCGAGGCTGAGCGCTTCGGGACGGCCGAGTACGACGAACCGGTCCGTGGCCGGGCGCCGTCCGTCCTCCGCCGGCTGACCTGGTATGTCGTGGGCATCGTCGGCATCGCGGCCGTCCTGTTGATCCACCCGGCCCCCATGCGGGATCTCTACTTCACCGGAGGAGGCAGCAATGGGATCCTTCTCGGGTTCGCGCTGGCTGGCGTCGGAGCGGGGATTGCCGTCGGCGTGGCCTGGCTTCGCTATCACCATCTTCGGCTGCCCGACATCAGCCAGTACCCCGGCGCGCTGCTCAACGAGGTGGCCACCGCGTTCTTCGACGAGGCGGTGTTCCGGGGCGCGCTGCTCGGTTTCCTGATCATTGCCGGCGTGGACCCCATCCTCGCGGGCCTCGCCCAGGCGGCGACGTACACATTGTCAACCCGCCTTGGCGCCCCAGGCCGGGATCGCTCGATGTTCCTGCTCTCGCTGGTCATCGGGCTCGTTGCCGGCTGGGCGACGCTCGTGACCGGCGGGATCGCGGCTTCCCTCCTCGGGCATGGGGTCACCCGCGTCGCGGTCTTCCTGACCACGGGGCACGCCGGGCAGCCGGCGCCGCGCGGGACGGAGGTCGAGGAGATCGACCGTCGACGACGAGCCCCGGACGGCTGGCATGTCGTCGCGGGTCGGGACATCACTCGCGATCGATAGGCCTGGAGCAGCCGAGGATCCAGGCGATGCGGCTGGAGTCGCCCCGGAGCCGCTGCGCTCGCTCTACATCCACATTCCATTCTGCGTGTCGATTTGTCCGTACTGCGACTTCGTCGTGGTTGCCGGCGCCGCCGCCAGGGGCCCTCGGAACCGGATCGGGGCGTTCGTGGCGGCGCTGCGTGCCGAGATTGAGTTGCGCACACCCGCACGCCCAGGTCCGGCGCCGCGAAACGTCCCTCCGGCAAGTGATGCCCCTCAAGAACATACGAGCGAAGGCAGTGCGCCGCCCCCCACGCCTTCGTATTACAGCGAGGGGCATCGCTCCGAAGAGGGGCGAGCCCGACCCGTGCTCGACACGATCTACTTCGGTGGCGGTACCCCATCGCTCCTGCCGGCTGAGGACATCGCCGGGCTGATCGAACTCGTCCGGGCTCGATACGGAATCGCGAACGGGGCGGAGATCACGCTCGAAGCCAATCCGGGCCCCGATGAGCGCGGCGATGCGGCCGCCCTGAGACACGCGGGGATCACGCGGATCTCGTATGGGGCGCAGGCGTTCGACGACGTCGAGTTGAGGAGGCTGGGCCGTCGGCATCGTGCGCAGGACATCGGGGCGGCGGTTCACGGCGCCCGCGATGCCGGGATCGAGTCCGTCAACCTCGACCTCCTGTACGACGCGCCCGGACAGTCTGTCGAAGGGTTCGAGGCGGCGCTCGAGGCCGCCCTGGCCCTCGAACCTGACCACCTGTCCCTGTACGCGCTCACCCTCGACGACCCCGATGCCGAGGGCCTGACCGGACCGATGGGTGACCACCTCCCGACGACGCGCGGTGCCCGTGCTTGGCGCACCCGCGCCCGGTCGGCACAGGACGAGGATCGGGCCGCCTCGATGTATGAACATGCGGTGGCGCGCCTGGCGGCAGCCGGATTCGACGGCTATGAGATCAGCAATTGGGCCAGGCCGGGGCACGAGAGTCGCCACAACCTGGCGTACTGGATGCGCCGACCCCACGAGGCGGTCGGTCCCGGTGCGCATGCCTTCGATGGCCGGA